>JAEDFM010000041.1 GCA_016292805.1 Treponema sp. | reverse complement strand
TACTGTATGTGTAGTATTCAAATTTTCCTGCTTTATTTTTGGCAGCCTGAAGATTTGTTTCAGGATATTCTTTTGCCCGTTTTTTGAACAGAAGAGGAATATTATGAGGAAGGCTTTTATCAAAAGTAAATTTTGGCATACCATATTCTCCTTTATAATTTTTCTAATTACATCATGACATAATCTGATAAAATGTCAATTAAATAAATTATTATATATAGAAAAGAAGTATAAAAAAAAGGTTGCTTATATATTTTAAAATTATTATTATTTACTAATTAAAACTTATTATTAATGGAGTTTTTTATGAAAAAAAGCGTTTTATTTGCTGCAGCTTTAGCTTGTGTAATGTTTGCTGGTTGTGCAAAAAAAGAGGTTATTATTAATGGTATTGCTGATCTTGAAGGAAAAAAGATTGGTGTTCAGTCTGGTACAACGGGTGATGCCTGGGCTCAGAATGAGTCAAAGGCTGCTTCCGTAGCAGGTTTTAAAAGTGGTATTGATGCTGCTTTGGATTTGAAGAATGGAACATTGGATGCAGTTGTTCTTGATGAACTTCCTGCACTTGAAATTGTTAGCCGCAATTCTGATTTGAAAATTGTTCGCGATCCATATTTTGCAGACAACAAAGAAGAATATGCAATTGCTGTAAAGAAAGGAAATGATGAACTTCTTGCTGCAATTAATAAAACAATCACTACAATGAAAGACAGTGGTCAGTATGAAGAATTGGTAAATGCATTTATGCCAGTTGACGGAAACATTAAGATTCCTGCTTTCAAATCTGAAAAAACAGATGGAACTGTAAAATTAGGAACTAATGCAGCTTTCCCTCCATTTGAATATGTTGAAGGAAAAAACATTGTTGGTTTTGATATTACAATGGGTGAAAAAATTGCTGATACATGTGGTGCAAAACTTGAAGTTGTAGATATGGCTTTTGACAGTCTTATTCCAGCTCTTCAGGCAGATACAATCGACTTCATTGCTGCAGGTATGTCAGTAACAGAAGAACGCAAAAAGAATGTAAACTTTTCAGTTCCATATTTTGCTTCTGAACAGGTTATTATTGTACGTAAATAAAATATCTAATATAATCTAAGTATATTAGGGAGGCCGGTAGAGTTTTTCTATCGGTCTTATTTTTTTAGCAGGAACCAGATGGATCAGAGAACATTACTTCAAACAATTTATGACACAATGATTGCCGGTGAACGTTATGTCCTTATTTTTAAAGGCCTTGGCATAACATTGTTAATTGCAATCTGCGCAATTCTTATTGGAACAATTTTGGGCTGTATTTTTGCCCTTATGAAAATTTCTGATAATAAGATTGCAAAAGCTTTTGCTAATTTGTATACCACAATTCTTCGCGGTATCCCTTTAGCAACTCAGCTGATGATTTTCTATTTTGTTATTTTTGCACCTTTAAGACTTCCAAGACTTGTTGTTGCAATTTTAGCATATGGATTTAATTCGGGAGCTTATTGTACAGAAATTTTCCGTGCAGGAATTCAGGGAATAGACCGTGGCCAAACAGAAGCAGGTCGTTCACTTGGATTAAGTAAATGGCAGACTTTGTTTAAGATTGTTTTGCCTCAGGCAGTAAAAGCTGTTCTTCCTACTTACACCAGTGAATTTATTGTATTGATTAAAGAGACATCTGTAGCAAGCTTTATTGCTGTTATGGATTTAACTAAAGCCGGCGATATGATTCGTAACTCAACTTACAACGCCTGGATTCCACTTTTGACTTGTGCTGTAATCTATTTAATTCTTACAGTCGGTCTTACAGAAATTTTTGGAATTGTAGAAAAAAGGTTGGCACGCAGTGATAGAAGTTAAGAATCTTAAAATCAGTTTTGGTGATTTACATGTAATTAAAGACCTTTCAATTAATATTGAAAAGGGTGAAAAGATTGTTGTTATTGGGCCTTCTGGTTCAGGTAAAAGTACATTCCTCCGTTGTCTAAACAGACTGGAAACTCCAAATGGAGGTCATATACTTTTTGACGGCGTTGATATGGCAGATCCAAAAGCTGATCTTGATAAATGCCGCCAGAAGATGGGAATGGTATTTCAACATTTTAATCTTTTCCCACATCTTACAGTTCTGGAAAATATTACACTTGCACCAGTATCTCTTAAGCTTAAAACTAAGGCTCAGGCCGAAGAACATGCAATGAAACTTTTGGAAAGGGTAGGTTTGCAGGATAAAGCAAATGTGTATCCATCTACTTTAAGTGGCGGTCAGAAACAGAGAATCGCTATTGTGCGTTCCTTGGCAATGGATCCTGAGGTAATTCTTTTTGATGAACCAACTTCTGCGCTGGATCCTGAAATGGTAGGCGAAGTTCTTAATGTAATTAAGGATCTGGCTAATGAAGGAATGACTATGGCTATTGTAACTCACGAAATGGGCTTTGCCCGGGAGGTTGCAGACCGAGTTATTTTTATGGACGGTGGTTATATTGCTGAAGAAGGAACTCCAGAACAGATTTTTCAGCACCCAAAAAGCGAAAGATTACAGCAATTTTTAAAAGCTGTGTTGTAAATTTCTCTTCTAAAATAGAACATTTAATAAAAAATAGGGTAACCTTGGTTATTTTTGAATAACTAAGGTTATTTTTTTTGTTATTTATTATTTTTTGTTGTAATTTTTTTTTATAAAACTTAAGATTTATACAAGATTAAAAAGTAATTGTTCCTTCTTTTTTATATATCGGTTTATACCGGGCATTGGAGAGTTTATTAAGCCTATAAAAAAGACGGTCAATTAAGAATTATTTAGACCGCCTTTTATAGGTGATTTAAAAAAGTCTGCCAATGTTTTGGCCAAATTTTTTTCTACACTGTAACAAAAAGCCTGCAATTTAGATGCAGGCTTTTTTGTTTTAAATTGATTTTTAGATTTTTGATTTACTCAATTACCTGATACTGTAAAAGCAGCAGATGTAATTCTTCCTGTTTGGAAACTCCAAATACATCAAATATGTGGGAAAATTCTTTTTTTACAGTTGAAACACTTACATTATATTTTTCGCTAAGAGCTTTATATGAAAGCTGATTGTGAAGGTTTTCAATTATGAAAGTACGTTGTCTTTCGTTAAGCTTAAAGTCTGACAGTTTAAGTTCTGTACCAGGTAACTTATTACTGATAGTTGAATGGTAAGAAATTCTTGATGGTGTAAAGCATGAAAACTTTGTTTTAAGAATTACATAAATCCATACAAAGAAGCTGGCATAGAAAATTGAACAGGCAATAGTAACAAATGTCATTGGTACTCCATGAGGGTAGGTTAATACCAGAGCAATAACATGAATTACTCCAAAAAAAGAAAGAGCTCTAATTATATGTTTCATTGTGTATTGCTGACACATGAAAATAAAAACCGAACCATAAAAGAGGAAGATACCTAAAAATGGAAGTGCAGTTAGAATAGTAAGAACTGATTCAATCTGCATGATCATAAACTGTAAATAAAAGCGTGGAACAAATATACAAATAATTGCAAGTGTTACGCAAACTAAATGCACACAAGGAATAAAAATTTCAGTGTGTGGAATAATGCACTTTGGTTCGCCGCCAATAATAATGCTAACAATAAATGCAACTGACAAAAATACAGAAGCTGTGATAGCTACAACCCTCTCCGTTGTAATCCATCGTTTTTCCATAATTTTAAATTATATTCGATTAATAATCTTCTGACAAATATTTTCTCCATCCATAGCACTGGATACAATTCCGCCAGAATAGCCTGAACCTTCGCCTGCAGGATAGAGGTTTTTAATTCCACAGCATTCGCAGGTTTCTTTGTCTCGTAAAATGCGAACTGGAGTGCTGGTTCTTGTTTCAATGGCAATCATAAGTGCATCTTCGCAAATAAAACCTTTCATGTTTTTATTGATTATTTTAAAGCCCTGTGCAAGGCGGGTTGTAATTTGTGGTGGCATCCAGGAATTAAGATTAGAGCATACAAGTCCGGCTGTAAAACTTGAAACAGGCAAGTCCTTAGATTTTTTGTTATCAAGAAAATCTGTAAGGCGTTGTGCAGGAGCAGCCTGACCCTGACCGTTGTCCTTTGCAGCTTTTTCCAAAGTTGTTCTAAAGTACAATCCTGCCAGTGCTGTACAACCATCTGTTTTTGCCTGAGCAATGTATTCTGCAGGAATGTCTTCTGGCCTGGTTTCTACAACAATTGCTGCGTTTGACCATTTAGAGTTTCGTTCTGCAGCACTCATTCCGTTTACAACAATTTCATCTGGTCCGCTGGAAGAAGGAACTACAAATCCACCAGGACACATACAGAATGAATAAACTCCTCGTTCTTCTACTTGAGCTGTAACTCTATATTCTGCTGCGCCCAGTTCTCCTTTTGGCATTCCGTGATACTGAATTGCATCAATAAGAACGCGAGGATGCTCAACACGAACTCCCACTGCAAAAGTTTTTGCTTCCAAAGAAGCTGGATTCATTTTTGCCACCATATGATAAATGTCAGATGCTGAATGACCGGTAGCCAGAACAACTGCATCTGCAGTAAAAATTTTTTCTTCATTTGTATGAACATTAATTGTGCGAACACCTGTTACAGAAGCATTGCTTCCCAAAAGTTCAGTTGCCCGTGTATTAAAATAAAACTCCCCACCTAACTCAATAATTTTGTTACGCATATTGTTTATTACCTGTGGCAGTTTATTTGTTCCAATATGAGGATGAGCATCTGTAAGAATTTTTTTATCGGCACCAAAGTAAGCAAAAATCTGCAGGATACGGTCAATGTTTCCACGCTTGTTACTTCTGGTATAAAGTTTACCGTCAGAAAAAGTACCGGCACCGCCTTCTCCAAAGCAGTAATTGCTGTCGCTGTTTACCAGACCTTTTGTACTGATTAAAGCAATATCTTTTTTGCGTTCAGGAGTCATTTTTCCCCGTTCAATAATTACAGGTTTAATTCCTTTTTCCAGCAAAGTAAGTGCACCAAAAAGACCGGCAGGGCCTGCACCAATAATTATTACTGATTTATTTCCACTTGCAGTTTTCCATTCTGGCAGCTGATTCTGACCTTTCTGAGTTGCTTCATCTGGAGTTTCTCCAATGTAAACTTTATAGCGAAGGTGCAGCTTAAGCTGACCATGGCGTGCATCAATAGATTTTTTTACGAATACAAGGACAGCTTCTCCAGAAGGAATGCTTCCACCGTTTTTTTTAATTTCTTTTAATGCAAGGGATTTATGAAGCTTTAGATTTTTTTCTTCTTCAGGTTTTACAGTAATAGTTATTTCTTTAATCATGTTTTCCATTATAAAGAGAAATAGATATAGGAGCAAATGTTCATGTGTGATATAATTTTTTGTATGAAATATTTAATAAAAAGATTTACAATTTTTGCTCTAGCATTTTTTATTACTGCAAATCTTTTTGCTGAAATTGGTTCAGCAATGTATGTAAAGGTTTCAGATTTATCTGTAAAAGATAAACCTTCTGTTAAGGCTAAGACTGTGTTAACTGTAAATTACGGTAATGTAGTTTCTGTTGTTATGGAAAAAAAAGGCTGGGTTCAGATAAAGGTTGATGATAAAGTAGCGGGCTGGGTTCCTGCAAGTTCTCTTTCGGAACGAAAGGTTGCAGCTTCTAAAGTTAGTGTTACAGCAAAAGAACTGGCACTTGCAGGTCGTGGTGCAAACTCTGGTTTTGAAAAGGTTTTTAAGGAGACCGTAGGAGAAAATTTCGAAAAGGTAGATTTGATAGAAAGCTTTGGTGTAAGCCAGGAAAAGGTTCTTCTCTTTATAGAAGAAGGCCAGTTGAATGGAGGTGAAGAATAATGAAAAAAATACTTTGCCTTTTTTTTTGTTTGTTACCTTTGCTTTTTACAAGTTGTGTAACCTTAGATGTAATTTCAACTGTTATTTCTGTTTCTCAGGAAATTGATGAAATTAATGATAAATCAGATAAAGAAAAAAAAGTTAGTAATTCTATATATAAAAATGAAAAAGTTGAAAAATATGGAGCTCTTGTAAAATCTACTACAGCTGTCATTAAAGGAATAACTCCAGAGGATGAATATATTATTGGACGGGCAGTTGCCAGTTCAGTTTTGGGACAATATAAGCTCTACAATAATGAGAAGGCAACAGAGTATGTTAACAAAATCTGTTCTGCCCTTGTTATGAATTCTTATGTTCCATATTTGTACAAGGGTTACTATGTTGCAATTCTTGATACTGCAGAAGTAAATGCTTTATCAACTCCTGGTGGGCATATTTTTGTTACTCGTGGATTAATTGAATGTGCTGAATCAGAAGATGCATTGGCTGCTGTTATTGCTCACGAAATTTCTCACATTCAGCTTAGTCATGCAATGATTTCAATTAAAACAAACCGGGGAGTAGATGTGTTTACCCAAATGCTGAATATTATGCAGGAGGAAAATTCAAAGCTTTCTGATAACGATCTTAAGATTTTTGATGAAACCAGAACTTCAATGTTTACAACTTTAATGAATACAGGTTTCTCTAAATCTATGGAATTCGAAGCAGATGAATATGCTATGAATCTTATGGCTGATTCTGGTTTTGATCCTGCCTGTATGATTGATCTTCTTACAATTCTTGAAAATCATACATCAGGATATGGCTGGAGTAAAACTCATCCAAAACCTGAAACTCGTATAAAGACTGCAAAAAGCAATAACAAAATTAAAAAGTTTAAGGGTGCTTCAGCAAAAGTTCGCCAGGCTCGTTTTGATTCTGTAAAAGAAAATTTCTAAAAAAGTACGGATAGAGTTTATGAAAAAAAGTACTGCAAAAATATGGACACGAGGAATTATTGTTGCCTGTTGTGGATTTATATTAACTGTGGCACTTTATTTTTGTAATGTTTTTACTTTTCTGGAAAATAAAACCTACGATTCCAGAATGGTTGGTTCTTCTAAATATGTCAGACCTGACCAGAATATAATTTTTATTGCCATAACACAGGACAGCCTTGACTGGGCTGTAGAAAATTACGGCTGGTCATGGCCCTGGCCACGAAAAGCCTATGCTCAAATAATTAATTTTATTTCTGCCGGCAACGGAAAATCTATTGCCTTTGATTTGATGTTTGATGAGCCTTCCATTTATGGTCCAGAGGATGACAGGGAATTTGCACGGGCTGAAAAAGACAGCGGAAAAGTTATTCAATCAGTTTTTGTTAATGATGACGGAAAAGTTATTTTTCCAATACCAGAATTAAAAGAAAATGCGGCATTGATAGGTAATATTAATTCTAATATGGACAATGATGATATTATTCGTCGTGGTCGCTTTGAATTTCAAATTGATGAAAAATTATATCCATCCCTTGGATTTGCTCCCATATATTTAACAGAGGGAAAAATCACCAAAGATTTACCTTTCCTTGAAAATGGAACTCTTCTTTTGCGCTATCAGAATTCTGTGGACAATTATACAATCTGGCCTGCACACGAAATTCTGGAAGGTTACCGGGACTGGAAAAATGGAGTGGAAGGATATTTTACTCCCGATATGTGTGAAGGTGCCTATTTTTATTTAGGAGTTTATGCCAGCGGTTTGTTCGATATATGTTCAACTCCTGTAAATCAGGTTTACGCTGGCGTTGGAGTTCACATTACAACTCTTGATAATTATTTACACAATAGTTTTATTCATAAAGTTCCAGTTTTCCTTAATATGCTCTGGATTTTGTTTTTGTGCTTTGCCGGTAGTTTGTGTATCAGTTTTGGGGAAACAAGACATGGACAGAAAAGAATTATTGTTTCAATTGTAATATGGTTTGCAGCAGCTTTCTGTTTAGGATTATGGTTGCCATATTATATTTTCCGTTTTGGAATCTGGCTGCTTTTTGTTGCACCTTTGTTTGGATTTGGAATTTCTTTTGTAATCTCTCTTATTGTTAGTTTTATGACAGAAGGAAAACAGAAACGATTTTTGAAATCAGCTTTCAGTCAGTGTCTTTCAAAGGATGTAGTTAATCAGATTGTAAATAATCCTGACAGCTTTAAGCTTGGTGGAGATAATTTTCATATGTCTGCCATTTTTACAGATATTCAGAAATTCAGTTCTTTTAGTGAATTGCTCACCGCTGGAGAGTTAGGTCAGCTTTTGAATTTCTATCTTACAAGAATGTCTGAAATTATTATTGAAGAACATGGAACCGTAGATAAATACGAAGGGGATGCAATTGTTGCTATGGTTGGTGCTCCAATCCAAATGGAAGACCATGCTGCCAGAGCCTGTCGTGCTGCAATAAAAATGAAAAAAACTGAAGTGCAGTTAAACGAATACATATTGCAAACTGCCGCTGAGGAAAAACCAGCGGGAATGTCGGAGGAGTTGTATTCGGCATTTAAAATCATGAAGGATAATAATAAAACTCTGTTTACCAGAATTGGAATTAATTCCGGCGAAATGATTGCTGGTTATTTTGGTTCTGAAAATAAAAAGAATTACACAATGATGGGAAACAATGTAAATCTGGCATCCCGTCTGGAAGGTGTAAACAAACAGTATTCTACAGGTGGCATTCTTATTAGTGAAGCTACCCGTAATTTACTTGATGATTCTTTTGTAGTTCGCAGTCTGGATAGAGTCAGAGTTGTAAATGTAAATACACCAATCCGTTTATATGAGTTGATTGGATTAAAGGATGATAAAGCCGAAACTTATGATTGTACTGAGTGGGAATCGGCTTTGTCTGTTTTTGAAAATGGAAACTATGATAAAGCTCTGGCTGCATTTAAGGTAATCTCGGAAAAACAGCCGGAAGACAAAGTCGCTCTTTACTATATAAATCTTCTGGAAAAATATTTTACAAAAGGCTCGTACCCGACAGAACAGGATGGGGAAGGTGTTGCTTTTAATCCTGAAGATAAGGTGTTCAAATTATTGCAGAAATGATTTTTACTCATGTACATTCTGTTCCTAGTTTTCACTAAATTGAAAACTTGATATAATGTACACATTCAGGAAAATCACAAATTTTCTGTGCTTAATAATTCATAGGAGTGTCAAAATGGCATCTTACAAAGAATCAGGTGTTGATGTTGAAGAAGGTTACCGCGCAGTAAACAAATATAAGGATCATGCAAAACGTACAATGATTCCTGGTATGCTTACAGGTCTTGGAAGCTTTGCTGGTATGTTTGAAATACCAAAGGGATATAAAAATCCTGTAATGGTTTCTGGTACAGATGGTGTTGGTACAAAACTGGATGTTGCTTTCCAGATGAAAAAATATGATACAGTTGGTATAGACTGTGTTGCTATGAGCGTAAACGACATTCTTTGTTGTGGTGTTCAGACATCTTTCTTCCTTGATTACATTGCTTGTGGAAAACTTGAAGCTGATGTTGCTGCAGATTTAGTAAAAGGTGTAGCAGACGGTTGTGTAGATACAGGTTGTGCACTTCTTGGTGGTGAAACAGCTGAGATGCCAGGTTTCTATGATGTTGGAAAATATGACCTTGCTGGTTTTGGTGTAGGCGTTGGCGAAAAGAAAGAAATGATTGACGGTTCAGCAATTAAAGAGGGCGATGTTCTTATTGGTCTTTCTTCAACTGGTGTTCATTCAAACGGTTTCAGCTTGGTTCGTAAACTTGTTCAGAATTTTGATGATCCATTTATTGTTGATGGAAAAGATACTGGTAAAAAAATTGGTGAAGTACTTCTTACACCAACTCGTATTTATGTAAAACCTGTAATGGAAGTTCTTGGAAAATATCGTAAAGCAATTCACGGTATGGTTCATGTAACAGGTGGCGGATTCTACGAAAATATTCCTCGTATGTATCCAAAAGCTAAAGAAGGTAAGAAACAGTTGATTTCTATCATCAAACGCGATTCATGGGACATCCCTCCTGTATTTGGTGAATTGATTCGCCGCGGTGCTGATTTGAATACTATTTACAATACTTTCAACATGGGTATTGGTATGGTATTGGCTGTAAACGCAAAAGAAGCAGATGCAGTTCTTGAAATGTTCAATGCTAATGCTTCAAAATATCACAAAGATTATTGTCCAGATATGAAGGCATACAAAATTGGTCGTGTAGCCTACGCCGAAGGCGAAGTAAAAGGCCAGAAAGACGCTGTTTTATTTGTTGATTAATAAAAATTAAGAATATTTAGATTAGTTACTGATAACCACAGATTAACATTGATTTTCTTTGTTATTCTGTGGTTTTTTTTGTTATCTTTAAAATATTAATATATAGTCACGGATTACACGGATTAAGCGGATATTTGTAAAGATACAGATAGTATTACAGAAAAAATCATTGGTGCAGCCTATGAAGTTGGGAATACTCTAGGGTACGGATTTTTAGAAAAAGTATATGAAAATTCTCTTGCTGTTGAATTGAAATCAAGAGGATTATCTGTAGAATGTCAAAAACCTGTGAAGGTGTATTACAAAAATACTATTGTAGGAGACTATATTATAGATTTACTTGTTGAAAATAAAATAGTGGTTGAGTTAAAATCAGTATAGATATTAACTGATATTCATAAAGCTCAGTTATGTAATTATCTGGTAGCTACAAAAAAGCAAATTGGGCTACTGATAAATTTTGGTGGAAACAAAGTGGAAATAAAGCGAGTTTTTAATGATAAAATTAATTTATCCGAAAAATCCGTGCAATCCGTGACCAATTAGTGGAGAAAAATATATGAAAACAAAAGTTGCTGTGTTAGTAAGTGGTGGAGGAACAAACCTTCAGGCATTGATTGATTATCAGATTGAACAGGGCGAAAAATGTCCTTATGAAATTGTAATTGTAATTTCTGACCATAAAGATGCTTATGCATTGGAAAGAGCTGCTAAAGCAAATATTCCTGCTGCTATTACGTCTCCTTATTCTGTTATGGGAAAGGAAGCTGCACATGCTGCAGACCGTGATACAAAGCGTACTGCTGTAAGTAATGCTGTTTTTGAACTTTGTAAGGCTAACGGAGTTGAAGCAATTGTTCAGGCAGGCTGGCTCACAGTTTTGGCTGGAGATATTCTTAAAGCTTACGAAGGTAAGATTATAAATCTTCATCCTGCTTTGCTGCCAAAGTTTGGTGGCGTTGGAATGTGGGGACATCATGTTCATGAAGCAGTTCTTGCTGCGGGAGAAAAAGAATCTGGATGTACAATTCACCTTGTTAGCGGCGAATGCGACGGTGGTAAGATTTTGATTCAGAAAAAAGTACCGGTCCTTCCAGGTGATGATCCTGATTCACTTTATGCCCGCATTGCACCTTGCGAACACGAAGCAATGGTTGAAGGCCTTTTGTGGCTTTGCGAAAATAAATAGAGAATATAAAGCATTAAAAAAAATATCAGGAGAGGAAGGCCTTCCCCTCCTGATATTTTTAAGCCTGTAATGTACGTTCGCTGCGCTCACTACCGAGTTTTCTTACGAAAACTCGCAGTTTTACGCTTGAAGTGCAGTAACAGCAACTGTAGCGATAATATCTTCTACGTTACAACCGCGACTTAAGTCGTTTAATGGTTTTGCAAAGCCCTGACAGATAGGACCAATTGCCATCCAGCCACCCATGCGCTGGCAGATTTTGTAACCGATGTTACCTGCGTTAATGTTAGGGAAGATGAATACATTTGCATGACCTGCAACTTTTGAACCTGGAGCTTTAAGTTCTCCAACTTCTGGAGCAACTGCAGCGTCAAACTGGAATTCTCCGTCCAAAGCTAAATCTGGAGCAGCTGCTTTAGCAAGTTCTGTAGCTTTCTGAACTTTAGAAACTGTGTCGTAGAATTTTGCATCGTTTCCAGAACCTTTTGTAGAGAAAGAAAGCATTGCTACCCGTGGTTCAATTCCACCAATTTTCTTTGCTGTATCTGCTGAAGCAATTGCGATATCTGAAAGTTCTTCTGCACTTGGTTCAATGTTGATAGCACAGTCGCCAAATACTGCAACACCTTCTGGAACATATTTGTTACCACATTCTGGAGCAACCATAATGAAACAAGAAGAAACTGTTTTGAAGCCAGGAGCAGTTTTAATTACCTGTAAACCTGGGCGGAGTGTGTTAGCTGTTGAATGGCATGCACCAGAAACAAATCCATCAGCATCTCCTGCTTTAAGAATAAGAGCACCATACATTGTGTGATCTTTAAGAATTGCTGCTTTTGCTGCTGCAACATCAGCATATTCTGGAGCTCCAGTTTTTTTATTGATTTTTCCTTCACGAGCTTTGAACAAAAGTTCAGCATATTTATCTGCGTTAGGGTCTTTTGCAGGATCAACAACAGTTACACCGCTTAAGTCAGCGTTAGATCCGCTTGCTTTAATGTCGTCGTCTGAACCAATAAGAATGATTTTGGCGATTCCGTCTCTTACGATTTTTGAAGCAGCTTCAACAACACGTTTATCTTCACCTTCGCAAAGAACGATTGTTTTATTAGCAGCTTTTGCTTTGTTTAACAATTCATCAACAAATGCCATTTTATTCCTCTATATATTTAATTATTTTCTGGATTTATTTTATCGCAATGTATTGAATTTCTCAATTAGGGTTTAACGGGTAGATAACAAATCATTAAATATGAAAATTGAATTTATTCCGATTTTTTTTTAGACTTGCTGTAAGTCTTATCTATAAAAGTTTCCAATTAAATTTTTACGTTTGCGTTGTTTTGCCGTTTTTTCAAAAAAGAGGTGGTTATCTTAGCATACCTTTTGGGGCAACTGATGCTAAGGATGTAAAAAGTGAAGATATAGAAGAATAAACTTCCAATTTCCCAGTTTCTTTGGTATACTCATAAAAATTCTAAAAGAGGTTTACCGAATGTTAACTGGTCGTCATTTAATACAGCCTGATGATTTAACTGTATCAGAAATTGAAGAAATTTGTTCATTGGCAGAACAGATGATTGTTGATCCTAAATCTTTTAATGATGTGTGTCGCGGGAAAATTCTTGCGACACTTTTTTTTGAGCCAAGCACTAGAACACGACTTTCATTTGAAGCCGCAATGCTCCGTTTGGGCGGTTCTGTTGAAGGCTTTTCAGATGCTAACAATACTTCTACATCAAAAGGTGAAACTTTGGCAGATACAATCCGTGTAGTTTCTTCTTATGCTGATGTTATTGCAATGCGTACACCAAAAGAAGGTGCTGCTCTTTTAGCAAGCAAGTATTCTGCCTGTCCAATTATTAATGCTGGTGATGGCGGCCACTATCATCCAACCCAAACTTTAACAGACCTAGTTACAATCCGTCAGCTTTTAGGTGGTTTGGAAAACCATACAGTAGGTTTCTGTGGAGACTTAAAGTTTGGACGCACTGTACATTCTTTAGCAGAAGCTTTACGCCACTTTAAGGGAAACAAGTTCATTTTTATTAGTCCAAAAGAACTTACTGTACCAGATTATTTGATTACAAACGTACTTGAACCAGCTGGTGTTAAATACGAAATTGTAGAAAGCCTTGAAGAAGTTATGGGCGAACTTGATGTTCTTTACATGACTCGTGTTCAGAAGGAACGTTTCTTTAATGAACAGGATTACATCCGCTTAAAGGACGTTTACATTTTGGACAGCGAAAAAATGAAGCTTGCCCGCAAAAACATGATTATTCTTCATCCACTTCCACGGGTAAATGAAATTACTCCAGAAGTTGATGACGACCCAAGAGCAGCATACTTCAAACAGGTAAAATACGGCATGTTCGCCCGCATGGCTTTAATTGCAAAATTGACAGGTTCAATTTAGGAATAAAAGTGGGCGTTGCGGGCAAATCTTAAGCTACAGTGCCCGCTAGAAGGGGTGGCGGATGACGCGACAAAGCGGAGCAAGTGACAAAGCTTGCTTTGACATTTGTGGAGCGACTCGCGGCAGCAGCCAGGGGAAGGCTTTCCCCTCCCGTCCTATAAGTTTTTATTGGATTTATTTTGAGGTAAGTTCAATTTATTTTAGGATATGTAAAGTGTGTGCGTAAAGAAATTTGTGTGGTAAGTTTTTGATTGAATTTACCTGAAAGAATATGTTTTGATTGGATTTATTTTGAGGTAAGTTCAATTTATTTTAGGATATGTAAAGTGTGTGCGGGAACAAAAAAGATGAATCGTCGAAGTCCTTCCGCAGCGAAGCGAGGACAGAAACGAGACGAGGCATTTTTTTTGTGGTAGCACACGGAATGCAGAGTGAAAAAGAAAGAGGAAATTTTATGTTAAACGTAAATACAATAAAAAACGGCTTAGTAATTGATCATATTAGCGCTGGTGCCGGCTGGAAAATCTATCAGTGGCTTGGGTTGGATAAAGCTCCATTTACATCTTGTCTTATTCAGAATGTTCCATCTGAAAAATCAGGAAAAAAAGATATTATTAAAATTGATAACATCATCAATATTGATTTTTCTGTACTGGGATTTATTGATCCAAATATTTGTGTAAATGTAATTGAAGAGGAAAAAATTGTTCGTAAGATTACAATGGAACTTCCTTCAAAAGTTAGCGGAGTTTTTAACTGTAAAAATCCACGCTGTATTACACAGACAGAACATTATGTAAAACCAACTTTTATTCTTGCTGACCGTACAAAGGGTATCTACAAATGTGAATATTGCGATACTTTGTATCTGGCTGGAAAAAATAACTAGAATATAAGTCATCAGTCTTCAGTCATCAGTCATCAGATTTCTGGGGATATATTTTTGAGTATGGGGGAATCTGTGACTAAGGCAATTTTAATATATAATGCACGCTTGCTGGATAAAAATATGGATACTGCAGGGGCTGTGATGGTTGTAGAAAAAACAATCAGAGCGGTTTTTCAGGGGTATTTTACTGATTCTAAAACTGTGGAAGCGCTGGCAGCTGCAGTTTTAAAAGAAGACGGTTATGGCGACGATTGTAAGGTGGAGCTTTATGATGCTCACGGATTAACTGTAACTCCTGCCTTTGTAGATATGCATGTTCATATGCGCTATCCGGGGCTTACTCAGAAAGAAGATTTGAATACTGGACTTCATGCGGCTGCTTCTGGTGGATTTGGTACTGTTGTGGCAATGCCAAATACAAAACCTGTAGTTTCTTCTATAGAAATGGCAATGCAGATTGAACGGGAAGCGGCTGCAATTGGGCTTACACATTTATTCCAGGTTGTAAGCATTACTAAAGATTTTGACGGTCAGACAGTCAGTCATCTTGATAATCTGGATGTTAAATATACTCCTGTAATCAGTGAAGATGGAAAGGATGTACTTTCTTCCCAGGCAATGCTGGATGGTATGATTAAGGCTGGACAGAAAAATATTGTTGTTGCCTGCCATTGTGAAGATCCTTCTCTTGTAGCACAGGCCAAAGCCTTACGGGCTGAAAAAACTGTAGAATCAATTACAAAGGCTAATGAACTTCTTGCCATTGCAGAGGATTCTTATACTATCCGCAATATTATGCTGGCTAAGCAGGCTGATTGTCATATTCATTTGTGTCATGTAAGTACAGAAAATTGTATGGATGCCATTCGCGAAGCTAAGTATTCAATAGAAGCTTCTGAAGAAAAAGGAAACTTCCGTGTTACCTGCGAAGTTACACCTCATCATATTGGAATGAGCGGAGAAGGGGATCCTGAAATCTTTAATATTGTAAATCCACCTTTGCGTTTTGAATCTGATAGACTTGCTTTGATTGAATGTATTAAGGAAGGAATTGTAGATTGTATTTCTACAGACCATGCACCTCACACTGCAGAAGATAAAGCAAACGGCGCACCAGGCTTTACTGGGCTGGAACTTTCTTATGCGGTTTGTAACACTGTTTTAGTAAAGGAAAATGGAATTGAACCACAGAAGTTAAGTGCCTTAATGTCCGCAAATCCTTCTGAAATTCTTGGAATTAATAAAGGTCTTTTAAAAGCCGGATATGATGCAGATTTGACTTTAGTTGATCCAGATGAAGAATGGGTTGTAGATTCTGAGCTGTTCTATAGTAAGGGAAAGTTTACTCCATTTAATGGAAGAACAGTTACTGGTAAAGTAAAAGGTCTGTTTATTGACGGTCGTAAGGTTTTGGAAAGATAAAATTATGAAAAAAGATTTGAAGAATATACCTTGCTTTGGTGTTGCAGGAAATTTTACAGGCCATTTGGAACAGGCTGGGGAAGCTGTTGATTTTGCAAATGTAAAGGCCGATGCCGGTGCACCTAAGGCTATTTTTCCAACTTATTTGCCTGCTGGAAATCTGACAAAAGGGACAGGGATAAATGTTGGGAAAAATGTAACACCTGAGTTCCTTAAACAATTTCCTTTTGATTCTGCAAAAATTATTTACCCATCAGGTGAACAGAAAGTTCAGCTGGAACCAGAATGTGCTGTTTTTTGTAAGGTGGAGTGGAAAGACGGAAAAGTTGTTAGTCTTATACCAACTGCTTTTGCTGCTTCTAATGATTGTTCCATTCGTAAAGAAGGAGCAAAGAAAATCAGTTTAAAAAAGAACTGGGGTGAATCTTCTAAAGGGCTTTCGGAACAGATTATTCCTGTAGATGAGTTTTCTAAGAACGGAATTTTAAATAAATATAGAATTGCCAGTTTCCTGGTTAGAGATGGAAAAGCTTTTCAGTATGGCGAGGACAGTGCTGTTCGTGATTATAGCTATATTTACGATCAGCTTGTTTCCTGGATGATTGATAAGTTTAATAATCAGATAGATGAAGGACCTGCAGAAAATCTTAATGCTTACTTAAATGAAGCAGGCTGCCCGGAAGAATTTCTTGTTTCTATTGGAGCAACCCGCTATACAGATTTTGGCGAACACAATTTCCTTCAGAATGATGATGAAAGCGTAGTAGTGCTTTATCCTGAAGATAAATACAATCTTTCAAATATAACTGAAATGGTAGAAAATCACGATTTTTCTAATGGTGATGTTTCTATTCTTTGTCAGAAAGTTTGCCTTTAGTTTTATTTATTACAATTGCCTTTTGAGGACAAATTTCTTTACATTCTCCGCAGCGAATACAATCCAAAGAATTGGGGTTTATGTAAACTTTAATATTCAGTTTACAGGTAGTTTGACAGATACCGCATTTTGTACATTTTGACTCATCAATATTATAGCGGAAGAAAGAAGCTTTATTGAAAAGACCGTAAATGGCTCCCAATGGACAGATGTAACGGCAGAAAGGTCTGTAGATAATTATAGAAGCCAGAACAGTTATACCTAAGATAAGCAGTTTCCATTTGAATAAAAAGCCTGTTGCGGAGCGGAGAGTTTTGTTTAATAAAACAAGAGGAATACCACCTTCCAGAGTGCCAGCAGGGCAGATGAACTTACAGAACCAGGGTTCGCCAAGACCAGTAATATCAACAACAAGCATTGGTAGTAAAATAACAAACACAGCAAGAATAATGTAACGGAACCAGCGGAGGAACTTTTCTCCTGGTAACTGGCGGATTTTTTTTACAAAAGGAATCTTAAACAGTAAATCCTGAATAAGTCCAAAGGGGCACAGAAAACCACAGACAAAGCGGCCAAGAAAAACTCCAAACAGACTGATTAAGCCTAAAACATATAGAGAGATTTTATACTGGCGACTGCCAAAAGTTGCTTGAAGAGAGCCTATAGGGCAAGAGCCTAAGGCTCCAGGGCAGGAATAGCAGTTTAGACCTGGAACACAAATATATTTTAAGTCTCCATTGTAAATGCGGCCATGAATAAAGCCCTTTACATAGCCGTTGGAAAGAGCAGTGAAGCAGGCTTGTATAATCAGTCGGATTTTTGAGATTCTAGCCAATTCCAATACACTCCATGCAGATTCTTGTAGCCTTTTCTATAACAGCTTCAGCTTCGCCCCGTAAGATTCCTGCAGCAATGAGAATAATGCTTAATGTAAGGATGATGAAGGGAGCAATTTTTTGCTTCATTATTCAGCACTCTTCATAGTTGATTCAACAATAGTCAGCCAGTCTTCAAAATTACGACCACCAGCATAAGCATTTCCAATTATTTGACCTTTGCTGTTTACAAAGAAAGTTGTTGGTACTGCATAAATTTGTCTGAGTACACCATTTAGAAGTTTGCTGTCTGGAATAATGTGAAGGTAATCGGCACCAGTTTTTTCTACAATAGTTTTAGCACTATTGATGATTTTAGAGTCAGGTGTACCTTTTCTGTTTACCCCGTCAATTACAATTCCAATAATCTGAAAATCTGATTTATCGTAATAAGAGCTTAATTTTCCAAGATCAGGCATTTCATTAATGCAGGGACCGCAGAAAGTTCCCCATACATTAATCATTGTAACCTTAGAGTCTTTAAACACAGCTTCAGTTATATTTTTATTATTTATGTCTTTTGTATTGAATTGCAGCATAGAAGCCTGTGCAAAAGCTGTTGTGGTAGAAAAAAGTAGGATTACAGTGATAAATAAAATGCGATTAAAGTTCTTCATATTGTAAATTTACCATCATAGAGGAAAAAATCAATAGGAAGGTTGGGAAATCGGACAGCGGTGCCAGAGATAAATTGTAAGGAATTGTGGAGGTAGT
>JAEDFM010000040.1 GCA_016292805.1 Treponema sp. | reverse complement strand
GATAAATCTACATTTTCCTTTTATTTATATGACAAATTAGCAAAATGATTGTTTTTGAACGAGATCTTTAGCAATGAGTTTTGACAGGTATCCAAAGAATTGTACACCTAGCATCCTTTTTTATAGCACGGTATTGAATGAGTGGGCAAGTGTTATGGACTGGTGATAAGTGGATCGCCACGTCGCTGCGCTCCTCGCAATGACGAGGAGTACTTTGAATTGCCATGGTGCGAGGTACTTTGCAATGACGGTCGATGGCAGGGGGGCGTTGCGGGGGCTCACCCCCGCTAGAAGGGGTGGCGGATGACGCGACAAAGCGGAGCAAGTGTCAAAGCTGGCTTTGGCACTTGTGGAGCGACTGGCGGCAGGAGACAGGGGAAGGCTTTCCCCTCCTCTATTTTATTTCTTTAACAGGGCGGCGAATGGGTTGTAGGTTTCGCCGTCGTCGGACTGGGATGACATGTAGGTGCTGGCGGTTTCTTCCTGTTCAACTGAAGCGGCTGATTTGAGGGAGATGCGCTTGTTGGCCTGGTCGATTTTTTCTACTACGACATTCATTTCCTGGCCGACTTTGTAAACCTTCTTTAAGTTTGTGCTGGCGGTGATGCCTTCCAGTTCGCTTACATGGAGGAGGCCGTCGATTCCTTTTGCTACATTAATGAACAGGCCGAAATCTGCGATGCGGACTACTTTGCCTGTGAACTTCTGGCCTACTTTGACTGTGTTTTCTACGGTATCCCATGGGTTTGATTCAAGGGCTTTGAGGCTTACGCTGACTCTTTCGTTTTTCCAGTCTGTGTGGATTACCTGAACTTTGATTTCCTGGCCAATCTGGAGGATTGATGCCGGGTCGTCTACGCGGTCGAAGCTGAGTTCTGACATTGGAAGTAATGCGCGGAAGCCCTGGATGTTTACGAATACGCCGAATTTTTCGAAGCTTTCTACTGTGGCTTCTACTACGGCGCCTTCTGTAATCTGTGTGGCGAGTTTTGCGATTCCTTCATTATATTGGGCTTCGCCTACTTTGCGGTTTGAAACTAAAACATTGCGGCCTTCGTTCTTGTATTCTGTTACGATAAAGGACATTGTGCGGCCGATATAATAAGAAGGCTCTTCCTTGTTTTTGAAGCCCATCTGGGAATATGGACAGAAGGCTCTTGTGCTGCCGATTTTTACTTCAAAGCCGCCTTTGATTTCGGCTTCTACGCGGCCTTCTACTGGGATTCCGTTGTTATAGGCATTTTCTAACATTGATTTGTCTGCTTTGTCGCCTGCGATTTTTGTTGTAAAGCGCATTTCGCCGTGAACATCGCCTGTAAAGAAAACTTTGATTTTATCGCCTTCTTTTACTTTGCATTGGCCGTTTTCGTCATTTAATTCGGCACGGTCTACTACGCCTTCGCTTTTTGCACTTAAGTCTACGAAGATTGTGCTGTCTGTAACTGCTACTACTGTGGTTTCGAATGGTTCACCAATCTGGAATCTATTGTTCATTGGGTTCTTCCTTATTTTTGAGATTTTGTATGGGAATATTATACTGTTTTGCGGGTTATTTGAGAACTGAGTCGACGAGGCTCTGGAAGGATTTATCGTGTTTTACTTCGCTGTATTCCAGGTCTGTGGCGATTTGGAAGAGTCCGTTGTTTTCTATTATTGATTCCTGTGGGGCGCTTTCAAGCTCCTGTACTGGGGTCAGGTTTGTGCCGAACTGGGTCATGGAGAAGCTGTTTGTGGATGGAAGTTCTTCTACTTCGTCCAGCTTGATTTCGCGGCCGGCTGCTAAGGCGCTGGCGGCGGCGAGGAGGCCTTTGCGGGCTGGTTTGGCTGGTTTGGCAGGGGATGGAGTTGCCTCTGCGACTGGGGAAGCGGGACTTGCGGCGCTTGCGGTGCTTGCGGGACTTGTAACACCAAGGGCGTTTGTCTCTGGCACCTTTGTCTGGTTATTTATCTCTGGAACCTTTGTCTGGGCAGTTGTGTTTGCGTTTATCTCTGGCACCTTTGTCTGGGCGGTTGTGTTTGCGCTTATCTCTGGCACCTTTGTCTGGGCGGTTGTGTTTGCGCTTATCTCTGGCCCCTTTGTCTGGGCGGTTGTGTTTGCGCTTATCTCTGGCACCATTGTCTGGACATTTATCCCTGTCCCTTTTGTCTGGTCCACTTCTTTCAGCGATGGCAATTCGTAAACGGTAAAATCTAAAGGAACATAAACTACCTTTTCTGAGATATATTCTGGACCAAGGGTTAATTCTTCGGCGAAAACATTTGAAGTTGAGGCAAAAATGTCGCTGCGAATGAAGGTTTCGTTGCTTTCTGAGTATTCGGCACCTCTGGAACCTATGAGGCCTGGCATATCCATTGCTGGCTGTGACATAACAGGAGCTGGAGCTGGTTCTGCTACTTCCAGTTCTTCTAATTCTTCCAGTTCTTCTGCTTCGCCTAAATCTTCAGCCTCGTCTGCAGGCTGGATTTCATCTGCGGCCTCGACTTCATCAAGTTCTTCTACTGGTTCGGCCTCTTCTGCATCCTCAATTTCCTCGATTTCTTCTAATTCTTCTAATTCTTCGACTTCATCAAGCTCTTCTACTGGTTCAGCATCTTCGACTTCTTCAATTTCTTCTACTTCTTCGATTTCCTCGACTTCGTCCAGATCTTCTACGGATTCTGCATCCTCTATTTCTTCAACTTCTTCGATTTCTTCTACATCATCCAAGTCTTCTACATCGTCTAAGTCTTCTACATCGTCTAAGTCCTGGATTTCTTCCACATCTTCCAAATCTTCAACTTCATCGGCTACTGGCAATGGAGCTGCAGGAGAAACTGGAGCAACTGTTTTTAAAGGAGTCTGTTTAAGGCCCTTTATATTTGCCACATTGATATTAAGATTTGTTTCCTGAAGGACTTCTTCCAGCATATTGCGCAGCTGTTCCATTGTGATGCCGGATACGGTGCTGGCTGCTGCATTTGTCCCTGCTGCATTTGTCCCTGTCCCTTCTGTACTGGCTGGAGCTTTTGTTCCTTCCAGAACTTGGAAGATTTCTGCCCAGCTTTTTTCAAGGAATTCATCAAGATGTTTCTTCTGTTTTTTAGAGTGAACGCCTAAAGAGCTGTAAATATCGCCAGAAAGATCATCCTTACGGGTTTTCAACTGTTTTACTACCGAGGACCATTCGATTTTTTCTTTATTATCAAGGTATTCCTTAATGATTCCGTACTGAATCTTCTTTAAGCGCTTTTTGATTACTGTTTCTGAGTTACGCTTGAAGCTGAAAAGGAGGAATGATAAAAGGAAAATTGTGATGGCAACACTTCCGTAGATTACATAAATCATTTCTACTGGCAGCTGGAAGGTGTCGCTTGGGTAAACTCCGGCTACTGCGGCATATTTACAGTCGTCATTTGAAAGCATGAGCCAGAATCGTCCATCATTCATCTCTAAAATCTTTTCTGGAGACTTAAGGGAAGTTGTTTTACGCCACTGATTTGTAACTGGCTCCAGGAATTCTGACTGAGATGCATTTGGAAGATCTATGATGATACCGCCGGCAAAACCTTCTGAAACCAGTTTGAGGTTTTCACCGTATGATATGATTTTCTGATTGATAAGCTCCTGTTCTACATCCTTGAAATTGAAATAGAAGAACATTGTTGCTGAATAAATCTGGTTGATCCATTCAAATGGAACTGCGACTATGATTCTGTTTTTTGGTGAATCCAGAAGAACCTTATGAGAAGGATCGTTTTCGTTCAGTTTGATTTGATTGAAGTCCAGTTCATCGGAATCTTTTACTACATCTGGATAATTCTTGTAGGTTTTGTAGCTGCCATTGATTTTGAGGATATCGTTATCATAAGAGCTGTAATGAAGTGATTTTCCATTTTTATCTACAAGACGGATACCTGAAAGAGACGGAATATCATTAAAAAGCTGGGCTGTAAGGTTCCGACGCTCCTGCTGAAGGGCTTCGGATGGGTTCTGGTCCATGTAACTGCGGATACAATCCTGCTTAACATAGGCATTTTCACCCTTTTCCAACTGATTGAGAACGTTCGTAATGTATGAGTCTAAGCTTTGTGCAACACTATTAAGATGATCATTCTTTTCGGTAACTCTGGACTGGGAATAGTACCTGTCGTCAATAAGCTTGAAAAGCTTTGTTGACTGGGCTGTTACCACAAATCCAGCGACAAGAATAATTGTCGTTAATAGGCTGAAAGCTATCTTCTGGCCAGAAGTCATAGTCTTACATATATATTTTCGGCAGAATGGCTTAAAAAATTAACTCCCGATATATAAGAAATTACTGATTTATATGCTATAATAAAGTCATGGTAGAAGTAGAAAAAGAAGCCACTAAAGTACCTCGTGCTTTACTGGTGGGTGAACCTGGAAATGATCTTCAGGAATTAAAGGGACTAGTTCTTACTCTTGGAATGGATATTGTTCAGCGATTGACTTTGAATCGTATGGAAATTCACCCTGCTTATGGTATGGGAACTGGAAAAGCCCAGGAAATCAATGAGCTGGCGCACCAGATTGATGTAGACTGCATCATTTTTGACTTTAATCTGGAGCCCCGCAAACAGAGAAACTGGGAAGAGCTGACAGGACTTTCATGTTTTGACCGTCAGGAAGTTATCATCCGCATTTTTGCTGACCGTGCCCAGACTCGGGAAGCTACACTGCAGGTTGAACTGGCTAAACTTCAGTATTCGCTGCCTCGCCTGAGCCATATGAACAAGGGCTTTAGCCGCCAACGGGGTGGTGCTTTTGGAAACAAGGGTTCTGGTGAAACTCAGCTGGAACTTGACCAGCGTCAGGTCCGCGAAAAGATTGGGGCTATCAAGCATGAACTGGCTGAAGTTGAACTGAACCGCCAGACTCAACGGAAACAGAGGGGAAAAATTCCAACCTGTGCCCTTGTTGGTTACACAAATGCCGGAAAATCATCACTTTTGAACGCACTTACAGGTTCTGAAGCCTTTGTTGAAAATAAACTGTTTGCAACTCTGGATCCTTTGACCCGCAAAATGTCGCTGAATGACAGAGCGGGTGTCCTTTTAACTGATACTGTAGGATTCATCAGCAATCTTCCTCATCATCTGATTGACGCATTTAAGTCTACACTTGAAGAAGCCTGCGATGCTGACCTGCTTCTGCTTGTTCTGGATGCATCTGATGAAAATGCCCAGTTCCAGTACGATACTGTCTGTGATGTTCTGGATGAAATCGGCGCTTCTAACAATCCTCGTCTTGTTTTACTGAACAAGGTTGATAAAGGTGACGAAAAAGGAACTCTAACTGCCCTGCGCCATCAGTTCCCTGATGCAATCTGCGTCAGCGCCAAAGATGAAACTGGATTTCTGGAACTTAAAGATAAGATTTACGAACTTGTATATGGTGAAATTGCTGATTATGTTGTGCCTGCAACTCAGAATGTTCTGATTAACGAACTGCGTAAAGCTGGCTGTATTCAGAGTGAAGAATGGCTTGATGATGGTGTTCACATTACTGCCCGTGCATCTGGCCGCCTTCTGGCATTGATTTCTCCATATGTAAAGGAATAACATTAAATGAAAATAACTTTGAACCAGGTTTTGCTGGGAATTATAGGAATTCTGATTTTGATACTGGTTTCCGGTACAACTGCGGGACTTGTGAACCGCAGAAATCAGAAACCTGAAGTTTTAATTGCACAGGGGAAAGCTGTAAATCTGGCTGCTCCTGTGGACAGTGAAGTTTCTACTTATTATGACCTGGGAACTATCAGAGTTGTGACAATGGGGACAGGGATAAATACCTCTGGCGGAAACGCTGTCCAACCTTCCCAGTCCGACCAGCTGGATTCTTCTACTGGCTCGCCTATGGTCATTACTCCTTGGATTGCCTACCCAGAGGGCGATACTGTCTTTTTTGAAGAATTAAGCCGCAAAACAGGAATCATTAAGGGTGTTTTCTCTCAGTTTTTTACATCACATACTCAAAAAGAAATCCTTTCCTTTGGCGAAGAAAAAATAAAACGGTACCTGTTGGAACAGATTAACGAAATGCTTTCCCTAGGCCAGGTAACTGACCTGTATTTTACGGATTTTCTTTTTCTTTAGAGATATACAATGCTTGCAAAAATTATTTGTACTACCATTTTAATAGAAAAATCTCCTCAGGCTCTGCCTCTTGGCGCTGCCTGTGTTGCCAGCGCCATAAAAAACTCGCCTTTGACACGGGATTTGTGTACAGTTTATCTCTGTCCCTTTTGTCAGGAAGATTCTGAGTACATAAAACATGCTTCAACTCAGGATCAGGCTGCAGAATGGATGGCACAGCAGCTGATTTTGAAGAGCCAGGGGGACGGTT
This sequence comes from Treponema sp., assembly GCA_016292805.1. Taxonomy (GTDB): domain Bacteria; phylum Spirochaetota; class Spirochaetia; order Treponematales; family Treponemataceae; genus Treponema_D. The sequence continues at coordinate 12,240 of JAEDFM010000040.1, read as the reverse complement.
CTCCTGGTGCGGGAGTAGCCGGACAAAGGGGACAGGGACAAAGTGTAGAACTTGGCGTCTCAAATGCAACCGAACCTTACCATGGGGACGGCCCTCTTATCGTTGCATTCTCGGTTTTTGTGTGGAACCGCCTTGTTCTGGAAAAAACAGCCCGAATTTTGCGACAGCAGGGGGTTATCTGCATTGCAGGTGGCCCTGAAGTAACTGCAAATCCTAAAAGTTTTACAGATTTTGACTATGTAACCACTATGGAAGGGGAACTAAGAGTCCCATATCTTATTTCCAAGATACTTTCGGGGGATAAGGAGGCACTTAGGGAGGAAAACTTACAGTTATCCCTGTCCCCATTGTCATGTCCTTTGGACCAGCTTTCCTCTCCATATCTGGACGGGACTCTGGACCCCGCAGAATACGACGGTGCACTGTGGGAACTGGCGCGAGGCTGCCCGTTCAAATGCTCTTACTGCTACGAGTCTAAGGGCGAAAAGGTGGTGCGCAAGTTTCCTATGGAGCGCATAGAAAAGGAACTGGACCTGTTTGCAAGGAAGAAAATTGGGCAGGTTTTTGTCTTGGATCCAACTTACAATGCAAATAAGGAGCGGGCGGTGCAGCTTGTAAACCTTATTGCAAAAAAAACACCTGATACATTCTATTATTTTGAAGCCAGGGCTGAATTTATTGACCGCCAGATGGCTAAAGCCTTTACGAAAATCCCTTGTGCCCTGCAGATTGGGCTGCAATCTGCAAACGAAGAAGTGTTGAAGCTGGTTAACAGACCTTTTAACCGCAAACAATTTGTAAAAAATATAAGCTTTCTGAATGAAGCCGGGGTCACATTTGGTTTTGACCTGATTTACGGTCTGCCGGGAGAGACTTTCAAAAGCTTTAAAGAAGGAATAGACTTTGCACTGTCTCTATACCCAAATAACCTGGAGATTTTCTGTCTTTCTGTGCTACCGGGGACAGACCTCTTTGACCACGCAAAGGATCTTCACCTTAATTACATGGACAAGCCTCCTTACCACATCATCAACACTGATAAATTCTCGAACCAGGATATCCAGCATGCATCTCATCTGGCTCAGGCCTGCAATGTTTTTTATAATGACGGCCGCGCTGTCCCATGGTTCAACATCATTACTCATCATCTGCACATAAAGGCCCCGGAATTTTTCGACAGGTTCTATAACGAGGTGCTCGCTAAGAATATTTCTCAATCAGTTATCCCTGTCCCTTTTGTCAGAACTCAATCTGAAATAGAAAAGCTTCAGCAAGATTTCGTAACAAAACTGTGCAAAGAAAAGAAAATGGACCGGTACATCAAGGTTATGACCGATTTAATCCGCTATTACGGCGCCATTTCCCGCAAAACTGACACTGGAAAAACCCAAACTGTGCAGCTGAACTACCCTGAAGAATATTTATGCTCAGAATATATTTTTGATTTGGATTTTTTTACTAAAAATGTTAAAATTAATCCCTGTTCAATAAGAATATGAAAACCATTGCAGTTTTGATTCACAGTTTTACAATCGAATATTCTCTTGATATCCTGAACGGAATCTCTAAATATTTTGAAAATAAAGATGTCAAACTGATTGTTTCTCAAGTAAAAATACCACACAGCACATCTGGACTTTATGAATACCAGTGCTGGGCCGCCTCAAAATATCTTTTAAGCCAGGAAATTGATGGTGTCATTGTAATTACAGGCTCATTTTCCACAACAATCACTTCAGAAGCACTTTCAGAAGCTCTCAAAGACTACAAAGACATTCCTGTAATCTCAATTTCAGGTGAACTTACACTTCCAAATTCTTATTCAGCAAACATTGATATTTCGACAACCTATTCAGACATAATTTCTCATCTAAAAAACAAGCATGGCTGTAAAAAAATAGGTTTTCTTTCTGCAAATCCTACTAAATCTAACTCAGCTCTCAGCCGTTACGAAGCATACAAGCAGGGTCTTGCTGACAACGGATTTGAATATGATGATAATCTGGTTCTTCACGGTGATTTTACAAAACATTCTGCCTATAACACCTTTGTAACTCATTTTACATCCAGGGAACAGATTCCATTTGATGCAATTCTTTGTGCAAATGATTTGATGGCAGTTGGATGTACTAAAGCCCTTAAAGAATTCGGAATGGAACTGCCTAAAGACTGTAAAATCATAGGCTTTGATGAAACTACCCATGCAATCAAAAACTCCCCTCGCCTGTCTACAGTTGACCAGGGAATGTTTGAACAGGGCTTTTTAGGGGCCGAGCTTATGTGGGAAAAACTGAACGGAAAGGAAATCCCTAAAGCAAGCCTTTTACCTGTAACACCAATCTACCGCCAGTCCTGCGGTTGTATCAGTCTGGATAATACAGAAGATGTATTTATGAATGCGGAAGGGGAACTATGTACTAAAAATGAAACTCTGAAAAACAGAGTTGTAAGTAACGGTGAATATTTCAACTTCCTCTCTGAAATTGACAATATCTATACACTTTTTGATCTGGTTAAAGCCCAGAATACACTGCAGCAGTTCTATTTTGACTTTCCATACCTTATGGACATAGCAGAACTCGATGCCGCAGCAGTATTTTTTACTGATGAACCAATTCACCTGGAACGGGAAGATGATTTTGTAATACCGGAAAAACTGAACCTTTCCATCTTCATCGATAAAACACAGGGAATTTCAGATTTTGAACCTGGCATCAGTTTTAATCCTAGTGAAACTCTCCAGCTGCAGAAACTTTTTGGAGACAAACCTGGCAACTTCATCATCAATCCTATTTTCTCTGGAAAAAATCAGTATGGATTGATAATTGTAAAACTCCGCACCACAGCCTATGCGGTTTACAACGTATTCCTCAAAATTATCAGCAACGCCATTACTCAGGCTTACGAATATACTCAGTCTTTACTGGAAAACAAAAAGCTGCTTAATCAGAATGAAGAACTTTCTCAGGATAACTCGAATCTGGCCCAGCTTTCCACAACTGATGAACTTACAAAAGTTCTTAACCGCCGCGGATTTATGGAAATAGGACAGAGATCTATTGATATGGCAATTGATATGAAGGCAGAAGGTCTTGTTTTCTTTGCTGATATGGATGGACTTAAGAAAATTAACGATACATACGGCCACAAAATGGGAGACAGAGCAATTAAAGTTATGGCTTCGGTTCTTACAAAGGTACTGCGTGCAAATGATGTTGTAGGCCGACTCAGCGGAGATGAATTTGCAGCTGTAACTGTAGGTATGAACATTACACAGGAACAGCAGGTGCGGGATAAAATCGCAAAATTATTTCAGATTGAGACTCAATCAAAAAAATTCCCATTCCAGCTTTCCTGCAGTATTGGTGCAGTAGAATTTACATCTGCTCACAAAAACCTGCGTACTCTTCTTACAACAGCAGATCAGCGCCTTTATATGGAAAAAAGACGCAAACATCAGAATCAGAAATAAAATATAAAGGAAAAATATATGCATAAAATTCCACAGAGAAAAGATGTTCCTGCAAAAGACAAATGGAACTTATCTTCAATTTTTAAATCAGATGATGAATGGGAACAGGCTCTTAAAGAGATTCCTGCTCTTAGTACAAAAGTTGCAGCCTACAAAGGCCGCCTGGGTGAATCATCCGCTACCCTTCTTGAGGCGCTAAAAGCCCTGGAAGCTGCTGAACTGAAGCTTGAAACTGTATATCATTACGCATCTCTCCAGCATGAAGCTGATGAAGATGATACTACAGCAACAGACCGTGAAGGCCGCGCCATGATTGCCTACACAAACATGCAGTCAGAACTCAGCTTTATTGATCCGGAAATTCAGGCAATTGATGAATCTAAACTTAACAGCTGGATTGAAGCTCCAGAATTTTCTGACTATAAGATATACATCAAAAAACTTTTGCACTTCAAACAGTATATTTTAAGCGAAAAAGAAGAAAGAATCCTTTCATTACAGGGACAGTCGGCACAGACTGCAGAAACTGCATTCAAGGTTTTGACTAATGTTGATATGAACAAGACTTTTGGAACTGTTATGGTTGATGGCGAAGAACGCCAGCTTACAGAAACTACTTACGGAGTTTTTATGCATAACCAGGACAGAAAAGTCCGGGAAGAAGCCTATAAAAAATTCTACTCCAAGTATGAAGAACATCAGAATACAATAGCAGCTCTTTATGCAGGAAACGTTAATCAGGATATTTTCAGCATGAGAGCCAGAGGGTATGGCTCAAGTCTGGAACAGGCACTTTATGGAAATAAGGTTCCAACCTCGGTTTATCGTAATCTTATAGACTGCATCCATAAAAACCTTCCAACTCTTCACAAGTATTACAGAATCAGAAAAAGAGCACTGGGATTAGATGAACTTCGTCATTATGATGTTTATGTTCCTCTGGTTAAATCAGTAAAAACCCACACAACTTATGAAGAAGCAGTTGAAATTGTACGCAATGCACTGGCTCCTTTAGGTAAGGAGTATACAGACCGCATCTGTGACGGACTTTTGAACGGCTGGGTTGACCGCTATGAAAATGTAGGAAAACGTTCCGGAGCATTCAGTTCCGGCTGCTACATCGGAGATCCATATATCCTTTTGAATTATAATGAAGATAATATCCGTGATGTATTTACAGTAGCTCATGAAGGTGGACATTCGATGCACAGCTGGTATTCAGTTCATAACAATCCATTCATGTGCTATGACTATACAATTTTTGAAGCAGAGGTAGCCTCAACCTTCAATGAAGAACTGGTTTTTGAATATCTTCTTGAAAACGCAAAGGATGATGAAATGAAGAAGTATCTTCTGGCAATGCGTGCAGATGATATTCTTGCAACCCTTCACCGCCAGACAATGTTTGCCGAGTTTGAATTGAAGGCACATGAACTTGTTGAAGGCGGCACTCCACTGACTCCAGAACTTCTGCGTAAGATTTACCGCGAACTGCTGGAAATGTATTTTGGTGAAGAGATGGTTTTTGAAAGCAATTCCGATATGGAAGGCTTAAGAATTCCACATTTCTATTCGTCTTTCTATGTTTACAAATATGCAACAGGAATCAGCGCAGCGCTGGCTCTGGCACATAAAGTTAAAGACGGTGGGGACAGGGATAGAGAAGATTATTTCAGATTCCTGAAAAGCGGTGGTTCAAGATATCCAATCGAAAGCCTCAGAATTGCTGGTGTAGATATGGAAAAAACTGAACCAGTACAGGCAGCCTGCGATGAATTTGCAAAAATAGTAGACCAGCTTGATAAACTTTTATAAATATCAGTTAAATTGCTTTATTTTATAGACTGTCTTATGGGGGGCTGTCCTAGAAGTTGTATAAACTTCTAGGACAGCCTTTTTTTGTCAAAATGTGATTTTTCAATTTTTTTGGTTGTTGTTTTTTTTCTTTAGGCTTTCATCATCCTTGCAAGCTGCTTGAAATCATATCCAAGCATCAATAATCCCCATTCTATTCCGACTTTTTCCTTTCCACGAAGATGAAATCTCCTGAATTTCAGATTCCCTTTTGTCTGACCGAATACTGTTTCACACTCTGTTGAGCGTTTTTTCATGAGGGCTTTATATTCATAATTTGCAAGAAGTTTCTTTACCTTTGTTTTCTGTGAAATCCAGTTTTCGTTTCGCTGTATCATTCTTCCGAACAAAAGGGACAGGGACAAAGGATTACCCAAGAATTACTCCAAAATGAAGTAGAAATTGTTTTCGTCATGTATTGGAAGACGCAGGTATATACAAAAGAACTCCTAAAGGACAAGCTGCTTTTCAACGCTTTATAGATGTTAATATTGAAGAATAATAGTATAAATCAGACACTAGGGACACAGACACTAGGGACAGGGATAACAATTTACAAAATAAAAAAAAACGAAAACGAAATAATTTCATTTTCGCTTAAGAACACTGAATTACATATTTAGATATTCCTGTAATCCTAGATATGGTTCTTATTGATAACCCAGCCTCCCTTAATTTTCTCATCTTACACTTTATTAAATTCATTGAAATATCAGGTGGAACAATTGGATTATCGGTTTCTAAAATTTCTTTTACTTTGTCTATATAGGATTTTTCTCTTTCAGATGGCCGTAATTCAATTTCTAAACATTCAGATTTACAGTCGGATTCAATATATTCTAAAAGTTTCTCTGGACTACCTAAATACTCAAGCAATAGCCCTTTTTCAACAAACGATTGGCTTTTTTTATATTGAGAAATACTGCTCCAGCAGTATTCTGAAGCCAGAGCTATTCCGGCTCTTTGAGGATTCTGGATTATATATCTAAAAACAGTCAAAAAGTATGATTTATCAAGAATAATTTCACTTGCGTATCGTTCCTGGAACAGGTGTCCGATTCTGTCATACTTTCTATTAAAGGTTCTCGCATAAAGTGAACACAAAGCCTGCATAAAAATGGAAATATTTCTATTTTCATCTTCGAATTGCAAATGAACATGGTTATCCATCAAACAATATGCATGAATTTTAATATTAAATTTCAATGAATACCGTTTTAGAAGACTTATAAAAAAGTTTCTATCTTCATCATCAAAAAAAATGTTCTGCTTATTTACGCCGCGAATTACCACGTGGTAGAGACCCGTGGCCGAATATTGCCTTCTCTTTCTCATATTACATATATAATATGGACCAACTTATGCAATTTCGGACAAAATTTTTAAATTTTTTTTTATTTTTTTTCTCTGTCCCTTCTGTTTGAAACTCTACCTAGAACTTTATCCCTGTCCCCTTTGTCAGAACCTAATTCAACAAAGAAAGTGGATTCATAGTCTTTCCGTTCTTATAAACAGTAAAGTGCAAATGAGGCCCTGTACTCAATCCCGTACTTCCAACCCTGCCAATAACAGTATTTGTATAAACAAAGTTCCCCTGTCTACATGCAATCGAACTCATATGAGCATATAAAGTCTTATACCCAGAATGATGCTGAATAATTACATAATTTCCATAAGTCGCATTATAACCTGTAGCAGTTACACGACCATCAAGCGCCGCATAAATAGGAGTTCCAGCAGGAGAAGCCATATCAACCCCACCGTGGAAAGTACGACGACTTGCATCAAAGGGAGAATTTCGCCATCCGTAATAAGAAGAAAGCCAGTATCGATTATGCAATGGTTTATGAAATAAATCACCGTTGATTTCCTGTCGAGTAACCCAATCAAGTTCCGCATTAGGAATAAAGAGTGATGATCCTGCCGACAATGTCGTATCAACAGCCATAGAATTCACAAGAGCACATTTATCCGCATCAACATCATATTTAGCAGCAATAGTAGTTGGAGTTTCACCAGAAGACTTTACAGTATATATGATTCCAGGCATAGAAGGAATTTTCAGATACTGTCCAACCTGAATCAATCGAGTCTGACGAATATTATTAACACTGATCAAAGTATCCTGAGTAACCCCGAATTCGTCTGCAATAAAGCCAATCATATCACCAGCTTTAACACGATATGTCTGATAAGTAATTACAGAATCATCAGATTTTTCTTCCTCAGAAGAAGACACAAAAGCAGAAGACAATACAGCCTCAACAGAAGCATTTTCTTCCTGAATAGAGTCAAATAGAGGTTCTAATTTTTCCGTAAATTCCGGACCTTTAGAGGTTTCAAATCCACCCACAGCGTGACGTTCCGAAATTCTGACTTTTGCAGAAAGAACCGATGAAGTCACACCTAACCCTAAAAGAAACGCAACTGCAGAAAGGCTGGAAATCTTTAATATCTTAGAGTCGTTATACATTTTAAAAATATCAGCCGACTTTTCTATTATATATTTAAAACCTTTAAATTTTAAGCCTTTTTTCATTTTTTATTGATCCCCACCAGATATGTTTCAAAACTCTCAGAACGACAAGCTTCCGGCTTAAAACCTTTTGCAGAAGTAAAAATTTCCCTCATAGATTTCAAAAGTTTCTGCTGATCCCCATTCTGAAAAATCTTCACAGCAAAATTTCCGCCCTGTTTCAACATAGTCTGAGCATACCAGATAGCCATTTCAACCAATTGTTCAGAAGAAGCCGTATCCACCATGCGAATTCCAGTAGTTTTTGGTGCAGCATCACATACAACAAGATCATAAGGTCCATTTTCCTTAATAATCTTGCGAATTTCCGGTGCATTCAAATCACCCTGAACAAAAAACAGATTATCACCTTTAACAGATTTTGATAGAGGATTCAAATCGCAGGAAACAACCTTACCGCTGCCTTCCATCTGGCGTAAAAGGAATGTCGTCCAGCTTCCTGGTGCAGCGCCAAGATCCAAAACAGTATAGTTTTTCTTAATCATCCCAAATTTCTCGTCAATTTCCTTCAATTTGTAAACTGAACGAGCAGGATAACCTTCCGAGAATGCTTTCTGTGACCAATAATCGGGTTTTTCGTAACTATTTGCAGGCATACTTTATTTTCGGCATTTCCAAATGAAAATTAACCTTTTTTTGCACACCCCATACAAAAGGGACAGGGATAATTAATTGGGATAAATTATTATGTAGTTTTTATAAGGGGAAAGTCTTCCCCTCGGCTGCACTTCGTTGCAGCCTACCCCTTCTAGCGGGCACTTTTTTTTAGTTATCAGCCCGCAACGCCCACTTTCCATTGAATGTATATACAGTTGCCTCACAGTTTCCTTGTAAACCGTCACCCCAGAAATGAGATAAATCTCTTTTTTCAAGATAAGTCATAATCGAGGCATTCAAGGCTCCATGTGCAACAATCATAATTCGAGTTGCATTATTCAATTGGGGTTCAATAACAGATTTTATAAAATCCTTTGTACGTTCACAAAGGTCTACCAAGTTTTCCCCATTACGAGGAGCAATATATTGTGCCGGATCATCAAAAAACCAATGATAAGGACATTTGTTTTCTCTCCATACACGAAAATCAGTACCTTCACAATCTCCAAAACTCAATTCCCTAAGTCTTTCATCTGTAATTATCTGAATATCCCTGTTCCCTTTGATTATTTCAGCAGTTTTATAGGCTCTCTGCAAAGGAGAACTATATATTTTATCGAAATACACGTTCTCTATTTTTTTACCGTACTTTTTTGCGGCAATTATTCCTTTTTCATTAAGTTCAATATCGTGTTTTCCCTGGAGCAAACCTTTTGCATTCCACACAGTTTCACCATGTCTAATCAAATATAATTCCATAATCAAACACTTTATCACAAAATTTTATCCCTGTCCCCGCTGTCCGATTTACTGATTATTACAATCTGAGCTCTTAGTTTCGGACAGCTTGCAATTTTGCAGGGCAAAATTGATCCATTTATCATTGCATTTATCCCTGTCCCTGCTGTCCGGTTTACTGATTATTACAATCTAAGCTCTAAATATTTATCTCTGTCACCTTTGTCCTAACAGTTATCCCTGTCCCCATTGTCCGTTCTCTTCTTGCACACAAATCGACAAAATAATAAAATATGTCATTATAGAATAGAGGTTAAAATGAAAAAAATTGAATTAAAACAGTGGCACACAGAAGATTTAGTATTTAACAAACAGTTTTACATTTCGTTTGCACAATGTACACCAGACAGAAATCTAAGTTGGGCAGAAATTCTTCGTATTACAACAGATGCTGCGGGAGAAGATTTCACAGACCGCGACATGCCATGGACTTTTCTTCAGGAAAAGGGCATAGTTATCATCGTTTCCAGAGTTTCTTTTCATGTATATAAGATGCCAAAATATGATTCTATCATAACTCTCAAAACATACGAAGCTGCCCCTATGGGTCCTTTATGTACTCGTATGTTCGAACTTTATGATGCAGAAACTAATGAACTTCTTATAAAAGGTCTTTCCCTTTGGACATGTCTTGACTTTATAAACAAAAAATTAATGCCTGCAAAGGCTTTTCCATATCGTCCTTGCCCAACAAACATTGCTGAATTCGAAGGTATTAAAGCGGGAAAAATTTCCATTCCAGAAAATATGAAAACAATCGCAAAGCATATCATTCAATATTCAGAATTAGATGCAAACGGCCACACAAATAACTCCAAATACATAAATTTTGCCATCGACAATCTTCCAAGAGAGTTTCAGGAAAAGCAAATCAAAGATCTTCGCCTGAATTATTCAAAAGAAGCCTTACTTGGTGAAGAATTGGAAATAAAAGCAGCCTACAATCCAGAAGAAAACAAGTATACAATTCAAGGTCTGGTTAATAGCGAAGCAAGTTTTGAATGTGAACTATATTACTAATTTCTGACAAAAGGGACAGGGATAAATAAAAACAAAAGTCTCTCAATTTTGCCCAGCAAAATTGCAAGTTGTCCGAAAGCAGAACCTAGATTGAAAAAATAAGCAAACCGGACAGCAGGGACAGGGATAAATAAATGATTTATACAGCAGCAATAATCGGTGTCGGAAGAATCGGTTTTACACTTGGCTTTGATAAGAAAAGAGAGCAACCAGCATCTCACACCATGGCCTTAAAACAAAATAAACAGATCCGCCTCGTAGCAGCAGCAGATAAAGATTCCGAAAATCTGATAAAGTGGCATAAATATGTAAAAAATGGCACAACCTTCACATCCAGCACCGAACTTTACAAGAGTATCCATCCCGATATCATCACCGTTGCTGTAAATGAAGATTCCCATATGGAAGAATGCATCAAAGCAATTGAATCCCATCCAAAACTCGTAATTCTAGAAAAACCTGTTGCCCTGAACTCCCAGGAAGCACAAAAAATTGCAGAATGCGCTCAAAAAAATAATATCCCTGTAATGGTAAATCATGAACGCCGATTTTCAGCAGATTATATAACCGCAAAAAAATATCTTCCCCAGATAGGAACCCTTCAAACCATCCGCGGAGAACTTTACTCCGGCCTTAGAATCTATGGCGAAGAATTCGAAAAAGACGGCACCTACAGCCTTATCCACGACGGTACACATCTTGTAGATCTCATCCAGTACATTCTTGAGGATTCTTTGGAAAATCCTACAGTAACAGGCATTTACAAAGACGAAAAAAATATAATACGCAACTTTACAGCCACCTACACCACCCCAAATTGCAGCCAGGTCCAGATAGTGATGAGTGGACGAAGCAAGTTCTTCACATTTGGCATCGACATTCTCGGCACCGAAGGCCGAATCTGTATCGGAAACGGTTATGCAAAGTTCTATAAACGTCAGGAATCAAAGCTATACACAGGTTTTTATTCTCTTTCAAAAGATAAATCTGTTAAGCTGCCTAAAAAAACAGGCTATTTTTCCGGCATGATTCAAAATGCCGTAGATTTTCTAGATGGAACCGCAGAACTAAAATCACCACTCTCATCCGCCATCCAGGATTTAAAAGTTCTTGAAGACATTAAAAATAAACTAAAAATATAGTATAAAATCAAATAAAGTAGAAAGTTATATGAAAAAATATTAATAGGATTAATCCCGCTCAGTCTTACAGCCAGTATACATGCCCAATTTGCCACGGGAATCAGAGGTTCTATGAATCTTGGCAATATAGGTGGTCAAAAACAATTCTGATTCTTGCCGCCGGTCCAATCTTCGTCTTCAAAAATGACTCAACCCGGTATGGTCAAAACGACAGCAAACAGAAAACTGCAACAACATTACAAAATACATTCAACTATGGCCTGTGCTGCAATATTTCTCTCGAATCTCCACTCACCAAACACAGCCTTATTTCCATGGGCGCAAGTGCCTTCTAGAACTAAAAAAATGCCTACCAAGCTGATGTAAATTACGTTTTCTTCAATAACAACCTTGGAAAACGCTTCTCTTTCTACATATTCGCCGGCATCGGCTTCCAGTTTTAATCTTTTAACATAATGAAGGGGAAAGCCTTCCCCTCGTTCGCATTCGTAAGCTTCGCTTACACTTGCTCACTACCCCTTCTCCTAGGGCTACGCCCTAAAACCCAATTCCAACTACAACTTTTACCCATATATTTCTGACAATGGGGACAGGGATAAATACACATTTCTTACATTTATCCCTGTCCCCGCTGTCCGTTTTACATTTCCTTTCAACCCTGACTTTCCCTTCGGACAGCTTGCAATTTTGCATAGCAAAATTGTTCCACATTTCTCTTACATTTATCCCTGTCCCTGCTGTCCGTTTTACATTTCCTTTCAACCTGGACTTTCCCTTCGGACAGCTTGCAATTTTGCATAGCAAAATTGTTCCACATTTCT
>JAEDFM010000039.1 GCA_016292805.1 Treponema sp. | reverse complement strand
AAAAATCCACAGAATTCTATATATTTTGAGTTGTAATTACTTTTAAAATCATATATTTTCAAATCAGGAGATAAAAAATGGCAGAATCAAATAAAAGTAGATTAGCAGCAACATTATTATGTTTATTTGTTGGTATTTTTGGCGTACACCGCTTTTATGTAGGTAAAATTGGAACTGGTATTCTTTTACTTTTGCTTTCTAGTACAGGTATTGGAGAAATCTGGTGTTTAATCGATCTTATCCTTATTCTTTGCGGCCAGTTCAAAGATTCAGACGGTAACCTTATTACAAACTGGAACTAAATCTATATTTAAAAGCTGTTCGAAAAACACCATCTCACAGGTGAACTTTTTCGGACAGTTTTTTTTATTTCTTCTATACACTCCCAAACATTGACACCTATTCTCTGGTATGTTAAAATTGTTCAATTACATTATTATATAAAAAAGGATTTTTCAAAATGAAAAAAAATACTGCTTATACAATTGGTTCACTTATCATCCTTTTGATTTGTGCTTTTGTTTTCGTAATTTTACCAGTTTTCACTGGTGGTGCTGGTGCAAACCAGAGCGACGCTCCTTCTTTCGGTAAATACAACGGAAAAGAAATCCGTTACGAATCCGGCTCAGACTTCCAGAACTATGTTCAGCAATATGGACAGATGTTCCAGCAGTATGGTCAGCAGATGGACTCTTCTACTTACTATTACATTTTCAACTATGCATTTGATTCAACAGTTCTTCATCTTGCATATAAAGATTTTGTAAACGCAAGTGGATACAAAGTATCTGATGCAACTGTAAAACGTGCAATGCTTCCATATTTCTATGATGAAACTGGAAAATACTCTGATAAACTTTACAGACAGACTCCAGATTCTGAAAAACTCAACATTAAGAACAATGTAACATCTTCTTTGTTATCTCAGAGATATTACGACGATAACTTTGGTTCAAACAACGATACTTTCGGTGGCCAGCCACTCTTCGGATTAAAAGAATCTAACTCAGAACTTGATTTCCTCGCAGCTTATGGAAACAAAAAGCGAGGGTTCAATATGGCTGTTTTCTCTACTAAAGATTACCCAGCTGAAGAAAAAATCAAGTTTGGTAAAGAAAATGCTGCAAAATTCAACTCTTACGATATGTCTGTAATTACAGTTGATGACAAAGCTACAGCAGCAAAAGTTGCAAAACGTATCCAGAATGGTGAAATCACATTTGAAGATGCTGTTACAGAATATTCTGATAAAAACTTCTCTAACTCAGAAGGTAAACTTACCAACAAATTCCAGTATCAGATTGAAAACATTCTTGCAAATAAAGCAGATTTAGCAAAAGTTGTAGATCTTGCTACTGATTCTGTTTCTGAAGTTATTGAAACTACAATTGGTTTCTCAATCTTCAAAGCTAACGGAGATAAAACACCTCTCAACTTTGATGAAGATTCAGCAGCTACAACAATCGGTAACTACATGACAAACTATGAAGCTTCAGTTATTGAAGACTACTTCACAACTAAAGCTACAGATTTCACTACAGAAGCTATGAATACAAGCTTTGCATCTGCATGTTCTAAATTTAATGTTGAAAAAGTTGATGTTGCTCCATTCCCATTAAACTATGGTAGTGTTTCAGTTACAACATCAGTTGATACATCTGTTGCAGGACTTGCTGGTGCTGATACAAACGAAAACTTCCTTAAAACAGCTTTTGGTCTTAAGATGAATGAAATCTCAAAACCAATCGTATTAAGCGATAACATTGTAGTTCTTCAGTATGTAACAGAAGATAATACTGCAGAAACTGATGGTACAGTTCTTAGCGAACTTGAAAACTATGATTCAGATTCATCACATCAGGCAATCATGAGCAGTTCTAAACTTGAAAACAACTTCTCTGCAACATACTTCAAGTACTTCATGAACTAAATTATAAAATTGGATACTATTAATATTCAACAAACGCCCTGCCTTGTTACAACACCGCAGGGCGTTTCTGTTTCATACAATAATAAGTTTCTCTATTCAAAATATGCTCCACAAAGAGCTATAAAGCAGATTATTGATTCAATAAATCCGTTACCTGGAACTATATTTTTATGTATTTCACCAGTTCTACCCTATGGATTAAAAGAGCTTTCTCTTAAACTTCCTGAAAACTGTTTATTGCTTGGTTGTGAAAATAATAAAGATCTCTATAACTTTATTCAGGACCACATTGATGATTATAAATCCATAGATAATTTTACAATGCTTTCACCTGATGAATTGTATAATTTACCACCTTTACTTGCTGGTCCAGAAACAAAATTTACAAATGGATACAATTTTCCAGGAGCAGGAAAATTTCGTCGAGTTATACCTGTTGATTTTTCTGCAGGAGCCCAATTAAATACACAATTTTACAATCAACTTTCAAAAGCATGCATAAATGCCATTAAGACCTTCTGGTCAAACAGAGTCACTCTTTCAAAATTTGGAAGACTTTATTCAAAGAATTTTTTCAAGAATCTTTCGATTATTACAAAAACCACACCTATAACTAATTATATTGGTAAGATTTCAAAACCAATTATTGTATGTGGTGCAGGAGAAAGCCTGGATTCAGGTATAAATGATTTTAAGGCTAACAGAGATTTCTTCTTTATTTTATGCGCAGATACAGCCTTACAGCCCCTGTTAAAGCATAAAATTGTACCAGATGGTGTTTTTATAGAAGAAGCTCAATCTGTTATTTCAAAAGCCTTTATAGGAGCAATTAAACATAATATTCATATATTTGCAGGATTATCTTCACTACCAGTGATTTCTCATAACGTGGATAAATCTAACATAAGTTTTTTTACAACACTTTATGCAAATACAAGTTTTATTCAAAATATGGAAGCTCAGAATATTCTTCCTGCCGTAAATAAACCATTTGGATCTGTAGGCCTTACAACTGTTCATTATGCTTTACAATTTCGTATTTCTACAGATATTCCAGTTTATGTTTATGGTCTTGATTTTTCCTATTCAGCAGGAAGAACTCATACGCAACAAGCTATGGCACACACCTTAAGATTATGCGCTACAAATAAAATAATACCAGTTTCAAATTACAGTTCAGCCTGGAATAAAAACACAACTCCAGTTCAAAGTAAAGATAATAGAACCTTTTACACTACTCCAACAATGCAAAATTATGCCGATTTATTCAATGGTATTTTTTATAATGAAACAAATCTATTTGATGCTGCAGACTGTGGGTTAAAGCTTGATATACCTGCAGCAAAACCAAAACCTTTATCTATAGAACACAATCTTTCTGCATCAACTGAAACTTTTACAAATAATTACAAAGAAAAAGTAACTGCATATTTAAAAAACGAAAAAGAGCAGCTTACAAAACTAAAGGATATCCTTACAGGCAAAATAAAACTTCCAGCTGAAGAACTGGAAGTTGAAATTACAAAGCTTGCTAAACCAAGAGAATATCTTTATCTCCATTTTCCAGATGGAAATCAGTTTACATATTCTCAAAGCTTCCTTAACAGAATAAGAACAGAGATAGAAGGCTTTTTGAAGTTACTGTAATAAATGCTGCGCCAGCTCGCATTATTTTACAATAATAGATAACCCTAAAAAATTGCTGCAGGCTGTTATTAGTTTTCTTCGCCTAACTATTAAGAAAAAACCAGATTGTTTACACAATCTGGTTTCTTCAATACGAGACGTAAAAATAATGCTGCGCCAGCTCGCATTATTTTACAATAATAGATAACCCTAAAAAATTGCTGCAGGCTGTTATTAGTTTTCTTCGCCTAACTATTAAGAAAAAACCAGATTGTTTACACAATCTGGTTTCTTCAATACGAGACGTAAAAATAATGCTGCGCCAGCTCGCATTATTTTACTCTTCTTTTTCCTTAAGGACTGCCAGGAAGGCGCTTTGTGGGAGTTCTACGTCGCCTACCATTTTCATTCGTTTTTTACCTTCCTTCTGTTTTTCAAGAAGCTTTCGTTTACGGGTAATATCACCACCGTAACATTTTGCAAGAACATCCTTACGAACTGGGTTTACTGTTTCTCGGGCAATAACCTGGCCACCAATAGCACCCTGAATTGCAATCTTAAACTGCTGACGGCTAATTTCATCCTTTAAGCGTCCACATACCTTGCGGGCACGCTCAGCAGCATTAGCCTTGAATGTAAGCAAAGACAAAGCATCAACCATTTTACCATTAAGAAGAATATCAACCTTTACCAGATCAGTTGGACGATATCCAATTACTTCATAATCAAAAGATGCATAACCACGGCTGTAACTCTTTAATTTATCATAAAAATCAAACAAAACTTCAGCTAAAGGCATTTCATAAGTGAGTTCTACCCGTTTAGTATCAAGGTACTGCATATTTGTCTGAGCACCACGTTTTTCAGTACAAAGACTCATAATTGAACCAAGGTATTCAGCAGGAGTAATGATTGAAGCTTTAATATAAGGTTCTTCTGCATCCCGAATACGGCCCTGTGGATATTCAGATGGATTATCAATGAACATATCCTCACCACTTGTAAGATGAAGCTTATATCGTACTGATGGTGCTGTAAAAATTACAGCCTGATCAAAGTCTCTTTCAAGGCGTTCCTGAATGATTTCAAGGTGAAGCAAGCCTAAGAAACCACAGCGGAAACCATTACCAAGTGCAAGAGAATTATCTTTTTCATAAATTAAAGAAGCATCATTAAGTTTTAACTTTTCCATGCTGTCTTTTAATTCTTCATAATCGTTTGAATCCATTGGATAGATTGAAGAATAAACAACAGGCTTTACTTCCTTGAATCCAGCTAATGGTTCATCAACGGGATTAGCAACAGAAGTAATTGTATCACCAACCTGAACATCACTTACAGTTTTAAGACCAGAAATAATATAGCCTACATCTCCAGCTTCAAGCACGCCAGTTTCTTCATAATTAATCTTAAAAATACCAGCCTGTTCAACCTTGTATTCTCGGCCTGTAGACATCATTTTAATCTGATCGCCAGTCTTAAAACGACCTTCCATAATTCTTACATGAACAATAACACCTCGGTATGGGTCGTAATGACAGTCAAAAATTAAAGCTGCAGGTTTACCATTTGGGTCTCCTTTTGGGGAAGGAAATTTTGTAACAATTGCTTCAAGCAAATCTTCAATGCCTTCGCCAGTCTTTGCAGAAACACACATTGTATCATCTACATCAAGGCCAAGTTCTTTATCAATCTGTACCTTACAAGATTCAATATCAGCCGATGCAAGATCTATTTTATTAATTACAGGAACAATAGTTAAATCCTGTTCCAAAGCCATATACATGTTAGATACAGTCTGACTTTCAACCCCCTGTGTGGCATCAATCAAAAGCAATGCACCTTCGCAGGAAGCAATTGCACGGGAAACCTCATAACTAAAGTCAACATGACCAGGAGTATCTACAAAGTTTAACTCATAATCATGTCCATCTTTAGCATGATAAGGAATTGTAACAGCCTGACTTTTAATTGTAATTCCTCGTTCCCGTTCAATATCCATATTATCAAGAATCTGGTTTACCATTTTACGTTCGTCAATAATCTGGGCCTTTTGAATCAAACGGTCACTTAATGTTGATTTACCGTGATCAATGTGTGCAACAATACAGAAGTTGCGTTTGTACTTCATTTCAGTCATTTCTTAAACCTCAATTCTATTAAAAATAATATGGACTATCATAAGTTGTACCTAGAACCATTGTAATATCTAAGTACCCCTTCTTTTTTCTTTTTGCATAAACCTGAGCTAGAATCACCTTCCGCTCATTATCAAAGTCTACACCTTTTACAATAACTTTATCATTTTCAGAAAAGTTGGATTCATCGGCGGCACTACCTCTGATAATTTCAGTTACTGTATATTCCTTATGATAACTGCTATTTGAATTAACCAGTTTCATACCAAATAAAGGAATAAACGATCCTGACAACAAGTCGCTTTTATAAACTTCAAGGGCAGGACTGTCCGGTCGCTTATTCAAATAAACATTTACAGTTTTTTCTTCTTCCCCATTTGCTAAATAAGAAAGTTTAACCATTGTAACTGGTTGAAAAGCCATAAGTGTAATCTGCCAGTCTTCCAATGATTTTATTGAAAAGTTTTCAATTTTAGTAATTACATCACCAGGTTTTAATCCGCTTAAAAATGCTGGACTTCCAGGCATTACATATTGAACTTCAAGTCCAGTTTTTTTATTTCCAGTTCTTTTTGTATGTCCGAATGCACCAATCCAACAATGATTTACTTCATTGCCGTTATAAAGAACTGGCAGCTCTTGTCGTAAATATTCTACAGGAATTGCAAAATTTAATCCTTGAAATTGCAAAATTCCTGCAAAAACTACAGCCTGAACTTTCATATTCTGGTCGATTAATGGTCCACCAGAGTTACCTGAATTTACAGCTGCATCAATCTGGAAAACATTTCCAAGTGTTGTAAGTTTACGATCTGTGGAAGAAATAATTCCAGATGTCAAGGTTCCTTCCAATCCAAGTGGAGTACCAATAGCAGAAACTTTATCTCCTACATGCAGTTCTTTTGAAGAGCCCAGTGTAAGTATAAACTCAGGCTCCAGCTCCACCTTCAGCAAAGCAAGATCCAATATAGAATCATATCCAATTACCTTTGCAGGAATTTTTGTATCAGGATCAGAATGCAATTTTATGTACAGTCTGGAATAACCTTCATACTTAGGATTTACCATGGATTCAATTACA
The DNA here is from genome assembly GCA_016292805.1 of Treponema sp. Classification (GTDB taxonomy): domain Bacteria; phylum Spirochaetota; class Spirochaetia; order Treponematales; family Treponemataceae; genus Treponema_D. Next base: position 12,105 of record JAEDFM010000039.1, on the reverse strand, counting down.
TGATGATTTGTTATTAAATAACCTCGCTTATCAATAAAAAATCCAGAACCCAAAACAACGTCCGCAAAACCAGCTCCGTTTTGAATTTTTACGCCACGGTCAACCCAGATTGTAACAGTTGCATTCAGACAATCTGAAATATTTTTTGGAATTTTTGCAGCAGGCACAGGAGAAAGTCCCGGAACATCTTTTGAAATTAAATCTTTATATTTTGCCTCTTCTTCTCCAGAAAATTTCCATCCTGAATTTTTTAAGGTTATAAAATAAGAATTGGCAAGATAATAATCCTTTTCTTCAATAGCATCTTTAAACTGATAATACACCTGTTGCTGGCATTCCTCAGTAAGAGATTGTTGTCCCAGCAATAAAGAACGCCACAATGCTTTTACAGAATCAGTCTGAAGCATTTCTGTAATACGTTTTTTTTCAGAATCAATAATATTCTGATCTGTATAATCCAGAGGTTCAGCTATTTGCTTAGGTTCCTTTACAGAAGCACAGCTTATAAATAATAGTGCTGTAAAAAGTAAAAACCACTTATGGCCCATTATTCTTCCTCAATAAAAGATTCTGGAATAAGTTTACAGAAAAATAAATCACCAATTCTTATTGCAGAAATTCTTTTTCCTGTTATGTTGAAAATTTCTATACTTCCCTGCTCAATAATTCTTGCAAGATGAGGTTTTAGTGCATCTTCATATTCAGCATTTCCATTTTCTTCAATCCAATACAACTTATCTGTTTTCCCTGCAAAAATCATAATTTCTTTTCCAGCAGACTTCATTGTATAAGGAAGTCCATCAAGCAGAGAAAGACTTAAATTTTCCACACCATTTTTACTATAAAAAATAGTTTCTTCTTTTAGTGGTTCACCTTCTTTAAAAGGATACTTTATATACTGATAATCAGGGATTCCATTATCATCGTTATCCCAAGTCGAAATCTTTCCATTATTTTCCAGGTATTCTTCAGAATATTCAGCATATGTATTTGAATTACGGTCTATAGAAACTCGTCGCAAGTAAATACGATAATCTTCAGGGAAAATACCAAATATATTTTTTACAATTGTATTATCATCACCACCAAAATTCTGACCTATTTCGTATAAATCAAACATTTCAGAAGTTTCAAAATATCCGTCATTATCATAATCAGCATACCGGGTAAAAGGAATTCCTGTTTGAAAATCACAATAAGCATACTGGATATCACCTTCATAAAACTTTGCAGAAACAGGTTCACCCAAATGCAAAGTATAAACTACCCTAGAATTATCTCTTTCAGTTCCTGGCAATTCAACACTGGCAGCCTTACTTAAATCATTCAGATCAGGATAAGTAAAACTTCCTGCTGCTGGAACATAAAAATCCAGACCCATAATTGCAAGGAAAGGTTCTTTAGCCATTTCAAAGGGATAGTAAATAAAATCATCGTAAAGATAATTAACAGTTTCATTTAATGAAGTCCATTTTACTTTTGAAACAGCAGGATAGGTATCGTAAATATATTCAATTTCGTTGTTCATCAGATACAAGTTTTTAGGAACACCAAAATCACATTTACAATAAACTTCATTCTGACCATCATTATTTGAATCTAAAGTTATATACTGTGGGCGACCAGTCTCATAATTTACAATCATTTCATTCTGTAAATCATAATTTACATCTACATAAATCGAACCTTCGTAATTTACAAAATATTCTGCAACCTTATTAAAAATCTCATCAGTATTTACAGATTTCATAAAATATTCAAAGGTAATTAATGAAATATTACCGTTACAGGCTTTAATAAAATAATCAAATGCCTGTTCAGGATTATAAAGCCCAGTTTTTAAACCAAGAATAGCAAGCAAAGGATGATTTTCTTTACTTTTTGCATCAAGAGCTTTTACAAGGCGAAGCTGTTCTTCACCTTTTGCAAAAAAAGCAGCAAGCAGTTCCAATTCCTGATTCTTATTTTCGTAGTCTGGAAGCTTTGCAATATAAGCTTCAGCAATAGTCTGAACAAGAGGATTTGTTTCTATAGCAGTATCGTTATTAAAGATTTCATTAATAGAAAGATAAAGTTCTTCAAACAAAAAGAAAATGTTTGGAAATCTAACATCATTTGGATAAATTCGTCTGGCAGCATTAATCTTTAAGCGAGCCTGTTCAATAGAATCTTCAGTACCAATTCTGTAATAGTTTTTAATACGGATAAACTCCGCATCTGCAGAATAAATAAATGGCTCCACATCAAGAGTCTGCATAGAAATATCATAATCGCCTGTATCGCTCAATAAATCCGCATACAAAAGACGGGCTCCAGTTTTGTTATAACCAACCCAATTATCTTTATCAAAAGCTTCTTTAATTACAGTAATAACATTAGCCTTCAATTCACCTTTTCGACTTAAAGCTGCAGCTTTTATATATATAAGATCTGAAATTGAATCATCATAAGAAAGCCCAAGCTCAGCCTGGCGCAATGCACCGTTATTGTCATTACCCATCAAATAGTTTTCAGCAAGTTTAAGACATCTTACTGCTGTATTGCGGTTAGCTGCTCCCAATGATTTCTGGGCAAAAGCAAAACCTCCGGCAATCATAATACAAGCTATAATAAAAAACTTTTTCATATTTCTACTCTTTAACTATCCAATTATTAAACCCAGAAACACAACCTAAGATACACAATATTTTCTGGGAACTGCCTACATCCTGTAAAACCGGAATCAAGAGCTTTTTATCTTCCCTAACCTTCCAGTCAGAAAACACATCAGCAACTTTTTTATAATTTCCATCAGCAGTCATTACCACATCTCCAGGTTGTGCATTCCGTACACAAACAGGAAGCGGTACTTTAACCATAAGGCTCTCATCATTTACATACACAGATGCTTTTCCATCATCCAGACTATGTAAACTCAAAACACCAAAAGGAAACTCATAATTTCCAGTTTCTTCTATTATATCAAAAAAACACAAATCAGTTTCGGTTTTTGCGTATTTTTTTACTATAATTTCGTTATTTTTACAGATTATTTCCATATTGGAAAAATGCCAGAACTCTTCTTTTTTTAAGAAGTTTTTTCCATTCACAGATATTTCATTACAAACTTTCTTCAAAAATTTATATGGAATTCTGGATTCTTCACTAACAGTATTGAACATTCGCAAAAGAACTTGAATCTTTATTTCCAGATTACATTCAATAAAATCCGAATAACAACATACAGCAGCATACTCACCATCTATTTTTTTAAGTTCAAAAGGAACCTGCTCCACCAGTTTTTGCACCAGCAGATTAATATTCCGCTGCTTTTCACCACCATTCAAAACGCTGCCCTGCCATCCAGGAAACAAATCATCCAAAACAGGAATAAGCTTATGACGGATTTTATTCCTTAAATAATCAGTGTCAAAATTAGTTGAATCATTACGCCAGGAACACTCACATTCCTTAAGATACTCTTCAATTTCTTTTCTGGAAATCTCCAGCATTGGACGAAGAAACTGCCCCCGTTCAGAACGAATCCCTCCAGCAGCCCCACTACTACTCCCCTGCAAAAAACGCATTACAAGAGTTTCCACCTGGTCATTCCGATTATGGGCCAAACACAAATAATCAAGTTGATTTTCCCCAATAAACTCTTCAAACTTCTGGTAACGAAGATATCTGGCAGCCTCTTCAATTCCAGCCCCCCTTTCTTCCGCCATTTTTTGAACTTCACCTTTTCCAAGTTCACAAAGCTCAACCGTAACCGGCAGTCCCTGAAGCTTCAGCTGATTACAATAATCTACAACAAATGCCGCATCACCACAGGTTTCGTTTTCAGGTCTTATATAATGATTTACAGTAATTACAAAGATATTTTGAGCACTAAGTCTATTTTCTTTAATTAATCTGCAGGTTCCTGTAAGTAACGCAATAGAGTCAGCACCACCAGAAACCCCAATTCCAAGCTTCCCAGCTTTTACAGCCGAACCAAAACCTGCCAAAAGTTTACTTTCAAAACTATTCAAATCAGTCCCCAAAACATTTAAAACAAAAAAGGCCGTCCAAATGGACAGCCTTTATTATACACTAAAAAGTGCTTAGCCGCGAGCTGGAGATACAGTTACCAATGGAAGGTTTGCATCTGTAAGAACTTCAACTTTGTCTCCAAGGTTCAAGTCTTTTACGCGAAGTGCTTCACTAACATTGATTTTTGAAATGTCAGCTGTGATTGTTTCTGGAAGATCAGCAATACAAGCCTTGATTTTAATCTTGTTGTTGCGTTCTTTCTTGAAACCACCCTTAAGTACACCAGCAGGAGTTCCTGTAAAGTGAACTTTAATAGTCATAACAAGTTTCTGATCTGCAGCTGGTACAAAGAAATCAGCGTGTAATACTCTGTCTGTACGGATGTTATATTCAGCATCTTTAATCAATGCAACACATTCTTTTCCGTCTACAACAAGGTTTACAGAAGTTGAAGGAGTAACAGTTCTCCATACTTTGTTGAATTCAACTTCGTTCAATTCAAGCATTGTAGCTTCACCCTTGTCGTTATACATAACTGCTGGGATACTACCTGCTTCGCGAAGTTTTTTAGCAGCTGTTTTACCAGTTACTGTACGAGTTTTGGCATTAATAGTCATAGCACTCATTCTTAAAGCTCCTTATATCTCTAAATGTTCTAGTAATATAACAAAAAACCGAAAAGTTTTCAACCGAACCACATTAAAAGTCAGGGTCCGCTCCCACCACCAACTCGCGTTCCGCAGTTCCCTAACGGTCAGCCTCCTCGCTGTCGCTGCGGTGGCCGCTTCGCGCTGCTACATGCTCGGGGCAACTCTCCTTAAGAACTGTCCCCCTGGTTCTGCATCACCTGTTATTGCAAGGCATTAATCACCAGAAAACCACTCCCGGGAACCAGGGGGACGGTTCTCCTGGTTATGCGTCATCTGTCACTGTAAGTCATTTATCACCAGAAAACCACTCCCGGCAGGAACACTGTATACAAAACACATGTGCTCACGCAGGAGGGAAAAGCAGGCAGCTGGTTGCGCTATGAGTCGTTTTGTACACAGTAACCCTGCCTCCGTGGTTTTCTTATGTTACATTTAACTACGGTGAACCAGGGGGACGGTTCTCCTGGTTTTACGAAACGCTCCAGGTTTTCGCCTTTTTAGGGTCGCTCCCTCGCTTCGAATCATGTCGGCTTTATTCTTCCAACTATACTTTTGTTAAATAAAAAAAGACTCACCCTTTCAAGTGAGTCTTTCCTTTACCTGGGCCGACAGGATTCGCCGCGACGGTCGCAAACTTCCTGTTTGCTCCCTCTGTGGCGCCTTCGTTCACTAACTGCGACGTCCTGTCGCAGTTACCCTATAAACGCTCCAGGTTTTCGCGTTTCTAGGGTCGCTCTCTCGCTTCGAATCCTGTCGGCCTCTTTCTACCACCATTACTTTTGTTAAATAAAAAAAGACTCACCTTTCAAGTGAGTCTTTTTATTACCTGGGCCGACAGGATTCGCCGGCAGCTGCGTAAACCTCCTGTTTCCTTGCTGCCGGCGGCTTCGTTTGCTAACAGTTACATCCCTGTAACTGTTCCCCTAAAAACGCTCCAGGTTTTCGCCTTTTTAGGGTCGCTCTCTCGCTTCGAATCCTGTCGGCCTCTTTCTACCACCATTACTTTTGTTAAATAAAAAAGACTCACCCTTTCAAGTGAGTCTTTCCTTTATCTGGGCCGACAGGATTCGAACCTGTGGAATGCGGGCACCAAAAGCCCGTGTCTTACCGCTTGACGACGGCCCAATTTGTAAGAAGAATTATATCAGATTTTACTCTTCTGTTCCACCAGTTTCTACATGTCCGGCGTTAAATTCTTCAAGAATTTTGTCTTGAAGTTCTGTACGGAACTCTGGACTGATAGGATGAGCTACATCTTTATATTCTCCATTTGCAGTTTTTCTGCTTGGCATGGCTATAAAAAGACCACCCTTACCTTCAATAATCTTTACATTATGAACAACAAAACAGTTGTCAAATGTAACTGTGACATAAGCACGTAATTTGCCTTCGTCTTCCACTTTTCGGATTCTTAATTCAGTAATCTGCATTGAGACACCTCCGCAAAAAATTCAGCACAGTCTATACAGTCTGCACAAGTTTACAATTCCAAGACTCACCAAGCAAATTACATCCGAATTCCGCTTGTTGTTCCGAAGTAAACACTCCAAATACAGTTGAACCTGAACCTGACATTTCAGCATAACAACAGCCAACTTTTTTCAACGCACATATTGCATCTGTAACTACAGGAATAGTTTCTGTAACAACAGGCGTGAATGTGTTTATAAAAGTCCACTTCTCTACACTGGAATTATAAATTCCTTCTAGCTCACAAAACCCGGGGCCTTTTACTTCCTTCCCTTCAGCAAATGCCCGGTCAATTTGAGCATAAGCTTCTTTTGTAGATGATCCCACATCTGGGAAAACTAACAACAAAAATAAATCATGTCGAGGCTTAATTTCCTCTATTATTTCACCACGACCAGATACAAGAGCACAGCCCTTACCATCATCATCACAGTGCATAAAAAAGAAAACATCACTTCCAGTTTTCGAAGCAACATAATCCAGCTGCTTCACAGAAAGCTTTACCCTGCATAATTTTTCAAGCACTCTTACCAGTGCCGCAGCATCAGCAGAACCTCCACCAAGACCACCGCCACTAGGTATTCCTTTAATAAGATTAACTCTTACTCCAGGAACATCCACCTCTACAGCTTCACAAAATGCCTGATATGCCGATGTAAGAGTATTTTTTGAAGGAAGCTGCATGGAATCACAAGAAACAACACAGCTTTTCTCTTCATTCCAGGTTACAATCAGCTCATCATATAAACCAATTGTCTGAAAAATACTCTCTAAATTATGAAATCCGTCTTCCCGCAATGGCAGGACTTTTAATCCAAAATTTATTTTTGCATATGCACGAACACGAATCTCACTAAACATCTTTTCAATTATAAACCGAAGAATTTTATTTTGTAAAGAAATAATTATTAATAAAACTAGTAGAATTTAATATTACGATGTATTATATTTTGAGAAGTTGGCAGTAATGCTGAAATAATATTATTACAGAGGTATTTATGTCTTTTTCAACTCCTGAAATGGAAAATTCTGCATACACAGAAGCTTTCTCATATGATGATGAATATGATTTTGATGATGTAGATTTTGATGACGATTTTGAGGAATACGACGAAGAGGATGAAGAGTTAGACGAGTTTGACGATGAGGAGGACTTGTATTACGATGATGTTTTCAAGGCAGAAGACGATATTGACGAACCATTCGATGATGTTGAACCAGAAGATGGTTATAACATGTATGTTCCAGATGCTTCTGAAGAATTAATGGAAGATGATGAATTAAGATTCGATGATGATGAATAATTTAATACATAAATGAGTTATAACAAAAAAAGGCAGATTCATTTGAATCTGCTTTTTTTATTTAACCTTACTTATTTAGAACTCCAATTTCTTACCATTAAACCACAATTTTTCCAAATCGTAGAAACTGCGGGCTGCTTCAGACATCAAATGAATTACAATTGGTCCTAAATCAATAAGATTCCAGTCATCTCCATCTGGACTTTTTTTATTTGTTACATGAATTTCAAGATCATTGTCTTTAATGTAATTCTTTACATCCTTATAAAGTCCCTGCCAGTGTGTTGAACTATTAACAGTCACAATAACAAAATAATCAGTCCAGCTGTTTAAGCCGCTAATATCAATAAGGGCAACATCATTACCCTTTCCATCTTCCATTAATTTTGCAATTTCCTTTGCTTTTTCTTCAGTTGTTTTCATCATTATTTTGAAGATCTGGATTTAACAACATACTGACCGTTAAAATCGCTGCCAAGAATGATAGTAAAGTCAACGTTTGCTCTAGAACCGTCTTCATCCTCCATATTAGTATCTGGTTTTTGAATATTTGTACAGTGAATAAAATCACCAATCATTTTTGCTGCTTCTGCATTACCAATTCTATCAATAATAATAGTTTCTTCGTAGTCATTTCTATCTGCATTAATTGCACTAAGAACATCATAACTGGCATTCTGGAAAAGAATTGAAGTATTTCTAGCAAGCCCCTGAACAGTTGTACCATTCTGAATTTCCAAAACATAAACACGACTGTTCATTACACCACCTGTAGGGGTAAGCATATTTGTAACCTGACGAACATTATTGCGAACATTTTCACCATTATTTAATGGAGTAAGCAAAACCTGTCCATCAACATTTCGTAACGAACCTGTAATAGTCTGTCTGAACAAAGTTTCTGTATCAGTTTCTGCAAGAGCTTCAAACAATGTTTTTTCTTCTTCCTTATCAATATTACATGCAAAAAAATGTTCATATCGTCCAAAATTAGCCTTATTGAACATATTGAACTTTTTGTCATGAATACCTGTAATAAGTGCAGCCATTACATTCTGATATCTTTCCTGAACAGCAGCTTCACTTTCATCTTCCAGTCTGTAATGTAAATAGGCATTAATTTTATCACCATCAAGATTAACTGCACCAGAAGGCAAAAGCCATCTTTCACCATCTTCAGAAACAACATCAATTGGTTCAGAAATAAAGATTCTCATACCTCCAAGATAATCAGATAGCATAATGAAATTATCAAGAGTAACTTCAATTGTATATGGCAGCTGTATACCAAGAAGATTTTCTATTTCTTTTTTATATGAAGTAATACCTTTCTCGTTATAAACCATGTCGATTCGATCAGTGCGCCCCAAAGACTGATAAATAGCTCCAGTATAGCCTGGAATATTAATCAATGCTCCTTTATGAGATTCAGGATTATAAATTACAACACTGGTAAATAAAGCAGAATTATCATCATCCTGAACAACAAACAGAACCTTAATCAATTGATTTTCATCCAGCTGCTCCTGAACCACATTGGTTTTAAGAGATAAAGCAAAAAATACTGAGACAGCAATAATAATCAAAACAATAAGAGCAATAAAAATAATACCCTTCTGTTCATCACGAATTTTTCTCATTTATTTTACAAATTCCTTATAGTATTCTAACATTTTATCAGTACCTGGGTAAATTTCAAATCCCTTATTTTTTACATATTCATAATTTTCTACAAATACTGTGTAAAATAAAGTGTCCAGATCCATAGCCAGCAAACGATTTCTATATTCATCTGTAGACTGAGGCCTTCCAGGTTCAATTTTATCTGCAAGGAAAATAATTTTTGCCAGATCACACATTCCAATCTTACCTGAAGTATGATGTGCTACAGCTTCCAGAATTTCAAAGTCTGTAATTTCAAATTTTTCCTTCATGTAAACTGCAGCTGCTCTTCCATGCAAAAGCTTAGGACGTTTAAGCTCAAAAGAAGTAACAGGTTCACCATCCTCAGCTGCAGTTTCAATCAACTCCTTTTCATCCATATCCTTGCACATATCATGACCAATTCCAGCAAGATACCCTGTATTTTCGTCAAGACCATACTGACGACACATCCTTGCAGCCATTTCAGCAACCCGCACAGAATGTTCATATCTTTTTTCCTTTACATGCTCTTTTGTATATGCATCAATTTGTTCTATCAGTTTAATTATGTCAGTTTTCATTAAATGCCCTTTTTATACAACTGGTTATTTACAATGTATTTATATACAGCAGCAGGAACCAGGTATTCAAAACTTTTTCCTTCACTCACCCGAGTTCTTATTTGAGTTGATGAAACAGGAACCATAGGATCTTCAAGAAGAACAAAATCAAAACCAAATTTATCTTTATCAAATTCAGTCTTAAAATCCCCTGCATAAGCTCCACTTGGTTTATTTTTATATTTCCCTGAATTATTCAAAATATCAGGATAACGTGGAACGATTGTAATATCTGCAAGTTCAGCTATGCGCTGAGGTTTATACCATTTGTAAAATTCAGAAGCCATTTCACTTCCCATAAGTAACGCAGGTTTTCCTTCAAGCTCCCCATCATATTTCTTTACAATATATTCAAGAGTATCAACAGTGTAGGAAACTCCACCTCGGTCAATCTCACAGGTTTCGCATTCAAAAACATTTCCTGGTACAGATTCACAAAATGCCTTTACCATTCCAACCCTTTGCACAGTTGTAATTCCACCAGAAAGCTGCTTATGAGGTGGAACACATGTTGGAATAAAAAGAATCTTATCATATCTCCGTTCTTTTATCATAGTATCAGCCAACATTGCATGACCTATATGGAGAGGATTAAAACTTCCACCAATTATTGCTAGTCTCACTAATTTTCACTTCCAGGATACTGAATGTTTTCTTCTTCAAATTCATCAATAACAGCACGGGAGTTCATAAAACTGGAACCGAATGCTTCTTCTTTTTTTTCAGATTCAGCTTCGTTACGTTTTTCCAGTTTATTTACAAGAGTTAAAATCTGTTTCTGAGCATCTTTCATTCCAAGTCCAGTCATTACAGAAACAGGAATAACATCAGTTTCAGGTTCAGATTCATGAATACGGGCAGCAATCTCGTAAGCATGTTCAGCTGCACCAGGCATATCAATTTTATTACAAAGAACGATTCTTGGTTTTTCCATTAATTCGTCAGAATAATTTTCAAGTTCATTACATAATGTATCGTATGCAGTAAGATAGTTTTCATCAGAACAATCAATCATAAAAATAAGACATGCAGTACGAGTAATATGCTTTAAGAAAGTATCTCCCAATCCCAAACCTTCAGAAGCACCCTCAATAATTCCTGGAATATCAGCAATAATAATATCACTTTCATCATCCACTCTAAGTACACCAAGGTTTGGAATAATTGTTGTAAAAGGATATGGAGCAATTTTTGGCCTTGCATTTGTAAAGAAAGTAAGCAATGAAGATTTTCCTGCATTAGGGAAACCTACAAGACCAACATCAGCCATAATGGAAAGCTCAAGTTTAAGCATACGGGTTTCTCCGCGCTGCCCAGGATTCGCATGACGAGGAGCCTGATTTGTAGAAGACTTAAAATGAACATTTCCCCATCCGCCATTACCACCTTTCAAGTATGTAAAAGCTTCATCCCCTTTAGCAGTAGAAAAATCATAAATAATTTCATCAGTTTCTGCATCCCGGATAGTAGTTCCTGGAGGAACAGGAATTACACAATCTTCACCATCAGCACCATAACGATTCCAGCCCTGGCCATCACCACCATTACGAGCTTTAAAACAATGTTTCTGGCGAAGCTTGGCCAGTGTACGAAGATTACGTTTTACAACAAAAATTACATCGCCCCCCTTTCCACCATCTCCACCATTTGGACCACCAAGAGGAATATATTTTTCACGACGGAAAGCAACACAACCGTTACCTCCATTTCCCGAGCGAACTTCAATTACAGCTTCATCTGCGAACCCCAACATTTTACCTATATCCTCCTGATAAATCCCTAAAAAAAAAGCCCGGTAGATTTTAACTCACACCGGGCGCTTCATCAGTTTCCTGATTATTTATGCTAAATAAACTTATTCAGCAGCTACAACAGAAACAATTTTGTGGTTGTTACGTTCACCGTAAACAACTTTTCCATCTGCTGTTGCGAACAAACTGTCATCACCAGCTTTCATTACATTATCGCCAGGATAGAATTTTGTTCCACGCTGTTTGAGAATGATTGAACCAGAAGTTACAAATTCTCCAGCATATTTTTTAATACCCAAGTTCTTTGGATTTGAATCGCGTCCGTTTTTTGCACCAGATCCACCACGTGTTCTTCCCATAGTAATCTCCTTATAACCTAATTAAAGTGAAATTGATTCAACACGTACTTTTGTGTACTGCTGTCTGTGTCCGATAAGACGGTGATAGTCTTTCTTTGCTTTGTATTTTAATACCAAAACTTTCTTGTCGCGGAAAGATTCTTCTACTACTACAGTAACTTTAGCACCTGCAACATAAGGTGTTCCAACACTGATTTTGTCTCCATCGCTTACTAAAAGAACTGTATCGATGTCAATCTTTGTACCTTTTTCAGCATCAAGCTTGTCTACTGTAAGGACAACATCTTTTTCAG
>JAEDFM010000038.1 GCA_016292805.1 Treponema sp. | reverse complement strand
CAACTCTTAAACGGGAACCAATTGCTTCCTATATTGGTATCTGGTTAATGTTCTATTTGAACATTACTTGTGGTCTTGCTTTGATATCTCAGGAAAAAATGATTGTTAAATGTATTGGTCTTGCAGGTTCTGTAGGTATTATTTCTACAATTTCTGCTGTCTTCAATGCTGGTGGTCGTCTTGGATTCTCTGCTTGGGCAGATAAAATGAAGGATCGTAATACAATCTATAAAATGATTTTTATCCTTTCAATTTTCTTTACAGCAGCAGTAATGGCTACTGGTGGTATTGAAAATGGGGATGGAAAAATCTTCCTTGTTATCTTAGTACTTGCTTTAATCTTCGTTGTAAACGCTGGTTATGGTGGAGGATTCTCTAACGTTCCAACATTACTTTCTGATCATTATGGTATGGGTTCTATTTCTGCAATCCATGGTATTACTCTTTCTGCCTGGGCTTTTGCTGGATTGACTGGTAATCAGATGGCAAATGCAATTGTAAGTCATACAGGTAGTTTCATTGAAGTTCACGGTGTTAAAGTAAATCCTGTTGGATATCAGAATGTACTTTATGTAACACTTGCTTTATATATTTTATCACTTTGTTTAAGCTTATTCCTTGTAAAACCAACAAAGAAAGAAGCTGTAAAAGCTGAATAGATTTACTTAAAAAAAGCGGTGATATTATAAATCACCGCTTTTTTTAAGTATAATTATAAAGCTTAGAATAATTTGAATGAATCAAATTCATCTTTAAGTACTATAATACCATCTTTATTTGCTTCAGCATTCTTTTGTGTCTGAACAATAGATTCAACAACATTATTAACATCCAGTTTAATGGCATCCATATGTTCGTTAATTGTTTTTGTTGTATTAATAAGAATCTTCATTTCTTCTACAATTTGCTGACCACCACTCATCATTTCAGAAGAGCCTTCCTTTACAATAACCGTTGCTGCATTAATAGATCTGATTCCTTCCAGAACTTGTTTATTTCCTTCTGTTTGTTCCGACATAGCGTTAGAAAGAACTTTTTCCTGTGAATTTACTTCTTGTGAAAGGTCATAAATTACATTGAACTGTTGCTGTACATCCTGTGTATTTGCAGCAACCTGGCTGATTGAATCTGAAAGAAGCTTAAGATTTGCTTCAATGTTCTTAACCTGATTTGCACACTGTTCTGCAAGGTTTCGAATTTCATCAGCAACAACAGCAAAGCCTTTACCAGCTTCTCCAGCATGAGCAGATTCAATTGCAGCATTCATAGCAAGAAGGTTTGTTTGACTGGCAATAGTCTTAATGACAGCACTTGCTTCAATTAAAAGAGACGATTGATTAATAACTTCCTTTGCAGTAAAAACAGCTGTTTCAACTTTCTGCTGTCCAATTTCAGAAGCATTTGTAAGTTTTTCAACCGAAACAGCATTTTTTTCAAGAATACTATTTACGCTGTTAATGTTTGCTACCATCTGTTCAATAGCTGCTGTAGACTGTTCAACACCAGCTGACTGGTTATTTACAGCGTTATTTAAATCTGTAATACGCTTAAGGATTTGATCTGTTGTTGCGCTTGCTTCTTCAACACCGGCAGATTGATTTGTCATTTCATCTTTTACAGAATTAATAGTTCGTGTTACATTTTCAATCTTTTCTGTTGACTCATTGATGTTGTTATTAATGTCGGACGTTACATTCAAAGTTCCTTCAACACCAACCGAAAGTTCTGTCATAATTTTTTTTGTGGAATGTTTTAATTCATTTAAATGATTGTCAATTAAACCAAACTCATTACGAGTGTAAATTTTAAGATTTGGAATTGAATAATCTCTGGATGTCAATGATTCTACAAATTCTTTTGCTCTACTAACTTCCTGATTAATTGTTTTAGTATTAATTACAACTGTAAAAAGAATTGAAAGGCTGGCCAGAATAACGATAGGAATAAAAGTATTAACAACTCTAAATACATTTTCTGTATTTGAAATAGCAAGAGATAATCCAAAAGCACTAAGTAAAAGTCCAATAAGAGTTGTTATTATGGATATTAAAAGTCTGGAGCGAACTGAAGTTGTCTTATATTTACCCTGATATGGAATTTCATACAGAGGGCGTTCAATTCGAACAAGGTAAACTAAGGTTCCAATTGATGTAATTTCACAAGCTAGACCTGCATACAGTAAGAATATGTTAAGAACTGGAAGCTCACCATTTAAATTTGCAAGTATAATTCCAGATGAACGAATGTTTTCTCCAAATCCTAAACCGAAAATTGCATGGGCAAAAATATCAAAAAGAATAATTATGAGTTTTGATTGCTTCAGGTATTTATTTACATTCTCTATCTTTTCCTGACTTCCGTCATATGCTTTAAGGTGTTTAACCAAAAAAACAATTATAATGCCCGGCAAAGCTAATGAAATAATCATTGGCAGAATAAGCCAGACACCTCGAATCATAATTCGTAATTCCTGATAATCCATAAGTTTGCATGTGTATAGAATTATACAAAACAAAACAGGTGGTAGAAGAAATAATCCATATACAGCGGCAATAGCTGTATTTGAGATTTCAAACCGTTTTGCAATACGTGCCATAAAAAAACCTCCGTGGCGTATTTTTAAATATTTTTTTTGTTTACTTCCATATTAATTCAATTTTATTAGAATGCAATATATTACAACGTTGTAGTTAAATAATTTTTTATTATAAAAAGGTTGTTTTGGTAATAATTAAAGTAAAAATGATGAATACTCAAAGTAAAAAAATGTAAGTAAATTCTCTTACATTATGCTGTATCATATTGTAAAGTTTTCAAGTAAACGGTAAAGTTTTCAGTATGTTATTAGCACAAATTTTAGCTGTATTAATTTTCGTAGTAATGTTTGGCTTAATAATTATTGAACTATTTGAACGCCAATGGATTACTCTGGTTTGTGGAGCTTTAACCTTGCTCTTGGTTTTTGGTCTTGGTTTACACAGCTGGACTGCGGTAAAGGAAACCTTGAATGTGGGTAATATTTTTACTCTGGATTTCTGGTACGCTGCAGGAAAGGCTCATGAATCATCAAGTGGTATCAACTGGGCTACAATCATATTTATTGCTGGTATGATGATTATGGTTGAAGGTATGGCTCGTGTAGGGTTCTTTAGATGGCTTTGTATGCGTCTTGCAAAAGCTGTTCATTACAAAGTTCTTCCAATCTTTTTGACATTTATGATTATGTCAGCTGTTCTTGCAATGTTCATTGACAGTATTACAGTTATTCTTTTCCTGGCTACTGTTACAATTGAACTTTCTCAGCTGCTTAAATTTAATCCTTTACCAATGATTCTTTCGGAAATCTTTTGTGCAAACTTAGGTGGCTCTGCAACAATGTGCGGTGATCCTCCAAACATTATTATTGGTACATCGTTTGGCTATTCATTTATGGACTTCCTTACAAATACTGGTGCTATTGCTGGCATTTCTCTTGTGTTTGTAGTAATTTATTTCTTCCTTGTTTACAGAAAGGATTTGAAATCTTCAGAAGCTGTAGATGTTTCAGCTTTCCCAACACCTGAATCTGCAATTACAGATAAAAAGGGCTTTATTATTAGTTCTGTAATTTTTGGATGCGCTGTTATCCTTCTTGTAACTCACGCAACAACAGGTTTAACTGTTGCAACAATCGGTTTGTTTATTGCTATTGTTACACTGATTACAGCTCCAAAACACATTCCTGAAATCATGAAGAAAGTTGATTATAAAACAATTTTATTCTTTATTGGTTTGTTTGTAGTTGTTGGTGGATTGGAACAAACAGGACTTCTTGAAATTGTTGCAGGTTTTATTGGTAAAATTTCTGGTGGCAATGTATACTTAATGATAGCAATCATCATCTGGGTTTCAGCAATTGCCAGTGCCTTTGTTGATAATATTCCGTTTGCTGCTACAATGATTCCTGTAGTTCAGTCTTTGTCTGTTACTATGGGGGTTCCATTAACAACCATGACTTGGTCTCTTTCTATGGGTACAGATATTGGTGGAAGTGCAACTCCTATTGGAGCAAGCGCTAATGTTGTAGGAACTTCTGTTGCTGGTAAAGCAGGTTATCCAGTTGGTTGGGGTAAATATTGTATTTCTGCTGTACCAGCTACAATTATTGTAATGGTTATTAGTACTGTATTTATTTTTATAAGATATCTTTAAGAGGCATACATGGATAAGCAGATTATTATTTCTATTGGCCGCCAGTTTGGTAGTGCCGGTCATGAAATAGCAGAGAAACTTGCTAAAAAACTTGATATTGAATTACTTGATAGAAATCTTTTTGAAGAAATCGGTAAGACTAAAAACATAGATACAAACGAACTTTCAAAATACGATGAAGTACCAAGAAAAAAATTATTCAGCCGTACTGTAAGAGGTTATTCAAACTCTCCAGAAGAAAATGTTGCTGAGTTACAGATTGCTTTGTTGAAATCAAAATGGGCAGACGGTGATTCATTTGTTGTTGTTGGTCGCTGTGCTGATGATGTCTTTAGAGGATTTGATGGTTTTCTTTCTATTTTCATTGTTGGTGATGAGTGTGAAAAAATTAAACGAGTAATGGAAATCTATAATGTGGATGAAAAAAAAGCCAGATTAAAGATGGAACACCATGACAGAAAACGAAAGGCTTATCACGATTACTTCTGTAAAGGTGGTAAGTGGGGTGATTGTAAGAATTATGACCTTTGTATTAATTCTTCAAAACTTGGAATTGATAACACTGTTGATTACATTTACGATTACATAGTTAAGTATCTTTAATATAAGGACCGCTGAAAAGCGGTCTTTTTTAGAACTAAAATGAAAAATCAGCCGAAACTTTCTTCCCTAATAGACAAAGCAGTATTTGATTATAATCTCATTGAACCTGGTGACCGAATTTTAATTGGAGCCAGCGGCGGTAAAGATTCCACAGCCTTAATTCATTATTTTTCAAACCGGGTAAAAAGACCTGATTGTAATTTTGAATATAAGGCTTTGAATATTCAGAATGATTTTGCTCAGTCTTTTCCAGAACAGATTATTAAGCTTTTTGAAGAATGGAAGGTTCCTTTTGAATCTATAGATGTAAATGTACTGGAGCGAGTAAAAATTGGTCAGAAAATGAGCTGTTATTGGTGTTCTACTCAAAGACGAACAGAGCTTATTAACTATGCAATAAATAATGGATATAACAAAATTGCTTTGGGCCATCATATGGATGATATTCTTGAAACCCTTTTGATGAATATGCTGGATAAAGGTGAGTTTTCAACAATGTCTCCAAAGTTAAAATATGGTAAATATCCGGTAACAATAATCAGACCTCTCTGCTATATTCTGGAAGACAGAATTAAAGATTTTGCAGTGGAGAAGGGTTTTTCAATGTTTACCTGTACCTGTAATTACCAGGAAAACTCAACAAGAAAAAATGCCCGCTTCCACCTGGAACAGCTTACAGATGGAGATCCCTTAAAAAAAGAAAGGCTGTTCAATTCATTGAAGAATGTACAGCCTTTATATCTTCCATAATTTTTATTACATAAAATCAGAAATGGAAACTTCCTCTGTTTTCTTTTCTACAGGATGAGGTCGCTTATTATAATTAAAGGTATACCAGGCAACTAGATTTCTGCTTACAAGACGACTAAGGAAAGCTGTGAACTTCCATTTTGGATACCAGATTGCAATTGTTTTACCCTTAAATGCTTTTTTAAGACAATGGGCAACAACCTTTACTGGATCATGACCGCCTTTTACTTCCTTACGCACTCCACCAGAAGCTACATTTGCAAATTCTGTACTTACGCTGCCAGGACATAAAGCACAAACCTTAATTCCTTTTGGCTTAAGTTCTGCTGCAAGTGCAACAGAAAAGCTTAATGCATAAGCTTTACTTGCACCGTAAACCGCAAAATTGCCCAATGGCATAAAAGCCGCCAGTGATGCTGTGTTTATGACTACAGAGCCTTTAGATAGGTATGGTAAAGCAACACCGCACATTCCTGTAAGCGAAGTACAGTTTAAATCTACCATATCCATCTGACGCTCTGTTGAAGTTTCATCAAAAGGTCCATAAGTTCCAAAACCAGCATTATTTATTAATAAACCAATTTTAAGACTACTTTCCATAATTTTAAGCTTGTCACTTTCAGCTTTAAGAAGAGCTCCAAAACTGTTAGCGCCAGCTTTTCCGCAAATATCAAGTACAACCGGTTTTGCAATTGGAAAGTTTTTTTCGCTGTTTATCTGATTTGCTAATTCTTCCAGCTTATCTGCACGGCGTGCCACAAGCCATATTTCATCATAATTATATTTTTTAGAAACTTGAATGGCAAATTCTTTTCCCATACCAGAACTTGCGCCACTAATAATTGCTATGTTTTTCATTGGTAAAATTATAGCGTCTTAACTAATAAATCGCTATACTTTAAGTATGCTTAAAAAAAGTTTATTATTAATGGTATTTGTTTTATTTTTTATATCCTGTAAATCAAAAACAGAAAAATTACAGACTAAAAAAGAAATCAACAGAAATAAAAGTGCCACCTCTGTATATAAATATCTGCAGGAATGGAAAATTCAGCAGGATGTTAAACTTGATCAATATATAAAATCAATGCCTTTAGAAGAACGCATTGCTCAAATGTTTATAGAAAATCTTGAAGGCTGCAAAAACTTTCGTTCCTATGAAACTTTTTCTAAAATAACAGGTGATGAAAAAAATACTAAACCAATAGTTGCAGGTGGATATCTTTTTTTTGGCTATAACATTGCTCCTACAGTTTTGGAGCAGCAGGCTTTTTCACAATCAATTCAAAACTATGCCTTAGAAAATAATCAGATTCTTCCATATCTTTCTGTAGATCAGGAAGGTGGCTGGGTTAATAGATTAAAAAAATTAACTGGTCCTTTACCTTCACAGGAGCAGGTCGCTCAAAATATGTCTTCTGTTCAGGCTTTTGATTTATATTCATCCCAGGCAATTTCTATGAAAGAGCTTGGTTTTAATATGAACATTGCTCCTGTAATTGAGGTTTGCAATGATAACAATAAAGAGTTTCTGGATGGACGCAGTTTTGGTTCTTTATTCAATACTGTAGAATATGGAAAGGCTTGTGTTAATGCATACGAATTCAACAGTATTGGAACTGTTATTAAGCATTTTCCAGGAAATACAAATACAGACCCACATACTGGACTTCCCGAAATTACAGACAGTAAGGCAGTATTGTTGGAAGCAGTAGAAGGGTTTAAACAGGTAATTCAATCAAATGCTTCTGGTAAACAGCCGGCAGGTGTTTTAATGTCTCATGCCAGAACTTCTGCAATTGATCCAGGTGTTCCAGCTTGTCTTTCAAAGATTTGGGTAACTGACATTCTTAGAAATGAATGGGGATATGAAGGAATTATTTTTTCTGATGATATTTTTATGGGAGCACTTGCAGATAACGGGTATCCTCCTGAGGTGGCTGTAGTTAAAGCTGTGGAGGCTGGAATAGATTCCATTATGACCAGCGAAAAAAGATTTGGAAATCAGGCAAAGGTTTTGTACAATAAAGCAAAAGCAGATGCAGAATTTGAAAATAAAATCAATACATCTGTTAAACGAATTTTAAAATATAAAATTGACTGCGGTCTTTTTACTTTGGAATAATATGAAACAAAAATCAAATAAGCTTACTGGTGCGCAAGGTTTTGAACAGTTTTATACTCAAATTTATGGTGAACGATGGAATGCTATAAAAGAAGCGTTTAAAAAGGAAAATCAGGCCGTAGAATATAAGATTCCTGGCAGTCAAAAGTCTTACTATTTAGATGCAGCTTCTGTTTTTGCTGCTCTTTGTTTGCCTGTTAAACAGGCGGAAAATATTCTGGATTTATGTGCTGCTCCCGGTGGAAAAACACTTGTAATTGCTTCAAGAATGAACGAGGATGCTAAACTGTCATCAAATGAACGGTCTCCAGAACGAAAGCATCGCCTTCAGACGGTTGTAAATGAATGTTTGCCAGAAGAAATAAACAGCCGTATTACAGTTTCCTGCAGTGATGGAGCCACCTGGTGTACCCGTCAAACAGAATGTTTTGATTGTATTCTTCTGGATGCGCCTTGTTCTTCGGAACGGCATGTTATGCTGGATGATAAATATCTAAATACATGGTCACCATCCAGAATTAAAACTGTATCTATGGAACAGTGGGCTCTATTGTCTTCAGCTTATCGTTTATTACAGCCGGGTGGTTATTTATTGTATTCAACCTGTGCTATTTGTCCTCAGGAGAATGATGATATGCTGGAAAAATTGATTAAAAAGTTCAACAGGGAAGGAGATGCCTTTACATTTATTGAACCTTCACCAGATTTATCAGAAATTGAGGCTTTTGTTAAAATGGAATTGCCAGAATACGAAAAAACAAAATATGGATATGAAATATTTCCAGATGTTCAAAATGGAGCAGGACCAATATTCTTTTCATTAATTAAAAAAGGAAAGTCTATCAATTAACAATTTTTTCTGTTATATTTGATAGAGAGAAATTTCAGGCAGGAAATTATGGAAAATAATGGAAGACAAGATAAACTTCAGCAGATTATTGAAGTTGAGCGTCAGTTAGGTGAAATTCAGGACGTTGATGTTCTTCTTGAACGTATTCTTACAGAAACCCGTAAAATGGTTAACGCTGATGCTGGTTCTATTTATGTTCCAGAAGGAAATAAGCTTAGAATTAAGTATGGTCAGAATGATACTCATCTTAGAGAACTGGCACCTGGAGTAAAGCTTCCATATACCTACTTTTCATTCCCAATCAACAAAAGCTCAATTTGTGGTTATGTTGCCGAAACCTTACAACCATTAAATATTGCTGATGTATACCAGATTCCAGAAGATAAACCATATAAATTCAATAAAAATACAGACCTTACAACTGACTATCGAACAAAGTCAATGTATACAATTCCACTTAAAATGGCATCTGGAGCTCTTCTTGGTGTTCTTCAGATTATTAATGCCAAAGATGATAATGGAAATTATATTGCATTTGGTGAAGAAGCTGAGCTTTTAATAGGACACTTTGCAACAAGTGCAGTTCAGGCTTTGCAGCATGCATACCTTACTTCAAACATGGTAAAACGCATGCTCAGAATGGCAGAGTTCCGTGATCCAAAAGAAACATATCCTCATGTTGAACGTGTATCTTCTTATGCTATGGAAATTTATGACCGCTGGGCATTTAATCACAATGTTTCTTTTGCAGAAATGCACAGATATCGAGATGCTCTTAAAATCGCTGCAAAATTTCATGATGTTGGAAAAGTTGGTATTTCTGATGTAATCTTAAAGAAAACTTTCCCACGATTTACAGAAGAAGAAAGAAACATTATGAAAGGGCATACTTGTATTGGAGGACAGCTATTTGATCCTCCAGAAAGCTTCCTTGATGAAATGTCTATTGAAATTGCTCTTCATCATCACGATAGATGGGACGGTGGAGAAGCTGGTTATCCTGGAAAGATTGAGCTTTCCCAGTTTAGTATTAAGACAGGTATTGTACCAAAATGCGAAACTTTAAAGGGAAAGGAAATTCCATTGTCTGCAAGAATTGTAGCAGTTGCTGATGTATTTGATGCATTAAGTCATAAGCGCTGCTATAAGGAAGCCTGGACTATTGAAGATGCATTCTCTGAAATTCAGAATAATGCTGGAACTCAGTTCGATCCAGAAGTGGTTCTTGCCTTTATGCAGATTAAAGATCGTATCTGTTCAATTTCTATGGCAATCCCAGATGATCCTGAAGAGTAATAGAATAGTCTGATTATCTTAATAACTGGTGAATAACCTTATCAAAAGAGTTGGCAAATGCTGCGAACTTTTTTTTGTCATAACCTTCATTGTAGTGTTTTACAAGTCCCATTTGCGCAAGACTTAAATCAAAGTCTCTTGTACTTAATAAAGGTTTAATGTTGTCCTTTGTAAAAATGGTTCCTCTGTCATTTATACAGGCAATATTTTTTTCTACAAGTCGGTCTGCAAAAACAATATCTCTGGTAATAACAAGGTCATTTTCCTGAACATTTGAAAAAATGTAATTATCGGCTGCATCCTTTTCCTGATTACAGATAATCATCTGATAAGCATTAGAAAAGTCACATTTGATTTCTTTGTTTGCTACAAAATATACTTTTAAATTTAATTGTAATCCTATTTTTACTGCGTGATTTCTTACTAGGGCAGGACAGGAGTCCGCATCAATCCAGATTTGAACTTGTTTCAATTACAGCACCTGATTAAGTTTATCCAGCATTTCTAATGTGCGGCGTTCAATTTCTTCGTTGTCTGGAGAAAATTCCATTGGAACATAGGTTCCGTTTTCCATAGCAATTTTATTCTGTTTTTCTTTGTATAATTCATCACAGAGCATAATTCCAGAAAGGATAGCAACCTGTAATGGTGTTTTTACAGAATCAATAGCCTGTACATCTTTTATAATGCGATTGTAGTATCCGAGGAGTTTTTCAAGATATTCGTTATCTTCGTTAGCCTGGATAGTGAAAGCTGTACCAAGCACATCAATTCTTAATTTTCCCATTTAGAAAATATCAAATCCTAAGCCGTCCTGATTTTCATCGTCGGCAAATGTTTCTTCTGGTTCAAAGCTTTCTGTTGGAGTTGGATTGTCGAATGCTAAATCAGCGAAAGCAGTACGGTCAAGTGCACGATTGAAATTATCAATTGGAGATTCTTGAATTACATTTTCCTGAACTGGAATTGAAATTTCTTCATCAGGATTTTCAACTGAAGTTTCTTCAATGACTGGTTCTGTTTCTTCTGTGATTTCTGGTTCCTGTTCAACTTCTGGTGCTGGAGCGTTTTCCAATGCATCAAAACCTGGTACTGCAGGTGCAGCTTTTGCAGGTGTTTCGACTGGAGTTACAACTGGTTTTGTAACTGATGGGGTAGAAGACACTTGAACGGCTGCCTTCAAAACTGAATTTTCAATTGAAGTAAGACGTTCAAGTGCTTTTTTGATTCCATCCTCGATCTGGTCCTGATCATTTTCAAAAGAAGAAAGTTGCTCCGACTTGCTTGAAAGCGCATTTGTGAGCTCTAAACATTTATTGCGTAGAGCATCGTTTTCAGCCTGTAGCTGCTGAATCTTTTCAACAGCACTTTCTACCTTCTGTTCAAGAAGATAAACCTGATCGAGTGAAATCATAAGCTATTCCTTATGCTTTAAGTGCTTTTTTAGCAGCTTCTACAACTGCTTTGAAAGCTGTAGGGTCTTCAATAGCCATATTAGAGAGAGCCTTGCGGTTCAATTTAATACCTGCTTTGTTAACTCCGTTGATGAACTGTGAGTATGTAAGACCTTCTTCACGAACTGCTGCGTTAATACGTGCAATCCACAAAGAGCGGAATTCATGTTTGCGATCACGACGATCAACATAAGCATGACCTAAAGCTTTTGTTACAGCATCTTTAGCTGGTTTGTAATTTGATTTTCTATCACCGTGGAAACCTTTAGCAAGTTTCAAAATCTTAACACGACGATTCTTTCTTTTTGTTCCGTCTATTGCTCTTGACATTTATTCACCTCATTAACCGTATGGAAGCATCTGCTTTCTGATTTTCTTTGCATCAGCTTCAGCTACATAACCTGCAGCGCGAAGATTTCTCTTTCTTTTTGGTGAACGCTTTGTCAAAATATGACGAAGGTTCTGTTTCTTGTGCTTAACTTTGCCAGAGCCTGTTAAAGAATAACGTTTAGCTGCTGACTTCTTTGTCTTCATCTTAGGCATTTTCTTAAACCTCTTATTTTGCGGCTTTTGCTGAGATTGTCATTGACATATTACGGCCATCCATAGCGGCTGGCTTTTCAATAACGTACGCCGAGGTAAGTCGCTTTAGCACCTCATTCAGTACATCAAAACCAAGGTCTGTGTGAGCAAGTTCACGTCCGCGGAAACGGATAGTTACTTTTACTTTGTCGCCTTCGTCCAAGAATTCCTGAATATGTTTGGCTTTGGTATCAAGGTCGCCTGAACCGATTTTTGGCTGCATACGAATTTCCTTGAGCTTAAGTACTTTCTGGTTCTTTTTGGAATCACGGAGCTTTTTTTCCTGTTCGAACTTGTACTTACCATAGTCAAGAATTTTACAAACTGGTGGGTTAGCGTTAGGTGAAACTTCTACAAGGTCAAGATCCTTGTCTCTCGCCATGTTAAGTGCTTCCATTGTTGGAACGATTCCAAGCTGGTTGCCCTCATCATCAATAAGTCTGACTTCTCGAACACGAATCATTTCGTTAATTCGCTGTCCCTTATTGTTCGAGTTATTTGTATTCACGTTAGCCAATTATCCTCCTAGTGTCTGTAAAACACATTTACATTTAGCGTGTTCTATAATTATAAGGATTTTACAATTTTGTGTCTATAAGATATGATACAAATTATATGGCAGAATATGTTTCTTCTTTTATAACTGGCTTTCAGGATGTAGTTGCACAGGACTTACCAAACCGTCTGAAAGGTCTTAAAATATTAAATCTTTTTGATGGATTAGTCCATTATTCATATTCAGGAAATTCAAGAGACCTGGAATCTGTAATTTATTTTAACAACACTTTTTTTGTATTAAAAACAATGAAAGGGAAGGGCTTAAATTTTCCTTCATTAGCAGGTGTTGTTGCAAAAGAAAATAAACCTTATTTGATAACAAAGGGAAGTTTTAGAGTTCGCTTTAATCAGGAAAATCAGTTTGTCAAAGTAGATAAACAGATTGCAAGAAAGGCTGAAGATACAGTTTTACGCTGTACAAAGCTTCAGTTGGACAGACTTTCTCCTTCCACAGAAATCTGGTATGCAATCCGCAGGGAAGGTTTTGCGTATTGTGGACAGCTTATTTCTAAAAGAGAATTTACAGAAAAAAATCTGAATAAGGGAGAACTTAGACCTGAAATTGCATATTTAATATGCTGTTTCGCAGAATTAAAAAATGACGGTGTTGTGCTGGAGCCTTTCTGCGGTTATGGTTCAATTCCTGTACAGCTGGCAAAAAAGTTTCCTTTTTCCAGGCTTTATGTAAGCGATATAGATTCAGAAAAAATAAAAATGGTTTCTGAAAAAAAACAGCTTAAAGATAAGGAAAATATCAGTGTAAATTGCTGTGATGCTTTTGAGTTAAAAGAAATTGCAGATAAATCAGTTGATACAGTAATTACAGATCCACCTTGGGGCTATTACGAAGATATTGGTGATATAAACGATTTTTACAGTAAAATGTTTATTTCCCTTAAACGGGTTTTAAAATCTGATGGCAAAATGATTATTCTTTCTGCCAGAAAAGAAGAACTGGAAAATACAGCATCAAAAATGGATTTAATTATAACAAAAAGCCTGCATACCCTTGTAAACGGGAAAAAAGCAGGCCTTTATGAATTAAAAATTAACACCTAAATTCTTAAAGAAATTTTATTTATACAGGTACATTGGTGTCATGCTGCCATTTTCCCAGTCTTCAAGAACGCACACTGGAAGTCCAAGCTGAGCTGCGGCTTCTGTACGTTTAATATCAGCTGCCTTGCTCATCATAATTTCCAGCATAGACTGTTTACGTTCAAATTTGAAAGTTTTTACATTTATGCCAGGCTTATCAATTGATTCTGCAAAATCAAGAAGCATGTTATCCCAGCTGTCAATTCTATCAATAAGACCAAGTTTAAGAGCCTGTTTTGCAGTGTAAATGCGTCCATCTGCAATTTCATAGCCTTTTTCAAGTGTTAATGCTCGTTGTCCAACTACAATAGAAACAAACTGTTCATAACATTCATCACAAATTGACTGCATAATCTGGCGCTGCTCCTGGGTAACCGGCTCATTATAATTCATCATGTTCTTGTTTTTACCAGAATGAATAGTTTCAGATTTAATACCAAGTCTTTCAAATAATCCTGTTAAATCAATTGACTGACCGCAAATAACGCCAATAGAACCTGTCATAGTATTACGGTTTGCATATATTGTGTTACCTGCACAGGAAATATAATAACCGCCAGAGGCAGCCATTGGTCCCTGGTAAACATAAATCTTGCGGCCTGTAGTACGGAAATCCTGTAAAGCACGATATACTTCATCAGCCTGGTAAACAGCTCCACCTGGTGAATTGATATACATGGCAATACCGGCACAATTTTCATCATTTTTAAGCTGATTAATAGTGTTCATAAGCCATTTCTGGTTATAGCTGCTGTTTGAAGCTTCAATTGTACCTTCCAGATAAACTGCGCCAATATACTGTTTTCTGAATTCTTTAGCTGCTTTTACTCCTGGAGTTGCAGAATACATTTTCCCGGTTGAAGCATTCTGTGTTGGAAAATTAAAGTTATTTGTAATTTTACCCTGTGCAAAAGTTCCTAAAATGCTTACACCAATTACTACTAAAATAAGAA
This sequence comes from Treponema sp., assembly GCA_016292805.1. Lineage (GTDB taxonomy): Bacteria > Spirochaetota > Spirochaetia > Treponematales > Treponemataceae > Treponema_D. The sequence goes on along the minus strand of JAEDFM010000038.1, from coordinate 4,449 downwards.
CTATTAATACGATTAATCCAGATTTGAATGTTTTTTTCATTATTGTAGATCCTCCGGTTTAATTAATCCCTGTTCAAGGGCATTTTTAAGAAGTGCATGATATGCGTTTACATAGGTCATCTGTCTGTAAGGTATTATCCATATATAACCAATTCCTAAAGAAAGGGCTCCCAGTAATTCCCAGCCAAGGAAACTTAATTCCATTATGAATAAATCCCATTTGCTTCCATTTGTAATTATTTTTGAAATATTCATTGCATCTGGAATTGAAAGGGAAGGAAATTCTGCAACCAGGTATTCCATCATACTGTAAGAATAAGCTTTAATAATTGCTGGAATAAAGAAACAGAACATCCACAGAGTGATGAATAAAAGTTTATAAAGATAGCAAAGAATAGCTCTCCACCAGTTGTTCAAACCTTCAATAAATGCGCCAAATCCAACTTTTTCTGGAGAGCGGGACATTTTAAGGTAAAGATTAAGTGCTGCAATAACAAGAATTGTTTCAATTATGGACTGTACTAGCGAAGATAACATAGAGCTTTGAGTCAGCTGTTCATAAGCATCCAGATATTCAGAAAAATCTATGAATTCTGAATTTAAAAAAGCTTCAAATGTAGAGCTTGAAAATGCTTTTACAAAATCTGGTATATAAAATAAGATTGTAATAAGAAAAGTAACCAGTGTTACAAGAATTGGAATTCCCCAACGGCCTTTTAATTGTCTTAAACTGAAGTTTTTGTATTTGCGACGTTCGAAGTACATAAAAATCTCCTTTTGATAATAGGTTAACTATATTCCTATTTATTTGGTATTTCAATAAAATAATTATATGAAACTTATATGCGGACCAATGGCAACAATTTCTCATCCTGCATTCAGAATTTTACTGGAAAAATTTGGTGGATGCCATGAATATTTTACAGAAATGATTAATGCAGGAACTTTGATTACCGGCGGTCAGTTTGAAAAGTTTTATATTGATCCAGCTCCTGTTCCTCAAAAGGTTGTGTGGCAGCTTACAGGAAAAAACTGTGAACATATGGTGCAGGCTGCAAAAATTCTGGTTGAACTTCCTGGAATTGGTATTGATTTGAATATGGGCTGTTCTGCACCGGATATCTACCGTTTTGGCAGTGGAATTGCCTGGATGATAAAGCCTATAGAAGAAACCGAAGAAATGGTACGGGAAGTAGGTAAAGTAATTACAGATTACAATGCTTCTCATCAAAATCAGCTTCGTTATAGTGTAAAGCTTCGCCTTGGTGATGATGATTATACTGATGAAAAGTTTTATGGATTTTGTCAGATGCTGGTTGATAATGGTGTAAAACTGATTACTTTGCATCCTAGAACTAAAAAAGAAAAACTTACCCGTCCAACTCATTATGAATATTGTGAAAAACTGGCTCAGAAAATGCATCCACAGGGAGTGCAGGTTTATTTAAATGGAAATGTAAAAGATAAACCTTCCTATGATTTTGCTATAAGCAAGGCATCTTCTGTAGATGGAATTATGATAAGCCGTGCCGCAGTTCAGAAGCCCTGGATTTTTAAGGAATTATGTGATGACAGGGAAGGTGGAGTGGAAGTAGATATGCAGCAGCTGGCTTTGGATTATATCAGCGATGTAGAAATCTATCAGCCTAAGGAATTCTGGAAAACCAGACTGCAGCGTTTTTTTACTTATTTTGCACAGAATTTTAAATTCAGCCATTATGCTCAGACTCAGTTTATAAATGCATCAGATAATGATGATTTGCGCAAAAGAATAGAAGAGTTTTTTGTAAAGTGTCCTGAAGAAAGATTTTACAAGATTATTGAAAATTAATTTGTATATGGTAGAATTATAGAAATATGGAATACCGCGAAAATCCTAAATTTGGCCGTAAAATTTTCTTTTTGAATCCACCACTTCTGGTTGAAAACTATATGAAAGACAACCTTACAGATGATGAATTTGAGGTTTATGCTATAAGTGATTATCAGCTTGCAAAGGCCGCACTTAGACATTACGAAAATGCTATCTGTTTTATATACATTGATGACGATTTATCAATAGACGGCTGGTATAACTTTATTAAATCCTTCGAAATAGAAGAAGGCTTACAGTCTATTTTTTTAGGTGTTATGTCTTATAAAGCAAAACCTAAAGATAAAGAACGGTTTTTGATGAACTTAAAGTTACCTGGTGGATTTATTGATTTAAATCAGAAACCTGCAGACTTATATGCCCAGGTTTCGGGCATTCTGACTATTAACGGTGCAAAAGGAATCCGTAAGGTAATTCGTCTAGATTTGCTGGATAATAATGTTCTTGGATATTTTTCACATAATAATGCGCTTATTTCCTTTACATTAAAAGATATCAGTACACTTGGTTTTGCTGCCCGTGCACCGCTTAATATTGTTGATCATTTTGTAAATGGACGAAGAATCGATAATGTTTCTTTAACAATGGGGCGCTACAGTGTAATGTGTTCCATAGTCATCTATAACAAAAAAATTGAAAACGGTGCTTGTACTGTTGTAGCTATTTTTGATGATAAATTACCTAAAGAAGATTATAAGAAAATACATGACTTTATATATGCTACCCTGGCTGAACGAAATGCAGAATTTATGAAAAATCTTACAAGAGATTATGCAAATTATGAAACTATGAAATTTGGTGGTGATCCAGAACCTGCAAAAGATGCTGATGATAAAACTGAAAACGGTGAAGCTAAAACAGAAGGTCAGGCTAAAACCGAAGGTGAAGCAAAAATTGAAGGTAAAGTTAAAACCGAAGGTGAAGCAAAAATTGAAGGTGAGGGCAAACCAGAAGGGGAAAAAGGAGTTGAAGGAGACCCTAAACCTGAAAGCGAAAATAAACCTGACCATAATACCAAATCAGGAGATGAAACTGCCGAAGATGCAGGACCTGTAGAAGAACTATAAAGAAATCTTGTTTGCACATCCTTTCTTTTTGTGATATTTTATTAGGACTTTAACAATTATCAAACGGCTCACGCCAGGGTCGTAAAGGAGTTTTTTTATGGCAAACACAAACGATACACATGGGTGTACATTGGACAAAATCATCAGTCTTTGTAAAAGACGTGGATTTGTTTATCAGGCTTCAGAAATCTATGGTGGACAGGCAGGTGCCTGGGACTATGGTCCATTAGGTGTTGAATTCAAGAGAAACATTCAGAACGAATGGTGGCATTACATGACTCAGCTTCATGATGATGTTGTTGGTCTTGATTCTGCAATTTTCCAGCACCACACAACTTGGAAAGCTTCTGGACACGCTGATCACTTCTCTGATCCTATGATTGACTGTCTGGAATGTCAGGCTCGTCATCGTGCAGATAAAATGATTGAAGACTATGTTGCTGCAAATCCAGATAAAGATCCTGGAAAACCAGTTGATACAATGTCTCACGAAGAAATGGAAACTTACATCAAAACTAACATCAACTGTCCAGTTTGTGGTAGCAAGGAAAAGAAATATACAGCAGTTCGTGAATTCAATCTTATGTTCAAAACATACCAGGGACCAATTGCTGATGAATCACATCTTATTTATCTTCGTCCTGAAACTTGCCAGGGTATCTTTACAGATTTCAAGAACATCGTACAGTCTAACCGCATGAAGGTTCCTTTTGGTGTTGCACAGGTTGGTAAATCTTTCCGTAATGAAATCATCTTTAAAAACTTCATTTTCCGTACTGCAGAATTTGAACAGATGGAAATGGAATATTTCTGTAAACCAGGAACAGAAGACGAAGTATTTGACCGCTGGAGAAAAGACCGCTGGGCATTCTACCTTAAATACGGTATTCCAGAAAAACAGCTTAAATGGCATCATCACGACAAATTAGCTCACTATGCAAAGGATGCTTACGATATTACTTACAACTTCCCAATCGGATTTGAAGAAATTGAAGGTATTCACTCAAGAACAGACTTCGACCTTTCTCAGCATCAGCAGTATTCTAAGAAGGATATGTCTTATATCGATCAGGAAGATGGAAACAAAAAATATGTTCCATATGTAGTTGAAACTTCAGCTGGTTTGAACCGTAACTTCCTTATGTTCCTTTGTGAAGCTTATGAAGAACAGAACGTTTCTACAGAAGAAGGAAAAGAAGATTACAGAACAGTTCTTCACCTTGATCCTCGTCTTGCACCTATTACAGTTGCAGTCCTTCCTTTGATGAAGAAAGATGGGCTTGCTGAAAAAGCAAAGGAAATTCAGCACCTTCTTAAAGAAGATTTTGTAACAGATTATGATACTTCTGGTACAGTTGGTAAACGTTATCGTCGTCAGGATGAAGTAGGTACACCATTCTGTGTAACTGTAGACTATGATACAATTCAGGAAACAAAAGAAGACGGTTCAAAGAACGAATTGTTCAACACTGTTACTGTACGTTTCCGGGATTCTATGGAACAGGAACG
>JAEDFM010000037.1 GCA_016292805.1 Treponema sp. | reverse complement strand
TGGTGTTGATTTGTACGAAGCAGGACTTGGTGAAAAAGTTGAAGCTTACTTTGAAGAATTGACAGGTGCCGTAGGGGCAGTACGAAAAGTTTTGAAAAGTGTAAAATAAAAGGAAAAGTATATGAATGATACATTAGTTCAGATTGGAAAAACAGGCATTGTTCCTGTTGTTGTTTTGAATAACGCTAGTGACGCAGAGCCATTGGCAGAAGCATTAATTAATGGTGGTCTTCCTTGTGCCGAAGTTACTTTCCGTACAGAAGCTGCAGAAGATTCTATTAAGCTTATGTCTAAAAAATTTCCAGAAATGTTTGTTGGGGCAGGTACTGTTCTTACAACTGAACAGGTTGACCGTGCAATTGGTGCTGGTGCTAAGTTTATTGTAAGTCCTGGTTTTAATCCAAAGGTTGTTGAATATTGTCTTAAAAATAATTATCCAATTACACCTGGAATTATGACTCCAACAGAATTGGAAATGGCTTTAGGTTTTGGTCTTGATGTAGTTAAGTTCTTCCCTGCAGAAAATGCTGGTGGTCTTAAAATGATTAAGGCTATGAGCGCACCATACACAATGATGAAGTTTATGCCAACAGGCGGAATCAACGCTGCAAACGTGGGCGACTACCTTGCTTGCGATAAAATTTTAGCCTGCGGTGGCAGCTGGATGGTTAAAGGCGATTTAATTAAAGGAGGCAACTTTGCAGAAATTGAAAAACTTACTGCAGAAGCCGCAGAAATTGTTCGTGAAGTAAGAAAATAAAAATGTCACACGGATTCGAAAAATCTAACGATTTTTCTTTAAAAATTATTTATATGATTTTCCGTTAGGAAAATCGAATCCGTGTGACCATTAAAAAGGAGCATTAATATGAGTAATAAAGTTGTATGTTTTGGTGAAATTATGTTAAGACTTGAACCAGAGGGATATTTCCGTTTTGTTCAGGTTGATAAAATGACTTCTACATTTGGTGGTGGAGAGGCTAACGTTTCTGTCTCTTTGGCTAATTATGGCTTGGATTCTTACTTTGTAACAAAGCTTCCAAAGCACGAAATTGGTCAGGCTGCAATTAATTCTTTGCGCCGTTATGGTGTAAACACAAATTACATTGTTCGTGGTGGAGACCGTGTTGGTATTTACTACAACGAACGGGGAGCTAGTCAGCGAGGTTCAAAATGTATTTATGACCGTGCTCATTCTTCAATTGCAGAAGCTAAACCAGAAGATTTTGACTGGAAGACAATTTTCCAGGATTGTAAATGGTTCCATTTGACAGGTATTACTCCAGCTTTAGGTGGAAACATGGTTCAGATTTGTGTTGAAGCTTGTAAGGCTGCTAAGGCTGCTGGTGCAACAGTTTCTTGTGACTTGAACTACCGGGGAAAGCTTTGGACTCGTGAACAGGCTGGTGAAGCTATGAGCGAAATCTGTAAATATGTTGATGTTTGTATTTCTAACGAAGAAGATGCAAAGGATGTGTTTGGAATTGAAGCTGAAAATACAGACATTAATGGGGGAAAACTTAATAAAGAAGGTTATAAATCAGTTGCTAAACAGTTGGCAGATAAATTCGGCTTCCAGAAAGTTGCAATTACTTTGAGAACTTCAATAAATGCTAACCGCAATAACTGGGCAGCACTTTTGTATGATGTAAAATCTGACGAATACTGCTTCTCTAAAGAATACGAAATGTACATTGTAGACCGTGTTGGTGGTGGCGACAGTTTTGGTGGCGGATTAATTTACGCCTGCTTAAACGGAAAATCAACTCAGGATGCGGTTGACTTTGCTGTTGCAGCATCTTGTCTTAAACATTCTATTGAAGGTGACTATAACATGGTTTCTGTTGATGAAGTTGAAAAGCTTGCCGGCGGAAACGGTTCTGGAAGAATTCAGAGATAAGTAGTTTTAATATAAGGTTAAAAAAAAGCAGGACCCCAAAAAAACTAAAAAAAAGGGATCCTGCTAAAAAAATTAGGAGGCTGATTAATTAACGCTTGGTTCCGGCGTAAGCTACTGATATACCAGTATTAATTGGTGTATCAAAATACGCGGTCACCTGGTCAGCAAACATCTGATCCAGCGTTTTCTGGTATGAGATAATGTTTCCCACATAATTCAAAGTTGTCTGTGGGGTACTGTTGGAACGAACTCTGTTTGTACCTGCATTGTACATAGCCAATGCGGAAACTTCGTTACCAGCAGTGTTCAAGCAAAATCTAAGATGTGACATACCATATTTAGAACTAACAAAAGGATCAAAAAAGTCTTCTTCAGTCAAACCAGGAAAAGAATTACTGTTTAACTGGAATAAACCACGATCGATTGTGTTATTTCTATTTTTATTTGTAGCTGTTACTTTGTAATTGCTTTCTGTGTGAGCCAAAGAAAATGCCAGCGAAAGTGGAATATTATTCTTATCGGCTTCAGAAAGAATTGCCTGTGTAACGCTTTTGTTACCTGTAATCTGATAGTAAAACCATTCAACTGCAGCTCTTGAAAGTGGCTGACGGTATAATGTTAAACCATCATCAATTCCTTTACTCAATTTTACTTCAGTAAAGTAATCCTGAAATTCAACAGAAAGATCATCTTCTGAATCATCTGTAAGATCCACATATAAAACTGGAGGTTCAGATACCATTCCTGTTTCTGCAACTTTTGTATCAGTTGGAACTAAGAAATAAATCAGAAGTGCGGCTGCAACAAGTAAAAAGCTCATGATACAAGTAAAACAACAAGTTGCTGTTAAATTATTTGTTTCATTTGTTTTTGTCATTCCGGCTATAAATCCTTCATGTATAAATCTTGAGATAGATAATGGCATAAATGAAAAAAATGTACAAGAGAAATTTGAGGAAAAAGTGCTAAAATTATGTTATTTTCTTGCAAATGTTACGGTTTATCGCAAATATTGCGTTTTAATATATAACAATTGCAAGATTTTGCAGTTTATCTGCCAGGTTCAGATTTTTTACAGCTTCTTCGGCTGCAAAATAAACATACTGACCGTGCTTTTTTGCAAGTGTTTCCATGAACCAAATCATAGCTGAATCTTCTGTAGTGCCTTTAGAAAGAACTTCTGCTGGTAATTCAATTCCAGCAACACATTGGCAGTCCTTAATACGGCGTGCACAATGATTAAAAGCGTTTACATAGAGTTCAATATCTTCTGGAGTGTTAAGAGCTTTATCAACTTTTGGAGCTAAATAAACAAAGCTTTCTGTTTCATCAAGAGGCTTTAATTCTTCCCTTAAATTAGCCAGATATTCTTCGTTATATGATTCTGGTGAAAGTTCGATTGTAGACCAGGGAATATCTACTCTTTTAAGTGAACTTACTTCAACCTGTGAATCATCTGCAATTTTATAAAGTTTGTTGTTTTTTACTGTGAATACTGGATCTAATTTCATATTACATTTCCTAAATAAAAAAAACGGTAGGAGAAAAATCGCCTACCGTTGTATAAAATCTACTTGTGTAGCTCTATTCTGTCAAAATTCTGATAACTTCAGCTTTATCCTGTGTATCAAGAATTTCCTGGCGTTTTTCTGGGCTCTTAAATAACAAGCTTACTTCTGCCAGGAACTGAAGATGTGGACCAGTCTTATTAACTGGAGACAATGTCATAATGAAGATACGGCATGGTTCCTGATCCAATGAATCAAAATCAACTGGATTATCAGAAATACCAATACATGCAACTAAGTCTGTTACTGTATCTGTTTTTCCATGAGGAATAGCGATTCCATGTTTCATACCTGTAGACATTTTGCGTTCCCGGTCTAATACACATTCGCGAGCTGCAGCTTTGTCTGAAACTTTGCCTGCTTTATATAAAACGTCAAGCATTTCGTCAACGATTTCTTCTTTTGTTGTTCCCTTTAAGTGAAGGTTTACTGTGTCTGTTGTTAATACTGTTCTTAAGTCCATATTTTTATAATATTTCCCCTTGCCACGATTGTCAAGATTAAAAGCATCTAAAAAAGTGAGTAAATTTACCTATGAGTCAAGTATTTGAAAAAAAGGGGACAGACCTCATTTTTTACAAATGATTGAGAATCGTTAAAAAAAACGCTATAATGGTAGAGTTGAGGTATATTATATGGCAGACGCTAAAACAGAATTTAAAGAAATTGTTGCAAAGGCAGTAAACGAATTTATTAAGCAGAAGGGTATTGAAGCAGAGGAAGTTAAGGCTGACTCCATTGTTGTTCAGAATGCTCCAAATCCAGAAATGGGAGATTTAGGTTCTCCAATGTTTGCATTTGCAAAATCTCTTCGTATGGCACCTCCTCAGATTGCAGCTGGAGTGGCAGAAATTGCGGCTTCAGATTGTTCATTAGGAAAGGTTCTTGCAGTTGGTCCTTATGTAAATATTAAGCTTGATAAAGCAAATGCCGCAGGTCCAATTCTTGCAGCAGTAAAAGTGCAGGGTGAATCATACGGTTCATTCAATCAGTCTGGTAAAAAGCCACTTGAAGGCCGCAAGGTAATGATTGAATTTTCATCACCAAATACAAATAAACCACTTCACCTTGGTCACATCCGTAACGATGCTCTTGGTGAATCTGTTAGCCGTATTCTTAAGGCTGCCGGTGCAGATGTTTACAAGGTAGATTTGATTAATAACCGCGGTGTTCATATTTGTAAATCTATGCTTGCCTATAAAATGTTCCACGAAGCTAAAGGCGAAACTCCAGAAACTTTGGGAATGAAAGGCGACCACTTTGTAGGACAGTGTTACGTAGAATTTGATAAATATCTTAAAGGTGAAAAAGACAAGCCAGAAACTGCTCATCCAGAAGCAAACCAGATGGCAGAAGACATGCTTATTAAATGGGAAGCCGGAGATCCAGAAGTTCACAAGCTTTGGGAAATGATGAACAAATGGACTTTTGATGGTGTAAAAGAAACTTACCAACGCACTGGAATCAGTTTTGATAAATATTATTTTGAAAGCGAAACTTATCTTAAAGGTAAAGACGAAATCTTAAAGGGATTGGAAAAAGGCGTATTCTTTAAGGCAGAAGACGGTTCGGTTCGTATTGATGTAACTGATGTTGTTGGAAAAGGTAAAGATGAAGACAATCATGAAAAAGTTCTTCTTCGTAAGGATGGTACTTCTGTTTACATTACACAGGATATTGGTACAGCAATCAGCCGTCATTCAGACTGGGCTTTCAATCAGCTTGTTTATGTTGTTGCTTCTGAACAGAACTATCACTTTAAGATTTTGTTCCATATTCTAAAAAAACTTGGATTTGACTGGGCAGATAAATTGTTCCACCTTAGCTATGGTCTTGTAAATCTTCCTAGCGGTCGTATGAAGAGCCGTGAAGGTACAGTTGTTGATGCTGATGATTTAGTAGATTCATTACATGCAGATGCACTTGCTGCCATTAAGGAACGTGGTCGCGACCAACAGGTTGGTGATGCAGATGAAGTTGCAGAAAAAGTAGCACTTGGCGCTTTGCATTATTATATGCTGCAGGCAACTCCAATTAAGGACATGTTGTTTAATCCAGCAGAAAGCTTAAGCTTCAACGGAAATACAGGTCCTTACTTGCAGTACATGGGTGCCCGCATCAATTCAATTCTTGGAAAAGCAGGCGAAGCTGGAATTGAGTCGGATTCTTCTGATGAAGCAGTTGCTATGCTTACAGCTCCAGATGAATGGGAACTTATTAAGCTTCTTGGCGACTATCCAGTAGTAATTGAAAAAGCAGCTGAAAATCTGGACCCAAGTGGAGTTGCCGCTTATGTTTACGAAACAGCAAAAGCATTCAGCAAGTTCTACCAGACTTGTTCAATTGTAAATGCCGGTGACGCAAAACTTGCAGGTGCCCGCCTGTATCTGGCTGAATGTACATTGCAGGTAATTAAAAATGCTATGAATCTTGTATTGGTTCCTTATTTGGAAAAAATGTAGAAAATAAAACAGACTTCTATATATAATAGTAAATAAACAGAAAAAAAAGGAGAGAGTTATGAAAAAAAGTTATACTCTTTTTACAGGTTTAGTTTTACTTGCAGCTAGCTTAGTTTTTACCGGATGTGAGAATTTTTTAAGTGGAAATAATCTAAAAAAAGATATAGAAAAGAAAATTAATTATGCAAATTCTTCAACTGTCTCAATAGTCTTAAAGGCAGATAAGGGATTTGTATCAATGGATTCATTGAATAAATTAAAGGTAACTGATTCCTTTAATGTTACATATACAGAAGGTAATAGTGGTTATCAGTTTGTAAAATGGATAGCTGAGCCATCAGATGCTGTTTCTTTTGATGATGTGAACGATGCACAAACAAAAGTTACCGTAGAAAAATTTGTAGACGAAATAAAAATAAAGCCATTTTGCTATGAACGTCCAATTGTATTGGATAAACTTCCAGTTAATCAGCCTGGAGGTGTAGAAAAAAATTCAACTATATATATTACATTTTCAAAAAAACTATCGGATCAAAATGATTTGTCAAGAATTTCTGTAACCATGAATGATGAAAATCTGCTTTCTTCAGAGGGTATTGAAAATGTATTTAAAATTCCTTCACTTCATGATAATGAAATTACAATTTTGGCAGATAGAAATAATCTTCTAGATATATCTGCAACATCAAAAATTAAGGTTGTTATACCTGGAGATTTTTATTATGTGCCTGCTGAAGATTATAAAATTTGTATCGGAAATGATTTTATTTATGAATATACAATAAATAAATCAACTTTGGAAAAAACAGAGATTTATTTTTCTTGTACAAATGGAGAAATTACACCTGCAGCAACAAAGTATTTTAGTATTGGTGAAAGTTTTGAGGTGAATTATAAAGCAAATGATGGATATCAGTTTACTAACTGGAATATTACAGCTGGTTCATCTGATGTTACTATAGAGCCAGATGTAAATAACGAAAATAAACAATATTGTTCAATAGACGGTAATATTGTTTTTGAAATTACGGAACCGGATGAAATAGAATCTATTGTTTTAGAGAATAAAAATATTCATAAACTTACAATAAAAGTTTTAGATGATACTGCTGGAATAAATATAAGGGCTGATGGAGTTCTAATTCCAAACATTATAGGTTTTGAGCCAAAATATATTAACTCTGGAGTCAATTGTGATTCACCAATAGAAATGACTTTTAATTCCAAAATAGGTATTGATTCCTTTAGATTTTTTGATAATGAAATTCCATCAGACGCAGTAAAACTTCTTGATTCAAATAATCTTTGTTATGGTTATAAAATGGATGATAAAGTTGTATTTAAAAATTTATTATTTACAGATTTATTAACAGGATTAGATGTAACAAATTGTTTTGGCATTCCTGAGCTCTCAGATGATAATACAATGCTTACTATTGTCCCATTATATGACAGTAATCTGATGGAAAGAGGAACAACCGAATCTAAAATAATTCAAGTTTCTGTTAATACAGATGGAAGTGTTGTTGATTTAAATGGTGTTACTTCAAAGAATATATATACGGCTAAATATAGAATTAATTCTAATAGAGAAAAACAGCCTCCAATCGTAGAAAATACATACTTTGCCTCAACAAAGGAAAATTTGCTTAAAGCAAAAAATGGGGAAAATACAGTTCTTTCGGATAAAGATTGGCATGATTGGATTGAGAAGGATGACGCTTATTATACAAATCATGCTTCAAAAGTACATCTTTATGTAAAAGGAACAGACGAGAATTCTCAACTTTATAAAATTAGAGTTACAGAATCTCAATATCTGATTCTTGAAGAGGGGTATAAAAATCCTACTTTATTATCTATACCTCAGGTTATTGAAAAATATGCTGAAGGAGAATTTAATTCTATAGGTATGGGTAAGTGGGAAGGCGATTTTGTATATTTATTGGAGTCTTCCAAAGATGGTATTGTTAAATTGGATTTTTTTGTTGAAGATTATAACTGCAATTCAACTTATCTAAATACTTATTGGATAAACAAAGATACTGTATTTACAAAAAGTACTGGAGATATTTTTGCATTATCTGAGAAATCAATTACAGCATATGGAACAAGTAGGCTTTACACGAAGAATAGTTCAGCTGATAATATATTAGAAAATATAAACTGTGGTGATATTAGAGAAACTTCTGTTAAGTCGGTAAAAAATACAATCTTTTGGTTTGCTAACTTATCAGACATGTGGTATGTGGATGAGGGGGACAGGGCATACAGTAGTTCTTATGGTTACGATTTTGAATACGAAGTAAAATGGAGTACAGACCGCGAAGAATTAGAGAAAAATGATTGTTATACTTCTGGACGATTAAAGCGAGATGATTGCTTGGTAAATTATACAGCCCAAAATACAGGAGCATTTGATTCTAGTTCAAATTTACAATTCTTTTATACAATTCCTTATTTGGATGAAACTAAAGATTATTATTTAAAAATTATAGCATATGATCAAGCTGATAATTCTCGATCTTTATATGGTGTAAAACTAAAAGCTCCTAAATTAATAAAGGCTGATTTTGATGGTGATATTCTTAATGTTACATTGAATTCATCTGATTGTCTTTTACCTGGTTATACACAGAAATATTATGTATATTATAGTAAAAATAATTATGATGGACTGATTTTTTCGAGTGCAAAATTAGCTGATGGCAGCTCGGATGGCTCTTATGAACCAACTTTTTCAGTAAGAATTCCATCGGATAATTTCTATAACGGTCAAAATAAAGTTGAATTCTTTGTAAAGTCTTTAATTGAATATGACATTTCTGCATATAACCAGTCGTTAGGTGGATATAAACAATATTATAGTAGTCAAGTAAATAAATACGCGACAGAGAAAAATAATCTTATTGTGGATAACAGTATTAAATTACCTGAAGTTTCAACATCATTTAAATCAAAGGGATTAATGTCTGGAAAATATGACTTGATTGTTAATGTTGATGAAAATGATTTTGATAATTTATATATTCAATGTGATAAACAAACAACAGGTGATAAACAATATTCAGGCTTTTCAAAAGGAAGCAAGAGTCTTAATACTGTAGTTGATGTAGATGTGTTATATAACCAGATATATACAATTTTACTTATAGGTGAGAAAAATGGAAAAATAAAAACAAGTGATCCTCTGTTTGTTGATACATCAGATATACTTTATAACAAAGTTCCTGTTTTTGATGCTAGTTATTTTACAATAGATGGAACAGGTGATTATTTAATTCTAAATGCTCCAGAAAGTAAAGCTGAAATAAATGATTCTTCAATAAAATGTTATTATTGTGAGTACAGTTATAGTGGAATAAACAATGATTTGTATAATAGCTATGATCATTCAGATGCCAACTACGCAATAAAATTATCAGAACAAGATACTCTGACTAAAGAGAGAATAAAAACTTTTACTGTCTTACCAGCTTACTATTATAGTAATACTGATAAAACTAAAGTAAAAATTCCAATTAGAACACTTCCAAATAAAGATTATGTAATTTGTCTTGAGGCGACAGATGTTTTTGGAAATACTAATTCCTCTGCGATTATTTATTTTAAAAAATCAAAGTTTAGCACATTAACTCAACCTGTTATAGATAATGATTCGATTACGATGCCAGATTCTTCTAAAATTTATCATTCAAATGCAACTTTGCAAGTGTATGATGTTAATAACAAAGTTTGGAAAAAAGTATTTGGAGATGTTCCTGTCTATACAGGTACTACTAAAAGTACAGAAAAACAACAGTTGGTGTATAGTGAGATTCCAAATTCAAAAGGTGTAGAACCTGTAACAACAAAAAATGATTCCTACTATAATAAATTTTATAAATTTTATTATCATTCAAATTCTGGACTTGCTACCTCATATTATTGGAGTGATAGATTAAAACATCCGGTTACTGATGATTATGGGGCACTTTTGAGTCATGAGGATGGAACAAACACTATAACATGTAGTCAATATTCACAGACTGTTACACCATATTATTTTTATGCCAGTGGTAGTAGTTTTAGTATAACATCATGTATAGCAAAGGAATTAAAAGAAGGTCTTGGGGCTTTATTTGAATATTATACTTCTACATTTGATGGAAATATTTCGGAAAAGGATGTTGTTCTTTATGTTGATCAACCTGTTTTAGTACAAACATTAGTAAGTGATAATAATTGGACAGATAAATCTGTTTCAGCTGATATGAATGCGGTTTTATGGGATCAACATGTATATGAGGAAGATGTAAAAAATACAAAAATTTTAACTCCATCAAAAATAGGTGATTCTGAGCAGCTTCTTTATACTGTTGATATTTCGGACATCCCATCAGGAAAGTATTATGTAATTGTAGCTCACTTTGCAGATGGTACTTCTGCAGTATCTGAAGTAAGAATAAGATAATATTTTATTTCCTAATTTCCATAAAAAGGTTATGAACATAACAAGGAGCATTGAATATATGTTATCCCTAAAATACATCATCCTGGCAATCGCAGTTTTAATGTACGCATTGGTAATTGCATTCCAGAATAAAAAGGTTTGGTTTACTTCTGGAGCTGCATTACTGGTTATAATTCTTGGAATGATTTTTCCTGGAAATGTTTTTACTGGATCTGAGTCTCGTATTTATGCTGTTACTCATTCAGTTCTTGAAATCATCAACTGGAATGTTATTTTAATTTACCTGGGCAGTATGACTATTGCGGCTTTGTTCTTGTATTCAAATGTTCCTGCTCGTATTGCTGATGCAATTATTAATAACAGTCGTAACACAGGTGTTGCAATTGTGCTTATTCTTGCAATGACTGGTATTATTTCTATCTTTGTAGAAAATGTTGCAACTGTTCTTGTAATGGCACCAATTGCTCTGGCTCTTTGTAAAAAACTTAAAATGAATCCAACCTATTTTATGATTGGTCTTGCAGTAATGTCTAACCTGGAAGGAACTGCTACTTTGGTAGGGGACCCTCCAAGTATGATTTTTGCGGCTTATGCCGGTTATAATTTTAATGACTTCTTTATTCATCAGGGAACTTTATCAGTTTTCTTTATTATTCAGTCTGGGCTTATTGCTGGTTGTATTTATTTCTACTGTTTTTTTGCCCGGGTTGGAAAAGAAAAAATTGAAGTTGAAAAAACGGAAGTTATTTCCTGGGTTCCATTTATCATTCTTCTTTTAATGATTTTTGGTCTGGCTGGTGTTTCTTTTATAAAAACTGATTTTGCTTATTTAAGCGGGCTTTATGTATTGGCTTTGGGTATTATTTCCATTCTCTGGTTCCGCTTTAGTCAAAAAAAATCAGGTTCTGAAATCTGGGATTTAATTAAAGGTCTTGACTGGGAAACAATTTTCTTCCTTTTGGGAATATTTGTTGTTGTTGGTGGAATACAGGAAGTTGGACTTCTTGAAGATTTTGCTATGTTCCTTGCAAAGGTTTGTAGCGGTAACAAATTCCTGGGATTCTTCATTATTCTTATTGTTTCTGTTGTTATTTCAGGCTTTGTTGATAATGTTCCATATATCATTGCTATGCTTCCTGTTGCCGGCAGTATGGCGGTTGCAATGAATATTGATAAAGAACTTTTTATGTTTGCACTTTTAGTTGGAAGCTGTCTTGGTGGAAACCTTACTCCATTTGGAGCTTCTGCTAATGTTGTAAGTATGGGTATTGTAAAAAAAGAAGGATATCCAATGAAGTTCAGCGGATGGTTAAAAGTTGCTGTTCCATTTACAATTCTTACAACAGGAATTGCAGCTTTAGTTCTCTGGCTTCTGTGGGCTTAACAAAGTAAAAGTTAAAATATAAGTATTTTAATTATGATAATTTATGGTCCGCGAAGGAAGAACACATATAATTTTGAGGTAAAATGAAAGGGTTAATAATTGCAGGTACGAATAACCTGTTTACAATTGAATGTGAAGATGATGTTACTCGTAACTGCACAATTAAAGGGAAAGTTTTAAAATCTGACAAAAGATTTTATAATCCATTAGCACCTGGTGATGTGGTTGAAATTGAAGTTGATCCAATTAATGATGAAAAAGGTCAGATTGTTTCGCTGGAACCACGTACTAATACTTTTCTTCGCTGGAATGTAAAAGGTCGTTGTCCTCAACTTCTTGCTTCTAATCTTGATTACCTTATTCTTGTAACAACTCCAGATGAACCACCTTTCCGTCCTCGTTTTACTGACCGTGCATTGGCTCAGGCTGAACATCAGGGAATTACTCCTGTTATTGTTTGTAACAAATGGGATTTAGCCGAAGCTATGCAGACTGATGGACGTGAAGAAGAATACGAAGAAATTGAAAAACGACTGAATATTTGGGAAGACTTAGGATACAAGGTTTTACGCATTTCTGCCAAAACTGGTGAAGGTATGACAGAGTTTGCAGAACTTCTGGAAGATCATCTTTCGGCCTTTGTTGGTCAGTCTGGTGTTGGAAAGTCAAGTTTAATAAATGTAATGGATAATTCCTGTGTATTGCGTACTGGAAGTCTTTCCCAGAAATATGGAAGAGGCTGCCATACAACTACAAAAGGAACACTTATTCATCTTACTTTGAACGAAACTCTTACAGAAGGTATTGTTGGTCGTAAGGCAAACATTATTGATACTCCAGGTATTCGTCGCTTTGTACTTGATGATATTGAAGCTGATGATCTTGCATTATATTTCCGCGAGTTTGAACCATTTGTAGGAAAATGTAAATTCGGTTTAGGCTGTAAACACGACTCTGAACCAGAATGTGCTATCCGTGATGCTGTTGAACGTGGAGACATTACTCCAGAACGCTACGACAGCTGGAAACGAATCAGCTACGAAATCCGAACAGGAAACTGGGAAGACTAAGTCTCTAACTGTCATTGCAAGGCCTCAGGCCGGGACAATCAACTGAAGACTGATGACTTATGACTGAAGACTATAACTATGAACACAAAAGCATTAACTGAAATAGATTTTTTTAGAATTCGAGATGAGGTTGCAGGATACTGTGTTTCTAAAGAAGCTCAGGAAATTCTTTTAAAACGTGAACCTCTTACAAAACATAATGAAGTAGAACAATTAAAAAAATTAAGCCGTGAGTGGTGCAGTTATTTAAGTACAGTTCACACTTCACCAATTTCTGGCTGGGAACCAATTCATCCTCTTTATGCAGTTATAAAAACTAATGGGGCTTGTCTTTCCCTTGAGCAAGTGCATTTTCTTGGCCAGTTTACACTTAGCGTAAAAAAAGTTCGGGAAGCTGTAGAAAACCATAAAGTTTCTCTAAATCTTAAACTGCTTTCTACAGAGACTGAAAAACTTCCTGATATGGCAGAAACCGAAAAGAAAATTTTCCGTGTAATTACTCCAGATGGAGAGTTGCGGGATTTGCCTGAAATTACTGCTATCCGTAAAGAAATTGCCAGTCTGAATGCTAAAATAAAAAACATAATGCAGGGCTTTACTTCTGACCAGAAACTTTCAAATGCTCTGGAATCTTCTGTACCTGTTTTACGCAATGGCCGTCAGGTGCTGGCTGTAAAATCTAACCAGGCTAACAGAATTCCAGGCATCATTCACGAAGTTAGTCAGTCTGCACAAACAGTTTATATTGAACCGGAAGCAGCTGTTCGCTGTTCAAACGATTTAATTCAAAAACAGAATGAACTTGCCCAGGTAATAAAACGAATCCTTACAGAACTTACTCAGAGTTTGCAGCCTTCCATTCCGGAATTTAAAACTGCTCTTCCTGTAATGGAACTTCTTGATACAACTTTAGCTGCCGCTCGCTGGGGAAACGAACATAACTGTGTTTACGCTTTGCCTTGTCTTGGAGAGCCTCCAATGCTTTCCCAGGCTCGTCATCCGTTGCTTGGTGAAAAAGTTGTTCCAATTGACATTCGCTTTATGGACGGTAAAAATATTCTTATTATTACAGGTCCAAATACCGGTGGTAAAACTGTAACCTTAAAAACCTTTGCTTTGCTTTCAATGTTGAATCAGGCTGGTTTTCCAATTCCTGCAGCAGAAGGTTCCCGTCTTCCAATTTTTAGCGATGTTTATGCTGATATTGGAGATGACCAGTCGCTGGACCAAAGCCTTTCAACTTTCAGCGGTCATATGAAGAATATTGCTCAGGCTGTAAAGTCTGCTAAATCTGATACTCTTGTTCTTTTAGATGAACTTGGTTCTGGAACAGACCCACAGGAAGGTACAGCAATTTCCATGGCAGTTCTGGATACATTGATTCAGAAAAAATCCTTTGTGCTTGTAACTACTCATCAGGGGATTTTAAAAAATTATGGTTATACAAATCCTGCCTGTGTAAATGCATCGGTAGAGTTTGATACAAATACTTTAAGTCCTTCTTATCATCTTTTGATGGGAGTTCCTGGCGAAAGCCATGCTCTTGATATTGCCCAGAAAAATGGACTTCCAGTTGATATTGTCAAATCTGCCCGTAATTACATTGCTACTGAGCAGGCAGATGTTTCAGCCTTGATTCGTGGATTGAATCGCAAGCATGTGGAGTTGAATAAAGTTCAGCGGGCTGCAGAATCAGAAAAAAAACAGGCAGAAGAAAAATCACTTCGCTTAAAAGAAAAAGAACTGGAGCTTCGCCGCAAGGAACATGAGCTTAAAGCCGGTAAGCAGCAGGAGTTAAATGATTTCTTAATTCACAGCCGCCGTACTTTGGAAAATCTTGTTCGCACATTAAAGGAAGGTGAAGTTACCCGGGAAAAAACACTTGCAGTAAAACAGTATATTTCTGAACTGGAAAAAGATACTAAACACTTTGACGAAAAGTTTGAAGCAGAAGAAGAAAAACTGGAAAAGGCAGAAGCTGAATTTGCTAAAGAATTGCAGAAGGGAAAACATCCTGCCAGCAATAAAAAAACAAAGAAAAAGCTTAGTAATGCAGAAGCCTTAAAATCTGCTACACCTGTTATTCCAGATGCTCTTGCCAATTCAAAGGTTAAAGCTCAGAAAAAAGATGAGCCAGAGCTGCCTTCAAAAATTGAAGCTGGAATTATTGTTGCTTCTAAAACTACAGGTATTCAGGGAACTGTTATTGGTCCAGATAAAAAAGGTACCTGGCAGGTTCAGTTTGGCAGTGTTAAAATGAACTGTAAAGAAAAAGACCTTCGTATTGTAGGGGGAGCTAAAACTGAACATAAGGCAGATATTTCAATTGAACTTGCAGGTCGTTCTTTAGATGATGGACACGGAATTGTTACTAAAGATGAAGCCCCTCAGTTTGAATTGCGTCTTTTGGGAATGCGCGCAGATGAAGCAATAAAAGCTCTGGACCGTCAGATAGATTTATGTATTCTTCACAATCTTCACAGTTTTAGTATTATTCACGGAAAAGGTGAAGGCATTTTACAGCAGACTGTTACAGATTATCTTTCCAATTGTTCTGTTATTAGTGATTTTGGTTTTGCCGCAGCTGATGATGGCGGTACTGGAAAAACCTATGTAAAACTATAAAAAACAAAAAGTATTCCCATAAAGGAGAGTTTGTGGACGAAAAAGTAGAGTGGTTAAGATGCCAGTTAGAAGAGTGGAAAAGATGTAAAATTGTTGATGACGAAACTGCAGGTAGAATTAATAATTATTATTTGCAGAATGAATCAAAAAATAATGAAGCAGTTCTGAATGTTTTAAAAACAGATTTAAATTCAACTTTTGGCTCACAAAAAAATGACAAGGTTAATAAATCAAAAATATCAGCAAACTCATTTGTTGTACCTCTGGTACTTTCAATCATTTCTGCAGTTTTAATTGGTGCAGGTATTATTTCTTTAATTGCCTATAACTGGGCTTCAATCAGCCGTGTTTCAAAAACTATATGGGCATTTATTATTGCGTTTGTACCAGTTGTGCTTTTAATACCATCAGCTTTTAAACCTGAAAAAGAAGGTTTTCTATATAAAAAAGTAACTAAAGAATTATTAGCCTGTCTGTGGGTTATACTGGCAGGCGGGGCTATAGAATTTCTCTGTCAGATTTATTTGCTTCAAATGAGCTGGACTACTGTTTTTTTACTGTGGTTTATAATTTCCTTACTAGTGTTTATTAGCACAAAAAGTTATGGTGCCCACGGGCTTACAACCATTCTTCTTGGGGCTTATTGTATTTCAACTAAACAAATTTTTCCTTTTATTCCAGTTGCATCTCTTGTTTTGTGGTATGGTCTGAAACAGAAAAAAGAAATATTTACTGTTACAAGTGGATTACTGCTTTCAATAATTGCAGTTTTACTTTGTGTTCCTGAAATGTGGATAAACAAGGCTCCTGTGTCAGCCACTTTAATATTTTATCTTTTTACGGCTTTAGCAGTTGTGCTTCCTGTTTACGAGGCAATCAGAACTAAGAAAATTACAGTTTATTTAAGCACTGTTATATTTCCAATTGTAACAGGTATTTTCTATATTCCTTATAATCTTTGCTTAATGGAAACTGAAGCAGTTAATGGAGCTGTTGTTATTTTAATTACAGTTTTGATATACACACTTTTGTTTTCAATTTTTATTAAAGAACAGATTGTAGTAGTTTGTTTGCCTATTTTACTTTTGCTTGTATGTGCTGCTGCGTTTAATTATATGGCATTAAGCATTCTTGTTTGCGTATTTATGATTTATTCAGTTTTGGTTTGGAGTGAAAGTAAATACGGCAACAGATATTCTTTATTTGCAAATTCAATTATTTTAAGTCTTCTTGCTTTTGGATATTTTTTGATGCAGTTTCAGGGAAACGAAGAGGTTTATATCTGCAGACTAACAAATACATCTCAGCCTGTATTACAACTGATTGTTATGTGCATTATGGGTCTTACTGGTTTAATTTTTACAGTATTGAGTTTTGTACATAAGATTAAAAATAAACATTCATTGATTTCTTTTTGTGAAATACTTTTTATTTCATTCTCATTGTTTGGATTAATGCTGTATGGATATTTTGGAAAAATAGATGTGGAATTCTTCCAGTCTGTAATTCAGATTTGTCTTATAACTTTGATGATGTATGGAACTGTAAAAATCGTTTATTACAAACAGTATATATGGTCATCTTTTATTGTGGCTGAAATCCTTTCGTTAGTATTGTCTAATCTTGCTGTTGTTGAAACTAACGGATTATATGGTCCTTACTGGATTCTTGTTTTATCTAGTCTTGGAATGTTTGTACAGAATAAAGGAAGATGTGCTTCTTTATGTGTTTTTGGAAAGGTTTTATTTGGTATTGCCTTGTTTACCGGAATTTTTGAAGTGTATGAGATTTCCTATAGTTATTATTATATGAATCAACTTTCATACTTGAATTATCTCTCTTATAGTCTTTCTATTTTTTATGTATTTGCATTCTGTGTTTTGCGTCCAGTTCTTATTTCAATCAGACAAAAAAAGTTCATTAATTATGCAATGCCAGTTTATGCTTTATTAATTATAGTTTTAATGCTCGTTGCGCAGTTCAGATTTTCAGAAGATTTACCTTTGGATTTGAATTTTATACTTCCAATAGTTTCACTTATTTTTGTTGTTGTATTCAGCATTATAGAAATAATTACCTGGTTTAAAAAAGAATCTATTGCTGGAGTAAATGTTTCTGCAATATATCTGCTGTTTGTTGCCTTCATTAAATTCTTTATGTCTACTAATGATTTGATTGCCCGTGGTTTAGCTTTCATTTTCTGTGGAATTCTTGTTCTTGTAACAAACCTGATTCTATCAAATTATCTTAAGGCAAAAGGAGAGAAAAATGAAAAATAGACTGATTGTTTTTATTGCTGCCACAGCTGTTGAATTAATTGTGCTGGCAGGAATCGTATCATATTGTTACAGAGTAAAAGCTTCAGCAATTAAGCATGGGAATATTATTGTTCTGGAATGTACTGCTTATGATCCTTACAATCCTTTTAAAGGACGTTATGTAAAACTTAATATTGTAGATAAAGAATCTCCTTATGCAAAAACTTGTGATGAATATTATCTTAATGAGCGCTATGCAAATTTTGTGGATTCAATTAACTGGCGTGATTTTAATGATATGAAACCTGAACTGGAATTATATGTAGACCATAAGGGTAGAGCTGTTCAAAAATCATTAACAGTAATTTCAGATGGGGAAAGAATATCCATAGAAGATTATTGCAAAAAAATGGCAGGTGGTACAAATGAGTAAACCTGAATGGTTTGAGTCAGAAGAATTCTGGACCTATTATGCACCAATTATGTTTGATGATGCCCGCTGGGCCGAAGCTCCGGATGTTGCCAGACTTGTAAAAGAAATTGCAGACTTAAAGGAAGGAGATTCTGTTCTTGATGCAGGCTGTGGTTTGGGACGCATTTCGGTAGAACTGGCTGCACTGGGACTGGATGTTACTGGGGTGGATATAATTCAGACTGAACTTGATGCTGCAGCAGAAAGTGCTGAGGCGGAAGGTGTTCCTTTACGCTTAATAAACTCAGATTTGCGTACTTTTAAATCTGATGTTTTATACGATTGCGCTGTAAATCTTTATACATCTTTTGGTTATTGTGATACAGAAGATGAGGATATGGAAATTCTTAAGAATATTGCAGCGTCTTTGCGAGACGGTGGAACTTTTATTCTGGAATGTGTAAGCCGCGAAACTTCCATAAAATACTGGACTCCTGGCGAAGAATTTGACAGGGCTGGTTATACGGTTCGTACAGAATTTAAGGTTCAGGGAGCTTGGGAAGGTTTAAGCTCCAGATGGATTTTATATCCTCTTGGAGCACCTGCCGATTCAAAACCTGTAATAGATCATGTATTTGTTCAGCGTTTGTATTCAGCTGCAGAGCTTTGTGAAAAAATGAAACGCTGTGGATTTAGTGAAGCTAAGGCTTATGGTGATTATGATTTATCGCCATACGACCAGAATCTTCAAACAATGGTTATAGTTGCAAAAAAATAAGCAAAAAAGGTGGTTCCAATTAAGAAACCACCTTTATATTTAGTTACTATTTGTATTCTTCAATACTACAGATTATCAAAGAAACCTTTTGCCTTTAACAATTCAGCATTCAAGATACCACCAAGAGCAGCACCCCGTTTTGTGTTGTGGCTCAAAGCAACGAACTTGATGTCGAATACGTTACATGGACGGAGACGACCAATAACACAAGCCA
>JAEDFM010000087.1 GCA_016292805.1 Treponema sp. | reverse complement strand
AAGACAATGCAAAAATTAAGATGGTGGAAGTTTCACAGCTTCGTTTTGACAGGGACTTCAAGAACGTGTTTCAGCAGATTCTGAATAGAGAATGCGTTAAGAAAAAATACGAATACTTGGAGCATTTTTTTAGCATTATCTAACTAAAATAAGGTTGCGGAAATTGCAAATGATATGAAGGCCAACGGATTTGATAAGTCCAGGCCGATTATCATAACTGAGGCTTATATCATTGTCGATGGACATTCCAGATTCATGGCAGCTAAAAAAGCGGGGTTGGAAAAGGTGCCTGTAATCATCAAGAAGTTTGATAGCCGTGATGAGACGATTGAGTATGAGTATAAGATGCAGTTGAACTCTCGAAGACTTACGGATGGTGAGTATTTTGCAGCATTCTTGAAGCTCGATGAAATCAGACGTTCAAATCCTAATGCACAGGGCTCTTCTGATGAGGCAATTGGACGACAGCTTAATAAGTCTGCACGTCAGGTTTGCAAAATGAGAGAGATATCAAAGAAGGCGGATGCGTCACTTCTGGAGAAGATTCAAAACGGAAGCATTTCGATAAACAAAGCTCATGAAATGATTAAGGCATCAGAGGCCAGAAAAAAGGTTGGAGCTATCGAAGAAGTAGCAGATGAAAAATCTTCTAACACTGGCAAAGGAATCAATTCTGATTCTTTCAAACTTGGTGTTCTTTTTGTTCTGTCAGAGTTGGAAAAAGGACGGAAGAAAAATCAGATTCTGAAGGATAAGCGGATTGCTAAGCTGGAACTTGGCGAGGTAAATCTTTCTGAAGAAGATGCTGCTAGAATATCACAAAGATTTGGAATTGCGTGATTCTAACACGATTTTAACTCAATTCTAACTCGAATGTTGAGTTAGAATTGAGTTTTAACTCGACATATCGAGTTAAAACGAGTTATAATTGAATTAAAAGGGGCTTTACATGAGAACAATACCAGAAAAAGAAGATCTTTTTACTGAATTTAAATCTGATATAAAAGAAAAGAATGGATTACCAGATTCTGAATTGATAGATGCAGTTGTTGGAATGGCAAATGCAGAAGGTGGAATTCTTTACCTTGGTGTTGAAGACGATGGCGAAATAACAGGTCTTACAAAACAGCATAAAGATGCTATCGGAGTAATGGCATTAATAGCTAACAGTACAGTACCATCTGTGTCAACCAGAGCTGAAATCATAACTGAAAATAAAACTGATATTTTACGCATCGAAGTTCCAAAAGCAAGAACAGTTACCGCAACTTCCAGCGGAAAAACGTTACGTCGCAGATTAAAGTTTGATGGTTCTCCTGAAGCAGTTCCTTTGTTCCCTTATGAAATACCAAGCCGCTTGTCTGAATTGAGCTTGTTAGATTTTTCTGCACAACCACTTGAAGGAGCAACAGAAGAAGATTTAGATGTTCTGGAATTTGAACGCCTAAAAAGTATAATTAAAAACAGTATTGGAAGTGATAAATCATTGCTTGAATTAAATCAGGAAGATTTTTATAAAGCATTACATTTTATCGTAGAAGAAAATGGAAAAATAATTCCAACCGTAACTGGTTTGCTTTTTCTTGGGAAAACAGAAAGTATAAAACGTCTTATGCCAACTTACAGGGCTTCATTCCAGGTATTATCAGGAACAAATGTAAAAATAAACGAAACTTCAAACGAACCATTAGGAAAGCTGTTTGAAAGATTTTCAACTTACTTTACAGCCTGGAATCCGGAAAAAGAAATGGAGTATGGTCTCTTTAGAATCCCTGTTCCAGAGTTTACACCTAGAGCTTTTCGTGAGGGTTTATTAAACGCATTCGGACACAGAGATTATACACAGCTTGGACAGGTTCGTGTCCTGATCGATGATGAGGGAATGACAATTTCAAGTCAGGGTGGATTTATAGAAGGAGTAAATTCAGAAAACCTCATTTTTGTTGAACCACATGGAAGAAACCCATGTCTTTCCGATGTATTAAAACGAGTCGGTTTGGCTGAAAAAACTGGACGTGGTATCGATAGAATTTACGAAGGCTCTATTCTTTACGGACGTCCTTGGCCTGACTATTCTGAAAGTACTTCATCAATAGTAAAACTATTTGTACCACGGGCAAATCCTGATATGCAGTTTACAAAGATGATAGCTGATGAACAAAACAGACGTAATCAGCCACTTTCAATAAATGCATTGATGATACTTTCGACAATTCGAAATGAACGCCGTATTACTGTTGAGCGATTGAGTGAGGTTATTCATCTTAATAAATCTCGAACAAGTTCTACAATTCAAAATCTTGTTGAAGCAGGTTTAGTAGAAGCCATTGGCAATGGTTCTAATCGTTCTTACATTCTAAGCGCAAAAGTTTATAAACAGAATAATGAAAGTGCAAAGTATGTTAGACAGACAGACATAGATGCAGTTCGTTATCCAGAACTTATAATTAAACTTGCAAAGCAGCAGGATGGAGTTATTACAAAAGAAGATGTAGCAGAATTACTTAAAATAACGGATGTCCAGGCTTATTTACAAATAAAGAAATTATTGGCAGAAGGCAAACTTGTTCCTAATCAAAAAGGAAAGTATGCAAATTATAAATTAAAAGATTAAACTTCAGAGGCTTTCAGTTTGTTTGATTTATTATTTTAGGATGGAAAAAAGAGTCTTTTAATATCGTAATAAATATCTTAAAAGATAAATAAAACGCATATATTACCATAGGCATTTTCACATCTGATAATTCCTTTGTACAAGGCATATAACCTAAACTTGTTCTAAATGGATTTCTTAGTTTCTTCATATATATCTAGTAACGGTTTTATAAATACAAAAAGACTGTTCCACCTTTTTCGTTTTAAACTACAGTTTAACCTCGGCGGGATTTTATGTGGGGTTTGGGCTATAATAAAATAATTATAATATTAAAGCATATTCCCCAGAAACTTATAAACAGAATTAACTATAAGGCCTCCATTCAACTAATAACAAGCAGCTAAATTAAACTTACAGAATCTGCTGATGTTTCTAAAAAACTATGCTAAAATAAAAATATATTTGGTGCCAGCTACTTGTTGCCACCATTAAACAAGACAAAGCCTATTTGCTTATTCTGTAAGAAGATATAGCCCGGAGGCCGCAGGTTCGAGTCCTGCCCCCGCTATACGAAAGCTTCACTTAATAAGTAAAGCTTTTTTTATGTCCAATAGAGTTTCCAGTAACAAAGTTTGCTAAAGGGGGCAGGACTCGAAGCGGAGTAAAAGCGAGCATGGATGCGAGCGGCAGTGAGCGTAGCCGGGGTGGAAACTGGAGCCATGGAGGGCGGAGGTTGGAACCCCGAGTCCTGCCCCCGCTATCAAGCTAAATCCTTGTGTTAAAAGGACTTAGCACTACTACTAAACCTAACAAAGTAAGGCTTAGCGTAGAAATCACATCTAATTTAAACTACGGTT
>JAEDFM010000036.1 GCA_016292805.1 Treponema sp. | reverse complement strand
GCGCGAACGTTTTGTAAATCCTCAGTTGTTGAAACAACTTGCGGTTTACAAAATAAATAGAACAATATAAAGAATCAACACAATAAGTGGTAAAAAATCTTTTATATTGAATTTTGTTCCAATGTGATAGTAAGTGCCATTAAAAAGTCTGCATTCCATCGCCTGTTGTGTTTCCTGCGTAACTGCAATTGATTTTAGAAACACGGAGCCTAATATGCCAGAAAAACTTCCCCTCTTATTTTTGTTTTTACCAACACTACGAACCTTTAATGCAAAAAGCATTTCGTAAGCAACATTTCCTAAAATTAAAATGTAATGAATAGTTAAATCCAGAATAAAAACAATGAATCCTGGAATTTTTATAAAGCTTAAGGCTGAAGTAATTTTGTTCCATGGTGTTGTAAGTGCAAATAATGAAAGTAAGCCTGTAGATAAAAATACTTTTCCAGTAATTGTTATAACCGCCATAGATTTATACAGGAAGAAAGATGGCAGCATTATTAATACTGTAAATAAAGCTGCCGTAATTGCAGTAGCCAAAACCTTTTTTAAGATTTCAATTTTTGAAAAACTTAAAACCAGTAAAAAACCGGCAGCAACAGTTCCACAGAAAAACAGATTATGAGACAAAGCTGTAAGAAAAATAATCCCCAATACAAAGAGAGTTCTAAAACCAGCACCTGCCTGAGAAAGGTTTTCATTTTTTTCTATCTGAAAGTGTCTGAAAAGCTTTAATAAACTAAGCATAGTTCTGGTTATAAAACCATCTTTATCTTTTGCAGGAGAATAATCGTTCTGTTGCTTCATCCATTCAGGAATCTGAAAATCGTTTTTCTGTGTCATCTGATTATTTTCTATCAGGAGCTTTCTTTAATGAACTAAGTAAGCGGAAAATAATTACAAGAATCGCAATTCCTATTACTGCAGACAGAATGTATCCAAGAACCTCTGGAACTCCACCGATGTTATAATCAGGAATCAAGGATTCTAAAGACCAGCCGTTTTCAAGTCCGCTTGGAGTGTAACCAAGTGCTATGCCGTTATTTTCTATTGTGGCAATTTCATCTGCACCCCATTCACCCCAGGCAGTACCTTCAGCTAAAAGTCCAAGAGGAACAAGAGCAACTAAAATTGCAAGAAGTATTCCTACTGGCAGTAAATCTTTTTTACCAGCTTTAATTTCTGATTCAGACTTCATCAATGAAGGTGCCATTTTACAAATAAATGCTAATACTGCAACTGTAAAAACAACTTCTGCAAGACCAAAAATCGTAAGATGACCAATCATCATAGCTGGAATTGCAATATTCAAACCATAAGGACAGTATAATGCTTGACCAGCTGCGTTATGAAACAAGTATGGTTGAATTCCAAATTCAAATGCTGCAAGTAAAGCTGCAATATTTATACCAGCATAAGAACCAATTCCAGCACCAATAAGTCTGTAAGTGAGTTTTGGTTCATTTTCTTTAGATAAAGCTTTTAGAATTAATTTGTAAATGAAATAGCCTAAATAAGGCATAGCAAAGGCCATGTTAAAACAGTTGGCACCAAAAGAAAGAATTCCTCCGTCACCAAAAAGCAATGCCTGAAGCAGCAAAGCTACAGATACGGCAAGACAAGCTGCGTTTGGACCAAGCACAGTTGCAATTAAAGTTCCGCCAACAGCATGACCAGTAGTTCCTCCTGGGAGCGGTACATTGAACATCATACCAATAAAAGAGAAAGCGGCTCCAACTCCAATCATAGCTATTTTTTCTTTTGACAATTCTTCTTTTACTTTTTTAGAAGCATGAATCCAAACAGGAATCATTGCACCAGTTAAAATTGCGCATGTGACTGGGGATAAATAGTTTTCAGGAATGTGCATAAAATATTACTCCATAAAAAAAGGTATATCCCCATTCTTCTGAACGGCAATATACCTTCTTGATATATGTTTCTTATTATTTTTAAGTTGTTATTTTAGTTGGAAGTTCTAGATTTTATCTCTTCAATAACAGCCTGAATTAAACTGTCAATCTGATAGGACTGAACGCCAACCACTGTATTCTTACAATGATAAATTGGTATTAATATTCGATCAGCTTTACTTTGTCCAATTGCTGTAGCCATTTTTGGAGTAATCTCTCCATACATTGCATCTGCAATAACAATGCCTACTGGACCAACAATAAAGTCAGCATCTTTAGAACATACAATAACCGAGTTTTCCCCAGTAGCGGCATGATCTGCACCAGCTTTTAACATAGAAGAAGTAGCAACGGTGTTTGTGCCAACCGCAACAATTTCCGCATCAGGAAAGGCAGCCTTCAGCGAAGAAACAGCAGCTTTACCTATACCACCGCCCTGCGCATCAATAACCAAAATATTCATATGTAAACCTTCAACTTCTGTTGAATAAGATATCTTCTGATACCTAATTAATGTAGTAATTATACGAGATAATATAGGAAATTAAAAGGCCGACAGACATAAAAGGAACAAAAGGAAATTGTTTTCTACCTAATTTTTTGTTAACAACCAATAGAACAAGAATAATTTCAATTGCTGTACAAACTGGAAATAATTTTAATGGAATACATAACCCCTGAAAAAATCCAAAATAAACATCACCTATTCCCAGTTTCTTTTTTGATATAAAGCGTATTATATAGTAGAAAGTTCCAAAAATCATACTAGAAAGGACATATACCCACATTCCAGTTCTATTAAATATTAAATGGCAGATTAATGCTGAAAAACATGCAGCCCACAAAGAATAATTATTTATCATCATAGTTCTAAAATCTTGAACTGAACATAGCGCGGAAAATATGATGATAATCCCCAGCAGGATAATAAAATATAAATGCATTCTTTAAATATAATAATAAACTTTAGTTTTGATGACCAAAAAATATTTTTTTAGTAAAGTTATTTTATAATTATTGTACAATTTATAAATTGAAAATTGGACCTTATTTAAATCAATTCGTATTGATATGGGGAATAAAACTATGCTACCACTATTTCTGAAGTATTATATTCGAAGCTATGTTCAAACATGTAATCAGGGGAACAATCAATTTGTCCATTATCCCAAGTTACAATTCCGAATTCTAATTTTGGATTCTCATATATTTCGGGCCGTTTTAAAGGTTCAAAAACTTCCCCTACTAAAACAGTTGAATCAAAAAGGCGAATTTCATTATTTGAGAACTTAATCAAATAAACACCACTATACATATGTTTAATTTCTAACACTGTAAGCATAACTTCTGGATTATCTGAATATACTATTCCGTTTTCTTCATGCATAATGTGCCTCCTATTAGTCAATTTTATCAAAGTGCTTATTCTGAACAGCTAAATTCCAGGCATCATAAGCTTTTTCTTCATTTTGATTTAACCATTCTTGTACAGTTTTCAACTGCTTTGCAGGAAGTTCGCCAGCTAATAGAGTTCCATCGATTGCAACCGAAGCTCTAAATTCCCCATAAAAAACATGAACATGTGGTTTATTCTGATGCTTAATGTCATTAATCATCAGATATATCACAATACCATCTAATCGTTTTAACTCTGGCATTTATAACCTCCTGCATTATTTAATATAAATCATTTTTTATAATAAAGGAATATTCAAATCACTCCCTGTTTGTTTGATTATTTTATTATATCACGCAAATTTCTCGAAATGAAGTTCTTCATGCATCTGTGTAAAGTCAATTCCGGTTAAAAGCATTGCCATCTGACTTGAATTAATTTCATTTACAGATTCTTTGTTTTCTGGCCATGGCCATCTATGCTTTTCAAGTTTCTTTTGCACTGTCCAGAATCCGGTTTTATCCTACCATATTACTTTTAAGATATTCCTACGTTTGTTACAGAACAGGAATACAGCCCCACTTAACTTTATGCGTTCATGATTTCATTTCTTTTCCTATATTTTTAATATTATCATTCATTAATACTTCATGAGTTTGATAGTTTATTCTAGGATTATCTCCTAATTGTTTTTTCGATAAACCAGTTCTTCTGAAAATGTTCATCTCAAAGTAATCAAAAAGATAAATAGACAATAAATTTTCCATTCTAGGAAAAAATTTAATACATTCAATTTCGTTTTCAGATAATTGCATAAAAAAACTCCTGATTATATTCTAATCAAGAGCTCTATCATTCGATGATTGCCACAAAAAAACCTTCCGGAATACCGGAAGGAAAACAGGGTGAGTTTTTTTATTTATCTTTAACCAACAAGGTTTTCTAATTCTTTTACAGCAATGTTGTTGTAGGCATAGCTGTATAATATTTCTGCAACATCTCTTAATGGTTTTCTTATGCGCAGGCCCATGCTGTATGCAAAATCTGACGAAGCTTTTGTTGCTTCCGGATTCCACAGCTTAGCATTATCGATATTCACATAAGCACATTTTTCTGCACTGGCTATGGCTTTAATATGGGCATTCATCAGATTAATTGTTTTGTTTTTTTCTGGATTTGAAACTGAAACCAAAGCAATGCGACAGTTTGCAGAAACGGCCTTAATCTGACTGATTAATGTCATATAATAGTTATCAAAAGCATCTGAATCATTTGCAAAGAGGGAAAGATCTTCTTCGCCTAGGTGTAAAATAAGACCTTCTGGGAACAAAGGTGCAATTTTATCTACAAAATATTTCGAGGCGTTCTTAAGGGACAGACCTTCCTGGCTTTTGTTGTAAAGATTGAAATTAAAGTCAAAATCTTTAGAAAGCTGTGCAACTGGAATCTCTTTATCCAGTTTTCCACCCAAAAGAAGAACACTGTTTTTTTCTTCATAAGTTGTTTCTGTTTTATTAATTATTTCATCCAAAGAATTAGAATAGTTAAGCATATCATCCTCCTTTGCTTCAGCCATTGCTTTTATATCAATTTTATTTATCTTAAGCGCACCTTTTTCTGCTGCTTTCTTATCTAGGGCTTTATTTCTTATGTAAACAAGAACATTTGTCATTACAATTGCAAGATTCAAAAAATAAACACCCAATACATAATTAAATTGCTGATTGATTACCTTAGCTGTAATTCCTGCCACATAACCTGTAATGATTAAAATAATAAAAGCCAGACTTGTACCTTTTGCAGTTTTTGCCTTATAAGCCTTTATTACATTCAATGGCCAGGAAAAGCCAAAGCAAACCAACATTCCAGCTTCAAAAAGATGTGCTAAATTCATTTTTAATTATCTCCTTGGGGTCTGTCCCCCTGTTCATTCGTTATGAACATAATAGCGGGATAATAAAAAACAACAATTTTTTGAAAGATATAAAAGATTAAATAAAGATAAAAAAGTAATTTCTGACAGATAGATTTTTTTTACTTTCAAAAGACAACGACTTTTTCTTAATTGTGATATATTTCTTCCATATGAATAGTAAAAATAATGATGCAGGAAACCTAAACAATATCCGTAAGCAGATTCAAGGCACTCAGCTTTTTCTTATTATTTCAGTTACAATTCTTTTAAGCCTTGGTGGAGCTTTTATAAATATTAATTCCAACAACAAACTGTTTAATCAAAACCTGCAGAATACTGCCGAACTAATCACCCGGCTATATAGTTTTACCAGCAGTTATACTCAATCTGAATTGCAGGATTATATGGATTCTGTGGTTGCAGACCTTCCTGATGTTGATGTAGTTTCCATTGTGGATACAAACAACAATCGTCTGTATCACACAAACCATGAACTTATGAATACTAAGTATGATGGTACTCTTCCCGATTTTAATAAACATAATTCAAATTATTACACTGAAAGCAGCATTGGACCTTCTGGACCTCAACGCCGTACATATTCAGCAATTTATGATGATGATGGAATTTACAGAGGATTCATTATGACTATTCGACTGCAAGTTTCAATTACCATGGTAACTGAAAAGATTATCATAATGTTTCTTCTTGTAATTCTGGCCTCAATTTTTATTGAAGTATCTATTTGCCGAGTTCTTTCTATCAAAATTAAAAGAGAGTTTTTGGCTTTTACTGAAGATTTTGAAGGAACAAAATTTCTGGTAGATTCTATGAGGGCAAACAACCACGACTTTACCAATAAACTGCATGTAATTCTTGGACTTATTCAAATCGGACAATATGAAAAAGCAGTTTCCTATATTGAAAATATTTCTATTATCCAAAGAGAAACTATCAGTACAGTAATGAACTCTATTGAAAACCCTTCTCTTGCGGCCTTGGTTGTTGGTAAAATTGCCCGGGCATCTGAATGTAATGTTAAGTTTACTATTAAAGAAGGTACAAGTTATAAGAATGATGATATTACTGTGCCATCTGAAGCATTAGTTACAATTACCGGCAATTTAATAGATAATGCTCTTGATGCTATGAATATGGATTCCAGCAATACAGATAAGGAACTCCAATTTGGAGCTTACACAAAAGATGGAGAATTATTAATTACTGTAAAAGATACGGGTCCTGGTATTCCAAAAGAAAACCTGGAAAAGATTTTTGAAAACGGTTTTTCCACAAAGGGTACAGGACGCGGAATTGGACTTTACCATACTAAACAATTAATTGAAAGTTTGGGCGGAAAAATAACAGTTGAATCTCAAACTGGTAGAGGAAGCTGTTTTATGGTTATATTATATAGATAGGAAATGCATATGAATTACAAGGTTTTGATTGTAGAAGATGATCCAATGGTTGCAATGATTAATGAACAGTATGTTCTTAAAAATCCTTCATTTACAGTTGCCGGAACCTGCCGTAACGGAGCAGAAGCTTTACAATTCCTTGAATCAAATTCTGTGGATCTTATTCTTCTTGATGTATTTATGCCGGTAATGAACGGCACCGAAACTCTTAAAAAAATCCGTGAAAACAAAATTGATTCTGAAGTTATTATGGTTACTGCCGCAAACGACACGGCCACAATTGAAGATACCATGCACCTGGGCGTATTAGATTATTTAATTAAACCTTTTGCTTATGAACGGTTTAACATTTCTCTAGAAAAATTTCTTGCCCAAAAGCAAATGCTAGGCCAAAACTCAGTCATTGATCAATCAAGTCTTGATAAACTGATTTCCAACAATCAAAAAAGTGAATCTTCCCCTACTCCAAAATTACCTAAAGGCATTCAACCTAAAACCCTTACCCTTATTCAGGATTTTTTTAAAACCAATAATTCATGGAACACAGTAGATATGATTGCCGAAGAACTTGGCATATCAATTGTTACCGTTCGCAACTATTTAAACTACCTTGTAAACGAAAAACAAATCACAGAAGACATTAATTACAGCACAGGTGGAAGACCAAGTATGCTGTATAAAAGTAATCCTACACATCTTTAAAGATTAAAATAAAAATGATATATTACAGCAATCGTAAATATTAATTTACGGTTACAACTTATTAGGGGAGCTTGGTAAACCTTGCTGAGAGTAGACTGTGTTGTCTTGACCCTTTAACCTGATTTGGATAATGCCAACGTAGGGAAATTCATAAATCATCTCTAATCAAATTATTTTGATTCTTGTCTGATGTTTTAAAAAATCATTCTACTTAACGCAAATTCAAACAGGCATTCTATTTTATACGAGGCTTGTTATGTTACAAAAAATTTTCTCAAATGTTCGCGAAAAGTGTCCGTTAGTACACAACATTACTAATTATGTCACTGTAAATGATGTTGCAAACATTATTCTTGCTTGTGGTGGAAGTCCTATTATGAGTGATGAAGAAAAAGATGTTGAGGATATTACATCTATTTGCGGTGGATTAAATATCAATATTGGTACATTAAATCACAACACAATTCCTTCTATGTTTCTTGCTGGTAAAAAAGCTAATGAACTTGGTCACATGGTTTTACTGGATCCTGTTGGAGCGGGAGCTTCTAAACTCAGAACAGATACTGCAATTGAATTAATGGAAAAAGTAAAATTTTCTGTTATCCGTGGAAATATTTCTGAAATGAAAACTTTAGCTTTGGGCAATGGAACTACAAAGGGTGTTGATGCTGATATTTCTGATGCTGTAACTGATTCCAATCTTGAAAAATCCATTGCCTTTGTAAAAAATTTTGCCAAAAAGATGGACTGCGTTGTAGCTGTAACAGGTGCAATTGATTTAGTTGCTGATAGTGAAAAATGTTTCGTTATTCGAAATGGTCGCCCAGAAATGGGTCGAATTACCGGAACGGGCTGTCAGCTTAGTGGTTTAATAACTGCATTCATCGTAGCAAATCCTGATAATGTTCTGGAAGCCGCTGCCGCTGCTGTATGTGCAATGGGGCTTGCTGGAGAAATTGGATTCAGCCACATGCAGGAAGGAGACGGAAACTCAACTTACCGGAACAGAATTATTGATGCCATCTACAATATGACTGGAGACCAGCTGGAACAGGGTGCAAAATATGAAATTAAGTAAAAAAGTGCTGGCTGAATCTCTTTTGGTATATGCAGTTACCGACAGACACTGGACTGGAAAGAAAAATCTTTTACAGCAAACAGAAGAAGCACTGGAAAGTGGCACGACCTTTGTTCAAATACGGGAAAAAGAATTAAACGAAGAAGATTTTGAAGCAGAAGCAAAAGATTTACAGCAGTTATGCAAGAAATATAATGTTCCTTTTGTTGTAAATGATAATGTGGAACTTGCAATCCGAATTAATGCTGATGGTGTTCACGTTGGCCAAAGCGACATGAATGCACAGGATGTCCGTTCTTTAATTGGCTCAGAAAAAATTCTTGGCGTAAGTGCCCAAACTGTTGAAGAAGCAATTCTTGCAGAAAAACAGGGAGCAGATTATCTGGGTGTTGGAGCGGTTTTTCCAACTGGCAGTAAGGATGATGCTATAGAAGTTCCTCACAGTACATTAAAGGAAATTTGTAAAGCAGTATCTATTCCTGTGGTAGCTATTGGTGGAATTTCTAAAAATAATGTCCATCAATTAAAGGACAGTGGAATCTGCGGAATTGCAGTTATCAGTGCAATTTACGGGCAGGAAGATATAAAGGCTGCAACAAAAGCATTAAAAGACGAAGTACAAAAAATTATATAAAAAAATGCATTCTTGAGGGCACCGCCTGAATGTAAAGAGGTAAATATGAACACAGCATTAACTATTGCAGGAAGTGATTCCTGCGGAGGCGCCGGAATCCAGGCAGATATTAAAACAATGACATGTAATGGTGTTTACGCTATGAGCGCTGTTACAGCATTGACTGCACAAAATACCACCGGCGTTACTGGAATTATGGAAGTTACTCCAGATTTTTTACGTGAACAGATTAAAGATGTTGTAACAGACATTTTTCCTGATGCCGTTAAAACTGGAATGGTTTCTTCCAGCGAATTAATCAACGTAATTGTTGATTGTATAAAAACTTATAAGCTTAAAAATGTGGTTGTTGACCCAGTAATGGTTGCCACCAGCGGAGCAAAGCTTATTAGTGACGAAGCAATTGGTACACTAAAAAGTAAACTTTTACCTGTGGCAACTGTGCTCACACCAAACATTCCAGAAGCAGAAGTTCTTTCTCAAATGGAAATTAAATCTGAAGCAGATATGGAAACTGCCGCAAAAATAATCAATCAGCAATATGGATGCTCTGTTTTAATGAAAGGGGGACACTCCTTAAACGACGCCAACGATTATCTTTATAACGGAACAGAAGGTACCTGGTTCCATGGAAAAAGAATTGATAATCCAAACACCCACGGTACTGGCTGTACTCTTTCCAGTGCAATAGCAAGTAACCTGGCAAAAGGTTTGCCACTTAAAACCGCAGTAGAAAAAGCCAAGGAATACATTTCTGGAGCCTTAGGAGCAATGCTGGATTTAGGTAAAGGCAGTGGTCCTATAAATCATGCATGGAATATTAAATAAAAGCGGTATAGTTAGCCGTTGCTCTGCCACTTTGATCTTAATACAGGAAACACAGTACCAGATATGCTTGTAACATTTTTAATTACAATCATTGCTGGTAAAATTTTAAATCTAAATAAAACAAAACCTTAAACATACCAATTTCTTTATTAAAACCTTCAATCTAAGAAATTGTAGCTTCTTCAGAATGTACACTATTTACAAGGGTATCACTAACATTACCAACATTTAATGAACTATCCGTCGTTGTTATCTACAATAACACCAACCATTACAATCAATGAGAAAAACAAATGAATGAGAATCTTTAATGTAATAGGGAATTTCTTTTTAAATGTTTCATTAGATGTTATTCGCATAATAAAAATATCCACATAAAAATTTAAAATCTGTTTTTCTGTAATTACAAATTTTATTATAAATCTATTCTAAAACGTTAAAAAATCTTTAATAAAAATTCAAAGCAAATTCATCCAAAATTCATCTGAATTCCCCTAAATTCCCTTGAATAAAAAGCCGTAAATTGATAAATTCGTAGACGGTTAGACACTATATATAGTGTCGATTTTTAATAAAAAAACTTACAAAACACTATTGACAATTATCAAATTCTGTGTTTTGCATCAATAAAAAAACTAAAATTATAAAAATTGGGTGGGGTATTATGAAAATCATTAAACGTAATGGCGAAGAAGCAATTTTCGATGTACAGAAAATCGTAAACGCTATCGAAAAAGCAAATCAGGCAGTACCAGAAGTAGATCGTATTTCTGATGCTTATATTCAGGCCGTTTCATCAAAAGTAAAAGATGCCTGCTATGCCAGTAAAGTTCAGTTAAACGTAGAAGCAATTCAGGACTTAGTAGAAACAGAACTTATGCGCATTGGTGCCTTCGAAATTGCCCGCGTATATATTACATACCGTTATCGCCACGCTTTAATGCGTAAATCAAACTCTACAGACCAGCAGATTCTTTCTTTACTTGAATGTACAAACGAAGAAGTTAAGCAGGAAAACTCAAATAAAAACCCAACAGTCGTTTCAGTTCAGCGCGACTACATGGCAGGCGAAGTTTCTAAAGATATCACTCGCCGTTTCCTTTTGGACGACGACATTGTACAGGCACATCACGAAGGTATCATTCACTTCCACGACGCAGACTACTTTGCACAGCACATGCACAACTGCGACCTTGTAAACCTGGAAGACATGCTTCAGAACGGCACAGTTATCA
Organism: Treponema sp.; assembly: GCA_016292805.1. Classification (GTDB taxonomy): domain Bacteria; phylum Spirochaetota; class Spirochaetia; order Treponematales; family Treponemataceae; genus Treponema_D. The sequence continues at coordinate 8,292 of JAEDFM010000036.1, read as the reverse complement.
GCGGAACAAAAATCGACACTCCACATTCCTTCTCTACAGCTTGTAACATTGCAACACAGATTATTGCACAGGTAGCTTCAAGCCAGTACGGCGGACAGTCAATTTCATTAACACACCTTGCTCCATTCGTAGACGTAAGCCGCAAAAAGCTTATTAAAGAATTAAACCAGACAATAGAAGAAACAGGCGTAACCTTTACAAAAGAACAGTTCGACAAAATCGTTGAACGCCGCCTTGCAGAAGAAATTACCCGTGGTGTACAGATTATCCAGTACCAGGTTGTTACACTTATGACAACAAACGGACAGTCTCCATTCATCACAGTATTCATGTACTTAAACGAAGCCCGCAACGAACAGGAAAAAGCAGACCTTGCTTTAATCATTGAAGAAGTTCTTAAACAACGCACAAAAGGTGTTCGTAACGAAGCCGGCTTCTGGGTAACACCAGCCTTCCCAAAACTCATTTATGTTTTAGAAGAAGACAACATTAACGAAGGCGAAAAATACTTCTATCTTACAGAACTTGCCGCTAAATGTACTGCAAAACGTCTTGTTCCAGATTACATCAGCGAAAAGAAAATGAAAGAAATTAAGGAAGACAACTGTTTCCCATGTATGGGTTGCCGTTCATTCCTTTCAGTATACCGGGACGAAACAGGAAAACCAAAGTTCTACGGTCGCTTTAATCAGGGCGTAGTAACATTAAACCTTGTTGATATTGCATGTTCATCAGGCAAAGACATGGAAAAATTCTGGGAAATCTTTGATGAACGTCTCGAACTCTGCTACCGTGCATTAATGATCCGCCACAAGAGACTTTTAGGAACTCCATCAGACGTAGCTCCAATTCTCTGGCAGAACGGCGCCCTTGCCCGTCTTGCAAAAGGCGAAACAATCGATCGCCTTCTTTTCAATGGCTACTCAACAATTTCCCTCGGTTATGCCGGCCTTTGCGAATGTGTACGCTACATGACAGGTCGCCCACATACAGACCCACAGGCAACTCCATTTGCATTAAAAATTATGCAGCACCTAAACGATGCCTGCGATAAATGGAAGGAAGAAACTTCAATTGCATTCTCTGTATACGGAACACCTCTTGAATCTACAACATACAAGTTTGCAAAATGCCTTAAACAGCGCTTTGGAATCATACCTGGCGTTACAGACAAAAACTATATTACAAACAGCTATCATGTTCATGTTACAGAAAACATAGATGCCTTTACAAAGCTTACTTTCGAAAGCCAGTTCCAAAAATTGAGCCCAGGTGGAGCCATCAGCTATGTAGAAGTTCCAAATATGCAGCAGAACATTCCAGCAGTAATTGCAGTTCTTAAGCACATTTACGAAAACATCATGTACGCAGAATTAAACACAAAATCAGATTGCTGTCAGAAATGTGGCTTTACCGGCGAAATCCAGATTGTAGAAGACAACGACGGAAAACTTATCTGGAAATGTCCTCAGTGCGGAAACACAGACCAGACTACTATGAATGTTGCCCGCCGTACTTGTGGTTACATCGGTACAAACTACTGGAATCAGGGGCGTACAGAAGAAATCAAAGAACGGGTACTTCACCTGTAGTTTTATTCAAAGGGGCGCCTGCCCCTCGGGCGCACTTCGTTGCGCCCTACCCCCTCGAACGGGGGTGAAATCCCCCGTAACGCCCCCCAATAACCTTATTTTGGAGAAATATATGCACTACGGTGCCATAAAAAATTTTGATGTTGCCAATGGAATTGGAGTCCGAGTTTCACTTTTCGTAAGCGGCTGCCGTAACTGCTGCAAAGGCTGCTTCCAGCCACAAACCTGGGACTTTAATTACGGCCAGGAATTCACAGAAGAAACTCAACAGGAAATCATAAAATTAATGGAACCATCTCACATTACAGGCTTCTCACTTTTAGGTGGCGAACCTTTCGAAGAAGAAAACCAGGCCGTGCTTGCGCCATTCCTGGAAAAACTAAAACAAATCTACCCCAAAAAAGACATCTGGTGCTGGACCGGCTACATCCTGGAAAAAGACCTGCAATCCGGCTGCCCCAAACACACCGAATTCACCGACCGCATGCTAGCCTGCATCGACACCCTGGTAGACGGCCCCTTCCTCGAATCCCAGCGCAATTTAATGCTAGAATTCCGTGGCAGCGAAAACCAAAGAATCCTTAAATTACACTAAAAAATAGCAGGCTTGTCATAAACTTCTGGAATATTCATTATCATTCATTAATTATTAATATTTCACTTTTCACTGAATATTTTCGTATCTGATATTTTTTAATGATTTCAGAATTCTCATAAGCTGCATCAATTTTTACTTTGAGTTCAACAATTTCTTTTCTTACATTTTCTGGAAGAAAACCAAGATTTTCAACGTTTTTTACCCCTATAAGTTCAATCATTTCATTTTTATCCATAATTTAGTTCTCCTCTATTTTTGTATATTCACTCAACTCTTCATATTTATCTTCTTCCTGATAACATCTGCGGATATAGTCATGTCCACCATCCACTGAAATATTTTGTTTGTTTCTTGAATTACCCATTGGTTTTTTCTTGTTAACATAAAGATAATACCACTTCTTGAATAAGTCAATGGCTATTTCTTGTTTTTTTTAGGTAAAAATAATAGTAAGTTCCATGCATTGTTAATACAGTTAAAATAAAAGAAGTCTGAAGTTATATAACCTCAGACTTCTTTTAAATTGATTTTTAAGAATTTGAAATAGTTATTTATCTTTATTGTATTGTGATGTATCTTCAGCAACCATCAAAAGATTATCAAGCGAAGAAACCATACCATATTCATTTGCAGACTGAGTTTTCTTTTCCTTTACGATTTTTGGTTCTTTCTGTTCCTTTGGAGAAAGCCCGCATTTTTCTGCCACAAACTGGCTTACAGTAAGTCCTTCATTTGCTGCATACATACGAAGTTCGTCAGCCTGTTTGATTGAAAGAGTAAGTGTAAGACACTTGTAGTTTATTCCTGTAGCAGGATGCCCAGCACCTTTTCTGGCACCACCCCAATTTTTATGTTCTTTCTTTTCCACAATAAAAAGATAAAGCGCTTTATTGATTAAGTCAATGGGACTATCAAAAAAAATATTTAAGTCATCCAATAAAATTGTAAGCTTTATGAGTTTTGCAAGTTCTGCTAATTATTTCATAAACATAAACTCTTTATGAATACATAATCTATGCCAGAAGCTTTCGTTTCTTCCAGATTCCTGAATAGTAATAAATCATTGCTGGAATGGTTGTGAAATAAGGAGCAAGGAAATAACCAAGGAAAAATCCTTTAAGGCCAAGTCCAGCCACAATACCAATAAGATAACTTAAAGAGATTCTGGCAACAAAGCCGTCCAAAATTGAAAAAATAAGTGACATTTTTGAATTCCCTATTCCCTGAATAAAACCGTTATACGGAGTCATACACCCAAGAGCTGGAGCACCTACTGCCATACACATCATATAAAGAGGTGCCATATTCAAAACTTCCTGATCTTTTGAGAAAAGTCCAAAACACATTTCAGGAAATATAAGGAAAATAGATGTAAGAATACCCCAGAAAATTATACTGCTAACAAGTCCAAGATGAATCCCTTTATGAACACGATCCATTTTTCCCGCCGCAATATTTTGACCTACAAGGCTGCTGACAAATGCTCCAACAGCACCTGACATCACAAAACCAAGACTCTGAAGGCGGCTTCCTACTCCAAAAGTTGCAGAAGCAATTACACCAAAAGAGTTTACCAGAGCACATACAAACATCATACTGATATCTATACTGCTATTCTGAAGTGCAAAAGGAACCCCAAGTTTAACAAGTTTTACAGCAGTACTGTTTTCCGGAATAAAACTTCTTGCCTTAAAATCAAAGTGAAATTCTTCCTTACGTCTTACAAGGAACACAAGAGCTATAACAAAGCTTACCGCCTGCCCCAAAATTGTTGCCCATGCAGCTCCTGCAGCACCCATCTTAAAATAACCAACAAGAAGAAGATCTCCAGCCAAGTTTACGATAGTAGAAATCAAAATAAAAAGAAGCGGGCGTTTTGAGTCTCCCATTCCACGTAGAATTGCAGAAACCATGTTATATCCATAAGTAAAAAGAACACCGCCAGAACATACTTTCATATATGATTTTGCCATTTCAAAACTTTCTTCCGGCGTATTCATAAGCCGTAGAACTGGTACCGAAAAACAAAATCCTATAAGGGTCATCAACAATCCCAAAAAACCAACCAGAGTAAATACAGTCCCTATTGTCTGATTAAGCCGTTTATACTCTTTTCCACCAATCAATTGACTAATAAAAACCTGTCCGCCAACTGAAAAACCAATACACAGCGTTGCCATAAGATTAAAAACCTGGCTTCCAATTGTAATTGCAGAAAGCCCTGCACTGCCTACAAATTTTCCAACAATAACCATATCTATAAGCCCATAACAAAGCTGAAGTGCATTTGAAATCATTACAGGAAGACTGAAGACCACCATCTTCTTGAAAACCGAACCTTGTGTCATATCGTTAATAATTGCTTTTGAAGAATCACTCATAATGACGGTTATTATAGCAAATTTTAAATTTAAAATTAAATAAATAGAGTTTTTTTATTTACGGTGTCATTCGTTGACACACCACTGTGTTACACTGTTCATAGAAACTGAAAATGAGAGGTATTTTATGAAAACAATTGAAGGTGAAAACATTAGGTGTGTATTTACGAATAAAATATGTTATACAGAAAGAGAAGCTGGACATATCTTCGATTATTTATAATCGCCAGAAGTACAACATAAAAATGATCCGAAAGAAACCATAGTAATTCTCTTTTTTTATATTTATTGTTCTGCAAAACTATTCAAACTATAAATCCTAATGTATAAAACCAACAGAGCGTTTTACCCAAAAAAATTAAATTTTTTATCACAAAAATTATAGTTCTAACAATGCATAATTTCGTGTTACAATTAATAAATTGTAAATTTACGTGAAAATTTAAAAATTGGAGCATTTCCATGAGTCAGAACAAATTGAACTTATCAGACACAACATCAAAAAGAATAACACCAGATATGGTTGGTCTCTTTTTTGAAGACATTAACTTTGCTGCAGACGGCGGTTTATACGCAGAATTAATCGAAAACCGTTCCTTTGAAGCTGTAAAAAGCAAGGGCGAAAATCACAACTATATTTTACGAGAAGATAATCTTTATGCGTGGGATTCAAACTGCAACAAAGCAGAAAAGCTTGAAATTTCCATTAACAGCGCTGTAAGCGGAAACAATCCTCATTATTTAAGATTTACAGCTGATGCTGCTGGAGAAGGTTTTACAAACAAGGCTTATGACGGTATTTCTCTTGTAAAAGGTATGAAATACAAAATCAGTTATTATGCTCGCGAAGTAAATTATCCAGAAGGAAAAATTACTGTAAGCGTTAAAAAAGCTGGTAAGACTTATGGTTCTGTTACTGTTGATTTTGATAACGGAAAAAATCCTCCAAAAGAATGGATGGACACTATCAATGTTGTTTGCGATACAAAAGAATGGAAACAGTACACTGCAGAATTAACAGCTGATGATTCAGTACAGGGTGCACTTTTTGAAATTGCACTTACAGCAGCTGGATGTGTAGAATTTGATTTGATTTCTATGATTCCAGAAGATGCTGTTGCAGGCGTATTCCGTAAGGATCTTTTTGAAGCACTTAAAGGGCTTAAACCATCGTTTCTCCGCTTCCCTGGCGGTTGTATTGTTGAAGGAACTTCTATTCAGCGCCGCTACTACTGGAAAAATACTGTAGGAGAACTTAAAAACCGTAAAATCAATACAAACCTTTGGGGCGAACAGGGCGGAAACACAATTCAGGCCTGGGAAACTCAGGACTGCCATTACATGCAGAGTTATGGTATTGGTTTTTATGAATATTTCCTCTTGTGCGAATTGCTTTCCAGTGATAAACGCATCTGTAGACCACTTCCAGTTTTGAACATTGGCGTATCTTGTCAGTTCCGTACTTACGAAGTAGTTCCAATGAATGCTCCAGAATTCCAGGATTATATTCAGGATGCCTTAGATCTTATTGAATTTGCAAATGGTCCAGTTACTTCTCGCTGGGGTGCTGTTCGTGCAAAAATGGGACATCCAGAAAGCTTTAATCTTGAACTTGTTGCTATTGGAAATGAACAGTGGGAAAGCGGCGCTGTAGATTTAGCACCACGCTACAAGGCTTTTGAAAAAGCAATTCACCAGGTTTATCCAGAAATTAAGTGTCTTGGTACAGCCGGACCATTCATTAATCATCCATTCCATACAAGAGCATGGGATTTCTATCGTGATGAATGTAAGAAAAATCCAAAATTCGCATTTGCGGTAGATGAACACTACTATGTTGAACCAGACTGGCTTTTTGACAACACAGACTTCTACGACAATTACTCCCGCGAAGTTGCAGTTTTTGCTGGTGAATATGCTGGTCATGACGCAAATCTTTCTAACTCAGTTGAATCAGCTCTCGCAGAAGCTGCTATGATGACTGGTATGGAACGCAACGGTGATGTTGTAAAATTTGCTTCTTATGCCCCACTTTTCAACCGTATCGGTCATTCTCAGTGGACTCCAGATTTAATCTGGTTTGATGCTGATAAAGTTATTTTCACTCCTAACTATTATGTTCAGCAGCTTTTTTCTGAATATTCAGGAACAGAAACTCTTGAATTAAACAATCAAGAAAAAGAATTACGCAAAAATGGAATCTATATTTCAGTTGTAAAGAACGGAAACAAAAAGATTTTAAAAGTTGTAAACCGAAACGCAACAGAACAGGAGCTTGAACTTAACATTACAGGCGAAGCACAGGTTATTACACTAAAAGCTAAAAATGGCATGGCACGTATTCCTGCCCCAACTGCCGCTGTAGACACAAGCAACGGACAGAAGGTTATAAAAGCTGGAGTTATGTCTAATGCTAAACTCTGTGAATTACGCAGTGTAGAAGCTTCTACTGTAGATACACAAACAGTTAAGTTAGATGGCAAAATCTTACTTCCAGCAAAAAGCTTTGTCGTAATTAAATACTAAATTGACCAGGCTTGCTACTGGAATTTTAGCACATGTAGCCCCAGGAAAAACAACTCTTTCCGAAGCATTACTTTATGAATCTGGCGCCATAAGAAAGCTTGGGCGCGTAGATTCTAAAGATGCTTTTTTGGATAACAATTCCATTTGCAACTAAGAAAACTATAATTGCTTTACGAGGTATTGTGGCAGACAAACCCTACTGTAAATACTATTTGTTAGTCACCTATTTAACTTCTTGAGATTGAGTTTTTTTGTATTCCACCACTTTCTTTACATAAAGTTTATCTTCGTGGGCAATGTGAGAAAGAACCCAGTCATAAAGAAATATACAGAACTTAATGGCATCTGAAAAACTCATGGAATTAAAACCTTTTGCAGTTTCCAGAATTTTTTTTGTAAATTCTTCATGGCGGGATTTATGTTCAGAATATTGTTCATATCCTACATGCAGCATCAATTTTTCTTCGCTGGAAAAATGAGTTGTAACATAATTTACACATTCTTTTAATGTTCCATCCAAAGCATTTTGCCAAAGTATATTGTTGTTATTTCCATATTTAGCACGACTTTCCATAACTTCTGTATAAAGTTTGTTACACAGCTCAACAAGATGCTTGTGCTGTTCATCAATAAGTGGAATCCCAAGTGCAAATTTAGGATCCCATTTTATTAAATCTTTTTCGCCAGTTAAATTTGTTATTGAAGAAGATGAATAATTCATAAGCCTATTATAACACTGTATTTACCATAATCCCATAACATACTGCATCAAAAGACTGAAAAACTAATTTGCATCAATAAATTTTTCAATATCAGCCTTAGAAAGAATCTTTCCGTAGCTTACAACTTTTTCGTTGATTACTAGCCCTGGAAGACTCATAACGCCATAAGCCATAATTTGTTGTAAATCTGTTACATGCTGACAGTCACAGGCAATGTTTTTTTCTGCAAGAATGTCCATTGTATTCTGAAACATTGTAGAACAGTTACGGCATCCGTCACGACCTAAAATTTTAATTGATTTAATTTCCATAATAAAACTCCTTTATATTTTATAAAATAATACCCTGTAAAAAGTTGAATAAATATCCAACAGCAACAATTCCTGCAACACAAATTGCAATAAAAATTCCCAAAAGCTTTGGCTTAACAGCCTTACTCAGCATTACGATTGAGGGAAAACTTAAAGTTGTAA
>JAEDFM010000086.1 GCA_016292805.1 Treponema sp. | reverse complement strand
GTAGACAGAACATACATTATAACAAGACAAATGTATAGTAAAGATTATATTCTGTCTACCTAATCATTTTCTATAGTCTGTTTTCTGAACCCTATTTACTTTACTAATTTTAACCGGTGAACCCCACAATATATATAAGCATTAAATCAAGCTTCGCAAAAAGTATAATTGAATTAGAAAGTTCTAAAAGCGATTATACAGGACTTATTGAGAGGAATGAATTGAAAAGCGAAGAACCTGAGTTTAGAACGAAAGATGCTGAAATTCCATATCTCCAGAGACAAAGTTGCTTATTTAGAAACACTCACAGAATTGATGGGATATAATCTTAAATAAGCTTCCCAAAAAAAAAGATTCAAATGCATTTTCCAGCTTCTAAGAACTGGACGATTTGCTTCCTTAAAAATAATTTAAACAAAAAAAAGCAGAATGTCTAAAATTGTGATTCTTGGGTGGGAGGGGAATTAAGAACCATACATCAGGCAGTCTGCTTATATTTATATTATCGGTAGTGGTTAGAAATTTCTGCATAGAAATGATTAGCAAAAAAATCAAAATTCTCACTCTTCCTAATAATTATAAGAATTTAGGTGTAGCCTCCCCTGCACTTTTCTTGCTAAAATTAGATTTTTCTACAGAAACATATTAAGATTTATTCAGTTGACTTCTTCTTTCTTCATCAACCTTTATCCATTCTTCAAGGCTTAAAGGTTTATAATCGCTGAACATACAAAAACAGTTTATCATGTGGCATGGAATATTATCTGTAAGCTTTTGAGCGTTTGTAACAACTGTTTGGCGAGTTATATTCTGGAATTGATTCACTAAAAGTTCATCTGGGCTGTTATGTACATGTCCATAAAGCATATAGGTTCTGTGACTTCCATCTGCTTTTCTTACATGCTGGTGATTATAACAAAAGGTTGGATAATGACTTGCGATAACTGTATAACCATGATCATCAAATTCTGCGTAGGGTTTTATCCATTCAAAACGATTCAGGTTTACACCTTCTTTTTTTAGCCATACACAATCGTGATTTCCTTCAATAAGGCATATTTTTCCTGAAAGTCTGTTTAAAATCCAGTTTACTTTATCAGCATCTTTTGTATGGAAAAGGTCACCTAAAACTATAATCTGATCTCCGCCCTGCACTTTTGAATTCCACTGATCAATCATATAGCGGTTCATTGTTTCGCAGTCAGGGAAATTTCGGTTGTCTAATTGAGAAATAAGTGCATCGCCATAAAAGTGTAAATCGGAAATATAAAGCTTCATGGTTATACTTTACTATATTTATTCTTTTGATGCAGCCACTAAATCCATAATTCTAGGTTTTGCGGTCTGGTAGCATTTCATTAGCACTTCAGAGAAGATTATAAACTACTATTGTAAAAATCTAATAAAATGTTATTTTTAGCTGATTTATTCGAAAAAACTGGATTTTTACAAAATATGGGTTACTATTATATATAGATTAAATCATCAATGCTGGAGGTTTATTATGCATACAAAATTTGGTTTAAATCAGCCTGACTTTGAAAAGATGGTAGATGACGAACAGTTCACAGAACTCGCTGCAAGACTTAAGGATGCTTTGGAAAAAGGTAAAATCCGTCAGGGCGACTATGAATCTGGAATGGATTGGCTCAGAAAATCAGCTCAGATGAAAGGTAAAACAATCTAACCTTAATTAGATAATACAGGCCGGAGTTTATACTCCGGTTTTTTTTATGCTATAATACATTTATGAAATTCTTATCAATCAACGAAAACGAAAATATACAGACAGATATTTTAAAGGCTGATTATGAACAGTCTCACGAAATAGGAAAAGTTCACTTAGGAAACAACATCCTTTTTGTAAAAAAAGGATTAAAGGTGTACTACATAAGTTACTCTGAAATTTACAGAGCTTTTCGTCGTGTAAAAGCGGTTCCTGCCAGAATATGTTGTGGCAGAGGTGAAATTCGTCTTGAATATATTGTTTTGTGTGATAATAAAAACGAACTGTGCGAAATTGATTTGCCAGAAGAACGTGCTGCAGTTGCAATTATTGAAGAATTAAGCCAGAAAGCTTCCCATATCAAAATTGGTAAGAAGGACTAAATGCTTAATCAGTTTTCCCGTACAGAATTACTCCTTGGAAAAGAAGCTGTAGAAACCCTTAATAAAGCTCATATTGCGGTTTTTGGTGTTGGTGGCGTTGGCGGCTATGTTATAGAAGCGCTGGTTCGTTCCGGAATTCAGCATATTGATATTATTGATAATGACACAGTTAGTCTTACAAATATAAACCGTCAGATTATTGCCCTGCACTCTACCATCGGCAAAAGCAAAACACAGGTTATGAAAGAGCGCATTCTGGATATTAATCCACAGGCTCAGGTAAATGCCTTTGATTGTTTCTATTTACCAGAAACAAAAAATCTGTTTGATTTTTCCAAATACGACTATGTTGTAGATGCTATAGATACTGTGTCTGGAAAAATTCAGCTTATAACTCAGGCAAAAGAAGCCGGAACTCCAATAATCTCTTGCATGGGTGCTGGCAATAAACTGGATCCTACAAAATTCCAGATTGCTGATATTTCTAAAACTACGGTTTGTCCTTTAGCCAGGGTAATGCGTCAGGAATGTAAAAAACGGGGATTAAAGGATGTAAAGGTACTGTTTTCCACAGAAAAGCCGGTTGAACAGAAAATAACTGAAGATTGTGAACTTAAAGGGAACGGACCCGCTCCCGGAAGTTGTGCTTTTGTTCCGTCGGTAGCAGGCCTTATTATTGCTGGTGAAGTTATTAGGGATTTAGTAATTTGTAATTGAGTCCCAATCACTGTAATCTCTTACAGTAATTTTTTTATCTATATCTAAGTAGAACCAGTCTGACCATTCAGCGTCATATGATCCTACTTGAAATCTTGCTTTGTAATATCCTTCTGGAAGATTTCTGATTTTTTCGTGACTGCCACTATGTACAGTTCTGTACCGTGGTTTGTAAACGACATCGTCTTCATCTATTAAATACCAATCTCTAATAGTATAGTCGGTCTTATTGTAGAGGTAAAAATCATACTCTCCACCGTAATCGTAATCGTAATAATCCCATCCAATAATTATACAGCTTGATAACATAAACACTGAAAGCACTAACAATAAAGTTGTAAATAATTTTTTCATTTTAATCTCCTACAATTATTATAATTACTTTTTATTTTATAATAAACATGAGAAAATTCTTATCCCCACCCCGTTTATACATAGCCTTTTTAAATAAGCTCCACTATTTACTTTAAGTTATTTATCCAGTCTGTCATAATTTGGACAAAGCTTATATACTTCTGCATAAAATGCCTTAGAATGATTCATCTGTCGGCGATGGCAAAGTTCATGAACAACTACAGAATCCAGAACTTCTATGGGCTTGTAAGTTTTAACACAATCTATCGTGGAATATATTTAGGAATAAAGCGGCAGCGGAACCTTTAAAAACGGAGGCTTACATTAATTAATGCAAAGAACG
>JAEDFM010000035.1 GCA_016292805.1 Treponema sp. | reverse complement strand
ATTATCCTGATTCTCATACCAGTCAAGATGTGTGTGAAAATCTATATAGCCCATTGTTAATCAACAATCTTCTGTAGAAGTTTGCTGTTTGCCATTACTACGCTATAGTCTTTTTCGTTAACTGTCTCGTCAATTTGAGCTTTAACTTGAGCCAATGGATCAAGTCCCATGCTTTTTAACAGTGCTGCAGCTTCTGGATCCTTCTGCATCTCATATTCTGCAACTGCAGGTGTCATAGCAGTAGTAATTACAAATACTTTATGAATTCTATTTGGACCAGATATACCCATAGTTTCCAGGAAGCTTTCTGTTTTCACAAATTCAGCTTCTGAATCGCCTACTTTATCTAAGTATTTTTCGATTTTAGAATAATTTTTAGCAAAGTTTTTAACATCAGAATCTGTAAGACCTACAGATGGAGCAGTTTTTGACTGTGCAAAAATCATACATGCACAAAATAAACTTGCAAAAAGAACTGAAATAAGTTTTTTCATTTTTACCCTCTGTTTAAAATTGAAATATTATTTAAAGTTTACTTAGGAATTTTTAGTCTGTCCAGTTTTTTAATAAGAAAACAACTACTCTTCCATCATTTTTTCATCAAAATCACAGGCTTTACCCTGCCAGATAATGTGACCTTTTTTCATCAAAATAATCTGGTCGCTAACGGCTTTTGCTTCGTTTATATCGTGAGTAACCATAATGCCTGTAAAACCAAAGGTTTGCTGCAAACTACGAATTAAAGCGGCCAGTTTTTTGCGCAAAGGTGCATCTAAAGCAGATAAAGGTTCATCAAAAAGAACCAGTTTTGGCTTCATAATCAAGGTTCTGGCTAAAGAAACTCGCTGTTTTTCACCGCCAGAAAGTGTGTCCGGATACCGTTTTTCAAAACCTTCCAGCTCAAACTGTTTAAGAAAATCTGCGGCCTGTTTGCGGGCCTCTTTTTTCTTCATTCCACCAGAAATCAGTCCGTAAGCAACATTATCTTCCACTTTAAGATGATCAAACAAAGTATGACTCTGAAAAACCATACCAATTTCCCGTTTTGCTGGTGGCAAAGCATTTACATCAACTCCATCCAGAACTAATTTTTGTTCTTTACAGGCCTTATTTAACCCGCTGATTAGTCGTAAAACAGTTGATTTTCCACTTCCACTGGCACCAACAATTGAAGTCATTGAACCTTTTTCGCATGAAAACGAAACATCAATACTAACTGCATCAAAAATCTGTTTTAAATTTTCCGCTATAAAATATGCCATTTAGTTATTCCACCATCAAAACAATTATAAAGCTATATTCAAGATTTTCTATTTTTCTTAAACCTGAAGCTTGCTGCTGCAAATACAACAGCACAAATTAGACCAAGTATTACACCACTGGCACAAGCTTCATTAAATCTATATGCACCAGCCAGTCTGTATGTAAATAATGATAAAGTATCAAATTTTGGGATTGCAAGAACCAGCGGCAAAGTTGTATCTCCGGCACTGACTGCAAAACAAAAGCCAAATGCACTTATAAGACTTGGAAAACACACTGGAAGAAGCACTCTAAACAGTAAATCCAGCTTATTTTTAGATAAAATCAACGAAGAATCTATTAAATCGTCTGATATTTTAGACATGTTAAGATAAATTACACGAAAAGCAAGGGGCCAGCTAAGAGCCGACTGGGCTAAAATTAAGCAGACAGCATTTCCACGGCGAACTATCAGTGTAATAACAACTCCAACTACAACACTGGAAATAGACATTGGAAGCATTGGCACAACCTTAAGGAATATATTCATTCTAGAACCAACCTTCCGTTCCATAAAGCGAAGCAGCATTGAATAAAGAAAACCAATTAAAGTACACAAAGCACCAGTACAAGCAGCAACCCAAATTGTATTCTTAACCGAAGGTATAAAACTGCGCATTTTAAAAACCCGTTGAAAGGTTGCTAAAGTAAATCCATTTTCTCCATTACGGGAACTGGTAAAAGCATTAATAACAATTCCTACTAAAGGTGCCACAAAGAATAAAGCAATTAGCAAGACAAGTAATACAAAAACAGTATGCTCTAACCACCCTTTTATAGCAATTTTACTACTGTTATGAGCTGCTTTTAAACCTTTAGTTCTGGCCGCAGCTTTCTGTTCAATAATACAATAAAAGCTTGTTACGACTGCCAGAATTAAAGTTTCCACAACTGCCAGCTGACCAGCCTTTGTAAAATCAAGTGTACCTCTGGCAGCCTTATAAATTTCAACTTCTAAAGTAGAATTACCGATTCCACCAAAAAGAAGAACAAGGACAAAGCTTAAAAAGCAGTAAATGAAAACCAGAAGACTTGAAGATGCTATAGATGGCAAGAGCTGATGAATTGTAACAGTTTTGAATATGCGGCCTTCACCAGCTCCTAATAATCTGGCACATTCCGCAGGCTCGGAAGGCAGCCTTTCCCAGGAATCTGCCACATTTTTCATTATTAATGGGAAATTGTAAAAACCGTGGGCAATAATAAGCCCGAAAAAGGAATATAAAACCTTTACAGGTGGCTCTTCAAAGCCAAAAACAAACATTAAAAACTGATTTAATCCGCCATTTAAGCCTAAAAATGTTACATAACCAAGAGCAATAATAAGAGATGGCAGACAAAAAGGAACAACTGATAAGGATAAAAGAAAAGGACGCCCTAAAAAGTGGCGCCTACCGCAATAAAAGGCGGCAGGCAATCCTATTAGAAGCGCCATTAGTGTTGAACACATTGCCTGAAAGAATGTAAACCAGGCAACATGTACAAGATGAGAGAAATCCAAGCCTACACCAGCCTAGTTTTCAAGAATTTTCATAATTTCAACTACAGCAGCGTCTGTTATATCAGGATCGGCGGTAAGTGTTTTTGCTGGAACAGGAGCAGCTTTTTTGTAACTGTCTGGAAGCTCTACATTTTTGTTAGCAGGATTCATCCACTGAGTTAATGGTAAAGTTGACTGTGCAGCATCGCTAATAAGGAAATCAATGAATTTTTCAGCACCAGCTTTATTTGGCGCACCTTTAAGGATTCCAGCACCTTCTACCTGAATTGAGTGACCTTCTTCAAAGACAGGTGCAATAAAATAATCAATATTATCATATTCTACATGGCTTGCAGGGCTTGTTGTGTAGCTGATTACTAAAGGAGCTTCACCTTTCTTAAAAAGGCCATAGCCAGCAGACCAGCCAGGAGTCATAGTAAGAATATTTGGTTTAAGAGCCTTCCAGTAATTCATAAGTTCATCGCCAGTACCAAAAATAGAGATTGTCCAGGCAACAAAACCTAAACCAGGAGTTGATGTACGAGGGTCCATAAGAATGATTTTCTTTGCATAAACAGGATCTGTAAGATCTTCCAGGCTTTTTGGACATGGAACTTTAGAACGAGTATCAAAAATCATGGCAAAATGACTGTAATCAAATGGTGTTAAATACCAGCCATCACCTAACTGCATACGAACATCTTCTGGAATTACAGATGAATTTGCAGGTTTATAAGATTCAAGAATATGGGCATCAATAGCTTTTTTAGAAATATTGTTATCAAGACCAAGAATCACATCTGCCTGAACGCTTTTCTTTTCAAGAACGGCACGGCTTAATACCTGAACACCATCTCCACAGTCTACAAAAGTCAAGTTAAGACCTGTTTCTTTTTCGAAAAGCTCTTCAATCTGTGGACCTGGCCCCCATTCACTAATAAAACTGTCGTATGTATAAACAACAACTTCGTTAGCACGAGCAATTTCTGCAGGAGTTTTCTTTGTACAGCCAGTAAGAGCTGTCAAACCAATAATAGAAACAACAATAAATTTAAAATAAGAAGATTTTAACATATCTTCCTCCGCCGGCATTATCCGGATCAGGTTGGAGCTTCATACAAAGCTCTGCGGGTATATTCTCAGCCGATATAAATATTCAGCACCCCGGTATGATTTCAAATTAGAAAGGATACGCACATAAAATAACATAAGAACAATTTATGTGCAATTAGTTTTATATAATATTTTTAACCTAAAACTTGCCACTGGAATGAGAAAAACCACCGCCATTAACACTGGTACCGCCACGAGCTCCACCACCACTGTTATTATTCTGATTGATTGGAGTTCTGGTAACCACATTGTGAGTAAAACGATCTATTCTGCTGGCAATTGCCACATTATTCTGGTCTACATAATGATTTGCAGATTTTGCAGCCTTAACATTGTTCATTTTTCCACGAAGAATCAATGTTACAATCAAACCAATAATCAGTCCGGCAATACCGGAAATAATCAAAGCCTGAAGCATAACTTTTAAATCAAAGTAAACTGATCCTACATCCAAAGGATTTCCCTGTTCAGACATAGAAATCATTTTATCTGCCTTATTTGCAAAAGCTGTAAAACCACCAGCCCAGTTATTATTTCTAAAATATGGAACGGCAGCATCAGCCAGCTTCTGTTTGCCAAAATCTGTAAAAGTTGTATGACTGTAATCACCGTAAGCACAAATATCATACTCCCGTTCTTCCATACAAAGCACAATAAGCAAACCAGAATGACTATTTCCCAACCCCAGTTGGTTGTTTTTATAAAAAGCTTCGCTAAAATCTTCTACAGAATAAAAACCCTGACTGCCATAACCAGGAACTGTAGCAACATAAACACCCAGTTCTCTGTTGTGATTATCCACAATCTCCTGAATTCTATCCGACAAAGCACTTTTTTCTGATAAAGACAGTACATTAGCTTTATCAAAAACCCAGGAATCTGCAAAAACTGAAAAGGATGTAAAAATACAAAGAATCAAGCTTAATAAAATCTTCTTTTTCATTACAAACCTGCCTTCATAATTGCAAAATAAATGATTGGAGTAAGAACTGCCGCTACCCCAAAGGCAACTCCAAAGAACCAGCCGCAAAAACGGCCTTTATCTACAGGCAGCTTACCTACCATTTTTCCTGTCTGACCATTCATAGCAAAAAGATAGTTTTTATCCTTGTATCTGGTACTTAAAAGCCACACAGGTAAAAAGGCATACTTTGGTCTACCCTGCAAATTAACCTTTACATCCCGCTTTATAACAGAAACTGAATCGTAACCTACAATATCCCGTTCCATTTCCCAAGCGGCGGTCTTAGAAACTCTACCTTCCAGACGCCCCACACATTCCTGGGGATTTTCATCGTAAGCTTCTGCAAGAAAACCTGGTAAATATGAAGGTGTAAACTTCTTTAAATCTGAATAATCAAATGGTTCCAGCGAATCCATCATGTCGTTATCCATTTTTTCAGAAGCATCTACTGGAACATTTTCAAAAGAAACATTTCCTTTGCGTTCTACTACATAATGAGAGGTTGTAGTGATGATTTCTTTGGAAGTTCTGTGAACAGCGGCTCGTGTGGCGGCTGCCTTTAGATTTACATCTGCATTTCCAGAATAAAACCAGAAAGGAACATAAACACCTTTAACTTCTTCTATATGATTTTGAGCCGAAAACACCTTTGGAAGCAGTTTTTTACCCTTATAAAACTTAGATAAGGCCTCGATTGCCTCTTTTTTCTCCATTTTAAAAGGAATAACAACATCTGGCATCTGTCCGCCACTGAATTTTCCCGCAATTACATTAGGATTTCCGCAATAAGGACAAGAAGCAGCAACAGTAACTTCGTCGCAGAATAACTGTGCACTGCAAGAGGAACAGGTATAAGTTTTTAAATGATTTGTACCAAACTCTTTAGCCTGAGCCTGCTCACCGGCAGATGCTCCCATCCCATTTTCCATTCCCTGTTTAATTTTCTGGGCATAGGCTGCATCAATCTGTTCAACTGGAAATTTGGAATCGCAGTAATCACAGACTAAAAGATTTGTTTTAGCATCAAAGCGCAATGGTCCTGTACATGCAGGACACTGATGATTAGTTGAGTATGCCATAATTATTCAGGACGCTTAGCACCGCATTCAGGGCAGAATTTTCCCTTATTTTTTGTGCCACATGAACATACCCATTCTTCCCTTGGGCGTGGAGCGCCACATTCGCTGCAGAATTTGCCAGTATTTGTTGCACCGCAGGAACATTTCCAAGGAGTTTGTGCAGAAGCCGCTGGCTGAGCAGCAGCAGTATTTGTGTTGTTAGCAGCACCCATTGCATAAAGATTCTGAGCGTTTACTCCCCCTGCCTGCTGAGCCATGTTCATTCCCATAAATGCCATGGCAGCTCCATTAGGATTGCCAGCTGCAGTTTTCATTGCTTCAGCCTGTGCCCCAACTAAATGAGCCGCAGCTCTAGTTGGATCCATAAATGCAGCATCCCGCTGAAGTCCCTTAAGCATTTTTTCGTCTTCTTCGTCAGCTTTAATAGATGAAACACCAGCCATCTGGATTTCAATACCACGATAATCACGCCATTTTGCAGAAAGCTCCTGTTTAAGAGCGTCTCCCAATTCCTGAGTATGACCTGGAACTGCAGAATAACGGATTCCCATTTCGGAAATACGGGCAAAAGCTGGCTGCAATGCAGTTAAAAGTTCAGTTTTAAGCTGTCCATCAAGATTTTCGCGAGTATAATTGGCTGAAATATTACCGCAAACATTTGTATAGAAAAGTATTGGATTTGTAATCTTGTAAGAATATTCACCAAAACAACGAACAGAAACATCAATATCAATACCAGCTCGCTGATCTACAACACGGAAAGGAACGGCATTAGGTGTGCCATACTTATTTCCAAGAATTTCCTTTGTATTTATATAGTAGATTCTCTGATCTTTTGCTGGCTGACCGCCAAAAGTAAATCGTTTACCAATGTTTTTAAAAGATTCAGCAAGCCCGTGACCAAAACCACCAGAAAAAACTGAAGGTTCTGTAGAAGCATCGTATTTAAATTCACCAGGTTCAGCACAAATTTCTGCAACTTTCCCCTGATCAACAATAATCATACACTGGCCGTCTGCAACTGCAATTACAGAACCAGAAGTAATAATATTATCTTCGCCTTTTGTATTACTTGAACGAGAAGTAGTTCTTTTTACTCCCTTTGCACAAAGCACATCAGCTGATAAAGCATCACAATAAAAGTATTCTTTCCACTGGTCAGCTAAAACTCCACCAGCAGCACCACCAATTGCTTTAATTAAACCCATTTAAAAACCTCTCGAAAATAAATAAACTAGTTAATTATTTATTCTAGAAAGGTATTTGTCAATTATTTTGAACTATTTGTACGTTTAAAATAAATGGCTAAAATTTCGCCGATTTCATCAGCCTTAATTCACCCTTAATAACACTGTCGCCAGCTTATTTCTGAAAAATATTCATAGCAAAATAGCAGAAACCGCTGCGAATAGCCAAATCGTTATGATCTGCATTCAATACTTCAAACCAGGTATGGTTAACTTTATTTGTTTCCAGAATACGATGATATGTTTTTGGGAACTGTCCAACTACACTATCCTGAGTTCCGCAGCAAACCATTAAAAATTCAGGAAGAGGATTTCCTTCCTTAAAGTGAAGCTCGCTTTCCTGCATCATTCCTGGATGTGACATAGCCCAGTCCTTTGAAGGAACAAGACCTGGAGCTGGAGCAATTGCACCAATATAACCAAACAAATCAGAACGATTTAATCCAATATACAAAGATTCTCGGCCACCCATTGAAAAACCACAGATTGCAGTATTTTCACGACCTGTTAAAACTGCATAGTTAGATTCTATATATGGCATAATATCGTTAATCAGTTCATTGATATAATTATCGTATGGAAGAACATCTTCCTGTTTAAAACTTGGTTTCTGATTAGGATCTATAGAAGCATACATATGACCAAAAACCATGATGAATTCTTTTGCTTCTTTCTGGGCTGCCAGATTAGCAGTAACCTGTCTGAATGCATTTTTTTCATCGTTGATCATACAATATTCATCACCAAAAATTCCGTGCTGAAAATAAACTACAGGGAAT
Source organism: Treponema sp. (assembly GCA_016292805.1). Classification (GTDB taxonomy): domain Bacteria; phylum Spirochaetota; class Spirochaetia; order Treponematales; family Treponemataceae; genus Treponema_D. The sequence goes on along the minus strand of JAEDFM010000035.1, from coordinate 11,760 downwards.
TTCTTTGTTCCATCATAGCTTGCAGGAAGCAGAATAGACATTCCTCTATCGCGACCACAAGTAGTCGAATGATACATTACATGCTTTACTTCGCCTAATTTAACTTTTGGCTGTTCTAATTTTACTGTATCAGGACAATCGAATGCTATGCCGTTTCTGATGTAATCTGTTTTCATCTTTGAATCTCCTTTTTTTGCCTTACAACTAACAGATACTGCTGCTAAAACTAAGAATACACTAACTAAAACAACTTTTTTCACTTATTACTCCAATGTAAAATCCTTAAACTGGAAATTACCATTACCTTTAACTGTAAAGAACAGAGCATTATCGCCATCTGGAAGCTGAATTTCTGCACTATTCTGTTCCCAGAAATTGCTATAAACGATTTTTATTGCACCAATTACAGGACCATTCCACTTTGTACGAACTTCTAGCTGACCGTCAAAATAACCACGGGTTGTTACCGAAATCTTTTTAACGCCTTTACAGCTGAAATATTTGAAACCAATGACAAAACCATCAGTAAGATTTGCAATATAACCTGTATTTTTGTCGCCGTCGGCTCCGTCCTGCACAACCTTTGGAGGATTATCAATTCCCACATACATCTGTGGCTTAGCTGGATTAAAAATATTGCAGGCAATATATGTAGGATAAGTTCCCTTACCTTCCAAAGCACCACCATTCAAACCGCAGGAAGTAATTTCAACCTGAGGAATTGTACCGTCTGGCATAACAGTGATTTTTTCTGCACACCCCTGACGACTGTACCAGGAATTATTAGTATGACGGTGATAGAACATGTAATACTGTCCATTAATTACTTCAAAACTACCGTGATTGTTTGCACCGTAAGCTACAGGCATATCTGCAGGCTTATCATTTGCAATTCCAATATCGGTATTACTTACAATTACACCTTTATATTCAAAATTCCCTGTTGGAGTTTTACTTGTGGCATAACAAAGTTCATGCATGACTTCTGAAGAATAAACCAAATAGTATAAATTTCCAATTTTACGGATTGATGGAGCTTCAAAAAAACCATGACCTTTAAAGCCTTTCCAGTTTTCTACAGAAGAAAGCTTATAAACACAGTCGGTTTTTACTTCCGAAGCACTGCTAACATCTGTCCATGCGTCGCCTGGAATTACAAGTACAGGCTCTTCAATAACCGTAAGCATATCTGGTCCAAGAACTGTTGCCATTGCACCAACTCTTTCTTTCCAGTGGTTACCGCTGAACCCTGTATAAAGATATGTTCTGTCACCTTCTGTTAAAACACCTGGGTCAAACTGAGGGAGATCCCCTTTACGGTCTCCAAGTCTTGTTCCATCTTCATAATGAACATAACCGTAAAATTCATATTTACCTGCTGGTGTATCGCAAACTGCAACAGAAACAAAGCCTACTTTATCAAGAACATAGTAAAGGTAATATCTTCCGTCTGGCCCCTGTACAACATCTGGTGCATAAAGAACCATTCTGCCATCCTGAGCAGGATCCTGGTCTTTACGGTAAATAACACCTTCGTAACGCCATTCTTTTAAATTATTTACAGAAGCAGAATAGCAGACATAGTCTCCTACACAAAAAACACAGCCATTCCATTCATCATGGGAGCCGTAAACATAAACTCTGTCACCAAAAACATGTGGTTCTCCATCTGGAACATATTCCCAGCTTGGCATATAAGGATTAAAAACCTGTGCCATATTACACTCCTGATAGTTAGTTAAACGATTAACCACACTATAACAAATTGATTTTTTTTGAGTCATAGGGGGATTTAAGTATTATAAACTGTAATTTTAGATTTTATCTGCAGAACACTTACAGACCACCCTTCAAAACAATAATAATTCGTTATTATGGTAAAACGATAGAGATTTATTATACTTTATGAAAAAAAGTATGGTAAAATTGAGACTATCTATAGTATAGAATACAATTTAATTTTTTAAAGGATTTTCTATGGCAAAAATCAAATTAAGATTCACTCTAACGGCAAAAATATTGATTATTACACTATTAATAGTCGTTATTTCCAATACTCTGCTTTCTGTTATTTCATTTAGAATGAGTTCAAAAAACATTAAGGAAGGAGTTTACAATCAGCTAGACGAAATTTCCAAGAGTATTGCCAGTCAGATTACTAGCGTTAACGAAAAAGAATTCAGTATTTTGAATACACTGGCTGCCTCTGACGCCATGAAAAACCCTTCCCTCAGTCTGGAATACAAACAGGAACAGCTGAATAGAATAGCTGTGGAATTAAGAAAAAACTATAAACACCTGGCTTTTTACGATAAGAACGGTAATTGCATCAACGAAGACGGCGAAATAGAAAATCATGCAAATGATCAGTATTTTATCAGTGCTATTAAAGGCAGAAACAACTTTACTGATCCAGAAATTGACGAAGAAACTAACCTTTATACTCAGTTCTATGCTTCTCCAGTTTTTCTTACAGAAGAAGAAACAATTGGTGTAATTGCTGCCGAAATCAACCAGAATGTATTCTTTGATATTATTAAAAACTTTGACTTAGGCTATAACATGCACCCTGTTGTTGCAAACCGAACCAGTAAAAAAGTTATTGCCTGCGGTGATGAATTTTCCGGAATGGAAGAACATATATTCAACGAAAGCCGTGGTGATTTGATTACATCAATTTACAGAACAAACCCTTGTGTTGTTGAATATTACGATAATCTTTTAATGTGTGATGCTATTGGTTTCCACAACATTATTCCTAAATCTACACTTGTAGTATTTGGTGCTACACCTACAGAAGTATTCTATTCTTCATTAAATGCATACAAGAGAATGGCTATCATCTTCCTTATTGGCGCCATTCTTTCTTCAATTGTTTTAATTACTATTGCAATTGAAGTTTCCTTAAAGCCATTAAAAGTTGTTAAAAAAACAATTAATGAAATTGCCCAGGGAAATGCAGACCTTACACAGCGTATCCCAGAAACCACAAAAGATGAAGTTGGCGATGTAGTAAAAGGCTTTAACGGCTTCGTTGAAAAACTTCAAGATATTATGAAAAACCTTTTGGATTCAAAAGATAATCTTCTTAATATTGACAGCAGTCTCCAGTTGAGTACTCAGGAAGCTTCATCTTCTATTACACAGATTATTGCTAACATTGAAAGCGTAAACGGTCACATTCTTTCACAGGCGGCTTCTGTAACAGAAACAGCAGGTGCTGTGAACGAAATTACTGCCAACATTGAATCTCTTGAAAAAATGATTGAAAATCAGGCAAACGGCGTTGCACAGGCTTCTTCTGCTGTTGAACAGATGATTGGCAATATTGAATCTGTTAATAATGGTGTAACTAAGATGGTAAGCTCATTTAATCAGCTGGAAGAAAAGGCCAAATATGGTATTGAAACCCAGCTTGATACTTACAATCAGATTAACATTATTAAAGATCAGTCAATTATGCTTCAGGAAGCAAACACTGCTATTGCCAGCATTGCAGAGCAGACTAACCTTCTGGCTATGAATGCGGCAATTGAAGCGGCTCACGCCGGTGAAGCTGGTAAAGGCTTCTCTGTAGTTGCTGACGAAATCCGTAAGCTTTCTGAAACTTCTTCTGAACAGTCAAATACAATTACAGCTGAACTTACAAAAATTCAGGAAACTATTCAGAAAGTTGTTGAATTCTCAAATACAACTAACACAGCCTTCTCTTCTGTTTCTGCCAGCATTGCAGATACTAGTCAGATTATTGAACAGATTAAAGGAGCTATGATTGAACAACAGACAGGTTCCCGCCAGATTATTCAGGCACTTCAGGATATGAACAACTCTACTTCTGAAGTTCGAGTTGCTTCTTCTGAAATGACAAACGGAAGCAAGCAGATCCTTACAGAAATTGAAAAGCTTCAGAATGCAACAGACATGATTCGCAACAGTGTGGATGAAATGCATACAGGTGCTGAACGAATCAATGAAACTGGAGCTTCCCTTTCTACAATTTCTGCACAGGTATCTGACAGCATTAATCAGATTGGTGATGAAATTGGATTATTTAAAGTTTAAGGCAGCTTAAACTACAACAGCTTGATTACTTCGTCCCGTTTTGAATCCATCCATTCGTCGGAAAGACCAAAAACGTGAGCGTGGTAATTCCAGGCCGATCTACCAATTCCATGTTTATCAAGAACTGAAGTAAAAACTGAATTGTTTTGTCATTTTAGGACTAACCCAAACGCCAGCCACCAAGATTTACACCATGCATATAACCTTTCATATAAAACTCCTATTTTTCCAGTAATTCCATCAGTTTTTCCAAAACCAGACCTGCAGCTTCCAGTTTGTAAGCTAATCTTGTAGGCTTGGGTTCAATTGCAACAACCCAGGCTTGAGTTTTTCCGTTAAAGGAAATTGCAAAATAAACCTGGCCAGGTTTTGATGATTCAGGATTAGCAGGGTCCACATTCCCCATGGTTCCTGTAACGCCTATTCCCACATCTGCCTTGTAAGTTTTTTTACAGGCTTCTGCCATGGCTGCAGCAGTTTCTTTTGAATAAACAGTAAACTGCTGTATTATACCTGCTGGCACTCCCTGCATAATTTTTGCTTCGTTACAGTAAGTAACAAAAGCGCCTTTTAAAACTGCGGAAGAACCTTCTGTATCTGTAATTAGAGAAGCAATTTGACCGGAGGTAGCGCTTTCCATTGTCGTAATGGTAAGTTTTTTTTCTATCAATAATTTTGTAAGACGAGAATATGCTTCCCGAACCTGAGTTTCAGTCAATTTAAAATTCCTAATATTGATAATTATCTATACAAATATAGACACATCAGAATCCACCGTCAATATACTTTTGAAAGTCTAATTATTTTTTTGTTCGGATTCTTCTATTTTTGCTGTAAAAGTAGCTTCGGTAATTATATCCTCTTTTTTGGCAAATCTATGAGGCTGTACCGTTTCTACTTTAGTACCCTTACCTTTCAAGCTTTTTACAGTAATTGTTCCATACATAACTTTCAAAAGATTCTGTGCCATGCTTAAGCCCAGTCCAGCACTAGGAATTGCTTTATTTATCTCATTATCTTCTCTTGAGAATTGTTCAAAAGCATGAGGTAAAAATTCCTGAGCCATACCAATACCGGTATCTTCGCAAACAAACTTAATATTACAGCCATCGTTAGAAAAATTAGGCAGTTGTTCGAGACCAAAAGTAATAGTTCCGCCTGCAGGAGTATATTTTATAGCATTATGAATAATATTAACTACAACATCTGCAGTATGCTTAACATCCTGATAAATATATGGATTGTAAATTTTTGACCAGTATTCAACCTTAATGCCTTTTTTTTCTGCATCAACTTTTATAAAATTATAAACCCGTTCCATTGCAGCACTAATATCTGTTGGAACTTCTTCCAGCTTAATAACACCATCTTCCTGCATTATAAATTCCTGAATATGATTAAAAATGGCAAGGAAGCGTTCTTCTATTTTAAGTTCTTCTTCAATAGAATCCTTTAATTTATCTTTAACATCAATATTTTCTTTTGAACATTTTGTCTGCTTAATAAGATCTGTGATTACTGGCAAAAGCTCTTCAGAAAGATTTTTCATAAAAAGAATCTTTGCATTGTTGGACCGTTTTGCAATTTCGTTTTCGTTTTGAAGATTAGCATTTTCTTCTTTTTCTTTTAATGATTCTTTTTCTCGCAGCAGTTGTTCCGTAACATCGTATAAGAATACAAACAGCAAATCTCCATATTTTTTAGTTTTTATAATGCGTCCATAATCATTAACATATTTTACATTACCTTTTTTGGTAAGAATTCTATGTTCCAGTGAATAAAGAGAATTATCGTTTGCCAGCTGAGATTCCAGATACACTATAGCATTTTCAAAATCATCTGGATGAATAAGATTTGCACCTGAGTTTTTTGAAAATTCCCGTAATTCTTCAACAGTTTCGCATTCAAAAATTGAAAGCATTTCCTTATTTACGGACATAAGTTCAAGATTATCATCTAGATGACAAGAGAAAAATCCACCTGGTATACCTTCTGAAACTTCAGTTGCCAGCACCAACATCTGTTCATCAGTTGTCTGACCCACATTTGTTAAAACATCACTACCTCGTTTAATTTGTGTTAAAACTGTATAATGGCGAATATATTCTTCGAATTCATTAATTGGAAGAGGCTTTGAAAAATAGAATCCCTGAATTAAATCGCAGCCAAGCCCGCTTAAGATTTTATATTGTTCTTCAGTTTCAACACCTTCGGCAACAACACTTAAGCCCATTCTGTGAGACATTTTAATAATATTTTCAATTACAATCTTATTAACATCAATATTTCGAACAAAACTAATATCAAGTTTTAAAACATCAAGAGGAAAAGATGAAAGCAGCCCTAAAGATGAATAGCCGGAACCAAAATCATCCATTTCTATAAGAAAGCCTAAATCCTGAGTATCACGAACTTTTGTTACAATAAGATTTGTATTATCCGCATACATAGATTCAGTAACTTCCATATGGATTAAACTGTGATCAATATTGTACTTTTCTATTAATTCCAGCTGATGTTCAATACAACCAGGCTCCAGATAATCACGGCGGGAAATATTTACAGAAATTGGAAACATTGGAATATTCTGTTCTTTCCAGCGCTTCATATCCTGACAAACTCTTTCAATTACAAAACTATCAAGCTTTGTAATAAAACCGTTGCGTTCAAACAATGGAATAAACTGTCCTGGACTCATAAATCCGTAAACCGGATGCCACCAACGAACAAGAGCTTCTGCTCCTGCAATTCGTTCAGTAACAGTTTCGTGTTTTGGCTGATAGTAAACCTGGAACTGCCCCTGTTCTATTGCCTGTTCCATTGATTCAACAATTTTCTGTTCTTCCAAAAACTGCTGCTGCATAGAATCTTCGTAAAAGGCAACATTCTGCCCATAAATACCTTTAATCTTATGAATAGCAAGGAATGCCCTATCACAACAACAAACAAAAAGCAGGCTTCTATCAATTGGAGTATAAATACCGAATTTTACAACTTGATTAGGAATTGGAGATGATTGAAGAATTGAATTTTTATAGCTTTCCAGCAAAGCCATATAATTCTTTTCTGTATCAAAAAGGATTACAAACTGGTCGCCACCAAAACGTCCAATAAGAGAATGAGGAAGAGCTTCTCTCATTCTTTTTGCAACATAGGCTAGAAATTCGTTACAACGATCTTCGCCATAGAGCGTATTTGAGGATTTAAAATTTTCAAAATCCAAAGCCAGAACACCATAAATCTTATCTGGATGAGCTTTAATTTCTCTTGTTGCACGCTGTAAAAATGCCTGTCTTATAAGCAGACCAGTTAACTCGTCATACTCAAGAGACTCAATCATCCTTTTAGATTCTTCGAGTTCGTGTCTAAGGACTTCCAGTTCTTCATATTCTGTCAATACACGATCCTTCACCCAACTACAATTGTAACAGAGTATCAGATTTTTTAAACAAAATTCATATGTATAAAATTATATGAAAATTGTACAATTCTATATTTTGAATCTATTTTCTGATTATTAAGGATTTTTATTCAATTGATTTTTGTGACTTTACTTTTGGTAGACACGACGCTGCTGTAATTACTTTTTAATTACTACAAGATGACGTTCATGATCCTCCAGAAATGGAACAACCATTTTAATTTTACTGTAATCTTTTACAATAATTTTAACAGCTTCCATTTCTGCCAGGATTTTTTCTTCTCGGGCTTTATAAGCAGCAAGGTAGCCACCCTTTTTAAGCATTCTTAAAAGAAGATTTGTAATTTTAAGGTCAAATGGATGGAATGCGCGGAATACTTCAATATCAAATACTTCTGTAGGCATAACATCTACAGCTTTACATTCAATCTTAACATTCTTTAATTCCAGTTTATTTACAACCAGCGAAAGAAATCCACAGCGTTTTTCCATGCGTTCAACTAATGTAAAGCTATGTTCTGGGAAAACAATTGACAAAGGAATACCAGGACAGCCACCACCAGAACCAATATCAGCAATATCAAGAACTGCTTTACCAGTTTCTTCACAGCGTTTTAAAATCAATTCCTTAATATGTGGAACTGCAACAAGAGTATCCAGAATATGATTAACTGCAAGTTCATTTGCATCATCAGCCTTCATCAGATTGTAGCCTTTATTAAATTCAAGAACTTCCTGAATATACATTTCCATCTGATTAATCTGAGTATCTGATAAGTGTAATTCTAATTTTTCTAAACCTGCAATTAATTTTTCTGTCATTGTGAATCCTTTTGCTTGATTATACCTATTAAAAGACTAAATTGCAAAAGCTGGAACAGTTAAAGAAAGATTTGCGCCAACTTTCATTTTTTTTTTAAATGTGTACTGTAGAAAAGTCTCTGTAAAAATACCTGCATAACTTTTGTTCCTAAACGAATCATTTGCTTCTTGGCACAATTCCGGCCACCGCTGCCCTCCTTTCAGATTTTCTCGAAAAAGTTTCAAATGAATATCACAAGGATAATGATGTAAAAGCCCTGCTGGAAGAACTGGCCCTCATCCACGATAAAATGAAAGCGCACCCCTTGCCCCAGACCCGCACCGAGTTCGAAGACCGGGCAAATCTTTTTATCCTCATGGAACGTCTCAAAGAATTCTTACAGATAAAACACGATTTTATGATTGCGCAAAACAACAGGATGTCACTTCACAGCAGTTTTTACAATATTGCGATACAACTTAATATCCTTAGCGCTAGTTGCCTCGCCGGTCAAAGTCAAAGTACCACTTCCAATAGCACCAATGACTACGACAAAAAGAATCTCCACCGTAAATACCATAGAGTAGATACCAGCCGCCATCTCATTAATTGTATTAAGAATTCTGATGATACAAAGATTTCCCAAATTCCAGAGCAAATCTTCGCAGGCAGTAGGCAGCCCAAGCTTTATAGATTTCAGATAAGGTCTGAACTTGGTGCCGAGAATTCTCTTAAGGCCGGGACTGGTAAAGAATTTATCCTTCTTTGTAATTGTTATGTACATCAGGTAAATCGCGCCCACATATTCTGCAATTGTAGTACCAAGAGCCGCACCCGCAATTTCCATACGAGGAAAGCCGAAGTTTCCAAAAATCAAAAGATAATCAAGAATGATATTCAAAACCGAACGGAGAATTCCATAAGCAACCAGCGGCTTAGTATAATTAGAGGTCTGAAAAACAACAGAGTAAGAAGCACCAAGACCAATAATCAGATAAACCGGCGCATAAATTCTTGTATAAGTAACGCAAGGCTTCATTACATTTTCCGAAACGCCCATCAGCTTAAAAACAAGAGGACTGCAGAAAGTCCAGAACAAAAAGAGCAGAACTGGAATTACGTTATGAAACTTTATCAGGGAAGCAGCGTAGTCCTTAGACTTTTCAATATCCTTTTCGCCAACCGCCTGGCTTATAATAATTGAAGCTCCCATAGCCATAGAAAAAACAAAAGACATAGTAGTCCACATGGGTGCAGTCGCATTTCCAACCGCACTCATGTAAAGAATATCCATACGTCCCAAAAAGATGCGGTCAATAAACATCTGAATCTGAGCAATCAGATTACTCAGCATGATAGGAACAAAAATTTTTACGAGTTTGTTTTTGTATTCTGATTTGAAAAGCATAGAAAAAAATATAGTAAAAAAATTAGTTATAGTAAATAAGTTTTTTTAATGTGAAATTTAAATACAGGGAGTCATTTTTTAACGACGACTCCTTGTATTAGTTCTATATTATACCCTCTGGAATTGAATGTTTAGGCATCTTATCTTTCCATTCCATCAAATAATCTTTGGCAGTCTTTCCATCTTGATCAGGGATGTCAAACAACAGAAATTGGATTGGTCTTTTGTGCCAATCATTTTATTATTTCCATTTTTCCTTTATAATCCAAAATCCCGCCAAACTCAATGAGATTTGTGTATCCCAAATCGAGCAGGTTCTGGGCTGCGATTTTGCTTCTTCTACCGCTTCTGCAGTAAATCAAGATCATCTGGTTTTTATCCGGCAGAACTTTTGCGGCTGTTTCTGCAGTGATTGTCTCCATCGTGAGAAGTACAGCTCCTGGAATATGTCCGGCTTTGTATTCGTCATCGCGGCGGACATCGACTATAATTGCATCAGGATTATTCTTTGCAATCTCAAGGCCTTCTGCCATCGAAACCATTTTATAAGTCATTGGTGCACCTCCTGCATCATAAATATCATTTGCCAGTGCAATAAGTTTTTTCCCAGAGCAGCTGACAAGCATTATCATAAATATTGAAATCAAAATAAGTGTTTTTTTCATCTTTGCCTCACTGCCCTGCATATTATCACACTGTGGTGCCGGCGAGCGATACTGCTTTTACAAGAACACGGTTGTCTGTCATCAAACTGACAGAAATTGAGCGTCGCCGGGATTTTTGGATTACATAAGTAATTTCCATTTGCTGATAATCGTCTACTCCATAGTCTTGTATGCTTTATCAATCGCTTTTATTTCTTTCTTGAGAGATTTGTTTACAGCGTTTTTATTAAAGTAAGTAATATCCAGATTCTTGACTCCCAGCCATTCAGAATAACTTTCGTAATCTTCACCTGACTTTTTTTCAAAAGCTTTAACACAGTCCGACATTGCTCCAACCCCGCCAACATCCTCAATTATTCCAAGTCCTTCGCCATCAAGAATAAGTGGGGATGCTTCTTCGTATACTTCATCGTCAATGATTTCTTCAAGGCGGATAGGGAAAGTCCAGCCGTCGCCAAAGTCATAAGTAAAAGTAATTGTATCACCAATTTTCTTTAAGCAGTCTTTGACTTTATAATTGCGGACATCAGCATGTTTTTTTGGCTGAATATGCTGATGTTCAATCGCAAATTCATCATCGGACGCATTCATTTCTCCATCAAAATAAACCTGAAGATTAAGGTTTTCTGACGGAACATCAAAATCATAAATGTGACTTGCATTACCATCAAACATAGAAATCATACAGGAAGCAAGACTCAGCATGGGCATATTCTTTTTAATCAGAAAAGTTCTGTGAATCTTTGGTTTAAAGCCTTCAAGTTCAGTATAAAGCTTATAAACACCACCCTTATTGTTCTGAGGCTTTTCCTTTTCCCCAATCACATTAATCTGGCAGAGCTTCATTGCAGAAAGTGCAGTTTTATGACTTTCCGGAGTTACACAGGCACAGCAGCTTGCATCAACAGTAATCTTAACTTCCGGAAGTTTTGCTTTAAGAATAAATGCATTGCTTATAACGCAGATTCCAGTGCAAAGGCCAACAAGTTCTATTTCTTTAAGATTGCTTAAAGTTGCAACATAGTCAGAAAGTTCCATTGAACCAAAGGATGGCTTATCAAAAATACGGCTGTCCCCTACTTCCAGTTTGCTAGAAATCTGCCAGCCGTCACTACCTTCAACGCAGTGAAGAACCGGAAGATTCTTTCCTTCCTGCGTTTTAAGATAATTGCTCTGGTGAGTATCGCGAGTAAATATGACAGTCTCACCTGTAGCACGAGCCTTTGCGATTTTCTTTGCAACATTAGGTACGATTGCCACTGCTTCTTTTGTTCCAAGAGAACCGTCTATAAAATCATTCTGCATGTCGATTACGATTAAAAGTTTCATTTTTTTTGTGTCTCCTTATTATCTTTTTAATGAATAAGTTCTGTTCTTGTTCTCTCCAGTCCCTACAATCAAA
>JAEDFM010000085.1 GCA_016292805.1 Treponema sp. | reverse complement strand
TAGTTGTAGATCCTGTTGGTGTTGGAACACGCTGAGCAGAACCAATCAATTTTCCGTTCAATTCAGGAATTACAAGACCAATAGCCTTAGCAGCACCTGTTGAGTTTGGAACGATGTTCTGAGCACCAGCACGTGAACGGCGGAGGTCACCTTTGCGCTGTGGACCATCGAGAATCATCTGGTCACCTGTGTAAGCATGGATTGTAGACATGATACCAGACTGGATTGGAGCATAGTCATTCAATGCTTTAGCCATTGGTGCCAAACAGTTTGTTGTACAAGAAGCAGCAGAAATAATGTTGTCGTTCTTTGTCAAAGTTTTGTGGTTTACATTGTAAACGATTGTTGGAAGGTCGTTTCCAGCTGGAGCTGAAATTACAACTTTCTTAGCACCTGCTGTGATGTGAGCAGCAGCCTTGTCTTTTGCACAGTAGAAACCTGTACATTCAAGAACTACGTCTACTTTGTTAGCTGCCCATGGACAGTTAGCTGCATCTTTTTCAGCAGAGATTTTGATTTCTTTTCCATCAACGATGATAGAATCTTCAGTTGCAGAAACTGTATGTTTTCCTTCACCGATTTTTCCACAGAAACCACCCTGTGCTGTATCATACTTCAAAAGGTGTGCAAGCATTTTTGGGCTTGTCAAATCGTTGATTGCAACTACTTCATATCCATCAGCTTCAAACATCTGACGGAAAGCCAAACGACCAATACGGCCGAAACCATTAATAGCAACTCTAACTGCCATGTTATATCTCCTAAAATATAAGATTAAAATTTAGTTACATATAAAATACAGAATTTATTCAAATTAGTCTACAAAATTCCAAAGAGTAGGAAATAACCTCTATATATGTTAGTATACCATTCATCATGAAAAACAATCAGTTTATACACTTCATCAAGTTTTCAGGCGTATCAATTTTTGCCACAATTCTGGAATATGTTTTATTTTTCTTTCTTACTCCCCTTTTATGTCGCTGGATGAATCAAACAATTGCCGATGGACTTTCTACAGCCCTCTGTTATTTGCTGGCAACAATTCTTTGCTATATCCTGAATAAATTGTTTGTTTTTAAAACAAAAGGGACAGACCTTAAGGAAGCTTTCAAGTTTTTTGCAGTAGCAACACCTAAAATGCTCATAACTACATTTTTAGTGCCAGCTTTTATAGCACTTTTAAATACAGATACCAATATTATCAAAACACTAATAAACATCTGCATTCAAACAGTTTTATTTTTTGTGGGATATCTTTTTCAGAAAATCTGGGTATTCAACAAAAATAATACCAGACCAGAAGAATCCTAAACTGAAAGTATAAACTAAAAATTATTTATTGCTGTTTTCGCTGGTTGTAGCTTTATGACGATTATCAAAATAACCACCATCTTCAAGATAACGGCGGCGAGTCATAATCAAACCAATTAATTCCTGATACATATTAAAATCTACTTCCAGGGCCATAGGCAAAAGGAAGAATTCTGTTTCATCGCAGTAGCGTTCAATGAATTTTGGATCTGTAACATAACCTAAAGAAATCATGTTGGAAATACGATCCGCACATTTTAGAATCTTTGCTTTCTGACTACCTGTATCAAGAATTCGGTGAAGGAATTCTCTTTTATCTTCATCATCACGGCGGGTAACTTCAAGAACTAAATCAAGAACATTCTGACCTTCCGTATCAGCATTAATTATAAGATTTCGGTCAAACTCAGGAATATCTTCTACAGTATCATGAACAACAGAAGCCTTTAGCAGCACAGAATCGATATACCCGTAATCAATAAGAATAGCCAGTGTATCCATCTGATGACGGAACATATTTCCACCAGCATGGCGTGCCTTTCCTATTAAACCTGTTGCAAGCTGCATATAAGGAGCCAGGCTCATATCACTTAAAGTCTGCATCTGTTGAGAGTTCATATTTTTTGAACGCTCAGTTTTCATCTCATACTTCTGTTTTGTCATAGTTCTTGTTGCCTAGTATATCACAGAATTGGAATTTTCACATATTTTATATCAGAATTTATTGTAAATGTGAAACTTTTATAAATTCTCCAAAATAATTTCCGTAAATATCTTTTGTTTCGCCATAAATCTGATTTTTAGGACGAACCAGCATTAAATGATATTCAGGATTTTCTTCAGATCCACTTACATTACCAACAGAATATAAATATTCGCCAGTATAAAACTTAACCAATCGTTTATCGCTGTACTGACCAACATTTTCGCCATTTTCAAAGCGACTACAGTCCTCAAAATTAAAATCTATTTTTCTGGAATTAATTTTATAAGTTCCACGCCACACAATAATATTTGTAGAATCATAATAAGAACTGCGGAGCATAACTTTATGGTCAGGTTTAAGAATCAGATGATGATAGTAACTGTTATTATTCTGGTCCAGATTATTCATAATCCATTCGCTGTCGTAAAATGGACTTTGTTTAAGATTATAACAACCGGTAAACATAGCAGCATAAATCACAAGAAGAATTGAATATAAAGCTTTCTTTTTCATAGATTCCTCACAAAAAAAGGGGAACGTTTAAAATAGATGGCTAAAATTTCGCCATCTATTTTAAGTCCCGAGTTTTTTTGCAAAAACTCTGTTTATTTACGTGTTCGCTTGCGCGAACGTTTTGTAAATCCTCAGTTGTTGAAACAACTTGCGGTTTACAAAATTAAAGAACCAAAAATTTGATTCCCCTGTTATGGAAATTATAAACTACTGTAATTCTTTAATATAGCTTTCGTAAGTTGCAGCTTTTTTCAGGCTTTCTGCAAGTCTGTCTCGTTCTGCCTGAACAAGTTCTGCAGGAGCATGCTGTGCAAAGTTACCATTAAGTTTATTTTCGCTCATTTTTGCATAGCCCTGTTCCTTTTCCATTGCTTTCTGGAAACGAGTAAGCAGCTGTTCCTTATTGATATTTTCATCAACAATAACAAAGGCTTCAAATCCTTTTCCTACAGCACCAATTGAACTTGCAGGTTTTGCATCAACAAAGTCAACCTTAGCAACACCAGCTAAAAGACAGATCATTTCAACTTTTTCGCGGGCAACTTCAGCAGCACTTCCCTTTTCAATCTTAACTGCAATGTTAATCTTGATAGCAGGATCTATACCACAGTCAACTTTTGTAGCACGAACCTTTCCAATCAAATCTTTAAGAACTTCAAAGCGGGCTTCAACTTCAGCATTTTCCCGTTCACAAGCTACTTCTGGGTAAGGTGCATTAATAAGCATTCCATTGTATGTGCTTGCTGTAATAATCTTGTTATCTGCAAGGCGAGTAGCAACAAGGTCAGCCAAAGGAAGCTTCTGGTAAATTTCTTCAGTAACAAATGGAATATAAGGATGAAGAAGTCTTAATGATTCTTCAAGAATATTCATCAATACTGTGGCCTGACGGTCTTTTTCTGCTTCATCACCATTCTTAAAGTTGATTTTTGTAGCCTCAACATACCAGTCACAGAATTCATTCCAGAAGAATTCCATCATTGCAGAAGCAGCATCGTTGTAACGGTAAGATTCCAAAGCTTCACGGGCTGTTTTTGCAGCGTAATTCAAGCGGGCATAAATCCAGCGGTCAAGTTCAGTAAGAT
>JAEDFM010000034.1 GCA_016292805.1 Treponema sp. | reverse complement strand
AATTATATTGGATATTAATTAATATCTGTAAAACTTTATATTATTAATAGGAAAAGCAATTCCGAATTCCGAATTGATTTTCCGGAGGAAATCATAATGGGAAAAATTATTGGTATTGACTTAGGAACAACAAACTCTTGTGTAGCCGTAATGGAAAACGGTGAACCAGTTGTAATTCAGAACTCAGAAGGCGGAAGAACAACTCCTTCTATCGTTGGTTTTACATCTAAAGGAGACCGCATTGTTGGTGCTCCTGCTAAAAACCAGATGGTTACAAATCCAAAAAACACAGTTTATTCTGTAAAACGTCTTATTGGACACAGATTTAGTGAATTAAAAGGAGAAGCAACAAAACTTCCATATACAGTAATTGATAACGGTTCAGATTGTCGTGTTGAAGTAGATGAAAACGGAGCAAAAAAACAGTATTCTCCACAGGAAATCTCAGCTTTCATTTTGCAGAAAATGAAGAAAACTGCAGAAGATTATCTTGGACAGGAAGTTACAGAAGCTGTAATTACAGTTCCAGCTTATTTCAACGATGCTCAGCGTCAGGCTACAAAAGATGCAGGTAAAATTGCTGGTCTTGATGTAAAACGTATCATTAACGAACCTACAGCTGCTTCTTTGGCTTTCGGTTTTAAACAGGATCAGGATCAGGAAAAAACAATTGCTGTATACGACCTTGGTGGTGGTACATTCGATATTTCTATTCTTGAACTTGGTGACGGTGTATTCGAAGTAAAATCTACTAACGGTGATACACACCTTGGTGGTGATGACTGGGACCGTGCAATTTCTAACTGGCTTATTGATGAATTCAAAAAAGATACAGGTATTGATCTTTCTGCAGATCCAATGGCTATGCAGCGTCTTCGTGAAGCTGCTGAAAATGCAAAAATCAGCTTGTCTAACCAGACAACAACAGATATTAACCTTCCATTCATTACAGCTGATGCAACAGGTCCAAAACACTTACAGAAGTCTTTGAGCCGTGCTCAGTTTGAACAGATGACAGATGATTTATTCGAAAGAACAAAGGAACCTTGTCGCAAAGCTTTGGCAGATGCTGGAATTACAGCTGACAAAATTGATGAAGTACTCTTAGTTGGTGGTTCATCTCGTATGCCAAAGGTACAGGAAGTTGTAAAAGCTATCTTCGGAAAAGAAGGTTCTCGTGCAGTAAACCCAGATGAAGCAGTTGCTATTGGTGCTGCAATCCAGGGTGGTGTACTTGGTGGCGATGTAAAAGATGTTCTTCTTTTGGACGTTACTCCACTTTCACTTGGTATTGAAACAATGGGTGGTGTTATGACAAAGCTTATTTCTCGTAACACAACAATCCCTACAAAGAAGAGCCAGGTATTCTCTACAGCTGCCGATGGACAGACTGCAGTATCAATTCATGTACTCCAGGGTGAACGCGAAATGGCTGACCAGAACCGTACACTTGGACGTTTCGATTTGACTGACATTCCTGCAGCTCCTCGTGGAGTTCCACAGATTGAAGTTACATTCGATATCGATGCTAACGGTATTGTTCATGTATCAGCTAAGGATCTTGGTACAGGTAAAGAACAGCACATCCAGATTACATCTTCTTCAGGACTTTCTGATGCAGAAATTGATAAGATGGTAAAAGATGCTGAAGCTAATGCAGCTGCAGATAAAGCTCGCCGCGAAAGTGTTGATGCTAAAAACGAAGCAGACAGCTTGATTTACGCTACAGAAAAATCTATTAAAGACCTTGGTGACAAAGTTGACGGTGCAGAAAAACAGAAGGTTGAAGACGCTGTTGCTGCTCTTAAACAGGCTCTCCAGTCTGACAATGTAGAAGACATTAAAGCAAAAACAGAAGCTTTGAAACAGGCTTCTTACAAAATTGCTGAAGAAATTTACAAACAGCAGGGTGCACAGGCTGGTGCTGGTGCTCAGGGTGCAGGTCCAAATATGGGCGGTGCAGCAGGTGCTGATGCAGGTTCTTCATCAAATACTGGCTTCAACAAAGGCAATGCTGACGATGTTGAATACGAAGTTAAGGATGAAAAATAAAAATTAGTCATCAGTCAAAAGTCATCAGTCATCAGAAAACTTAAAAAACATAACTGATGACTGACGACTGAAGGCTGAAGACTGTTAGAAAACCCTGTCTTTATTGTAAGGCGGGGTCTTTTTTTGGTATATTATATATACAAATTAGAATACAGGTTAAAGAATATGGCAAAACGCGATTATTACGAAGTATTAGGTATTGATAAATCTGCAGATCAGGATGCAATTAAAAAGGCTTATAGAAAGTTAGCCGTAAAATATCATCCTGACCGTAATCCTGGAGACAAGGAAGCGGAAGAAAAATTCAAAGAAGCAACAGAAGCTTACGAAGTTCTTTCTGATGACCAGAAACGCCCTATTTACGATCAGTATGGTTTTGCCGGTCTTGAAGGAATGGGCGGCGGCGGTGGTGGCTATTCACACGCTTATCATGATTTCTCTGACTTGTTCGGAGGAATGGGTGGTGGTTTCTCTGATATTTTTGACAGTATTTTTGGTGGTGGCTTTAGTGGCGGCGGTTCTCGTGGTGGTCCAGAAGCTGGTTCAAATTTAAGTTATGGTTTAAACATTACATTCAAAGATGCTGTTTATGGTACATCTACAGATATTCATTTCCGTCATCGTGAACGCTGTGAAGCTTGTAATGGAACTGGTGCTGCAGCTGGTGCAAATAAAAAAACTTGTCCAACTTGTAATGGTATGGGACAGGTTCGTCAGGGAAATGGTTTCTTTACTATTCAGCAGACATGTCCAACTTGCCGTGGAAAAGGTACAACTATAGATAAACCTTGTTCTTTATGTCGTGGTTCAGGTCTTCAGGAAAAAAATAAGCAGATGTCATTAAAGATTCCTGCTGGTGTTGATAACGGAAGAAGAATTATTATTCGTGGACAGGGTGATGCAGGTGAAAACGGTGGACCAGCTGGCGATTTGGTAATTGTACTCCATGTAGCTCAGCATCCAAACTTCCAGCGTCAGGATAATGATTTATTCTGTTCAATTCCTGTAACAATGTCTCAGGCAGCTCTTGGTTGTGAAGTTACAATTACTGCTTTGGATGACAAAAAACTTACAATCAAGATTCCAGAAGGAACTCCAAACGGAAAAATGCTTAGAATTAAAGGTGAAGGTGTTCCAATCTCTGGATCAAGTCGTAAAGGTGACTTGTATGTAGAAATTTCTGTTCAGATTCCTACAAAGCTTTCTTCTAAACAGAAGGAGTTGCTTAAACAGTATCAGGAACTGGAAAATCCTACTACAGAGCCAAAATTAGTAAATCTTACTAAATAAACATAAAGAAGCCGGTTGAATTTTCAGCCGGCTTCTTTTTTACCCTCAACTTTTTTTCTCTTTTGCCGATTATGTGGTAGAATAGTAGTAATATAGTCATTTACTATTCTTAGGAGTTAAAATGTACAGAACACGAAAAAAAATAGCTCTTATAGGAATTAATATTCTTTCTATAATCATAGTTATACTTGTTACACTTTTCTTATTACCTGCAAGAAAGAACTCTGATGCTTCAATTTATACATTTGTTGTTACATCGGTTATTATGTTAGCAGTTCTTTTCTGGGGAAATAGAATAAAGAATTTCTTCTTGAATAAAATTCGAAAAGATACACTTGAATCTGGAGAAACTGTTATTATTAATCAGTTTATTAATAGTATTCGTTCATGTTATTCCCTTGATGATTTCTATGGTGCAGTTGCTAACATTCTTGAAAAACAGGGTGATTGTGCAGTTCTTCTGGTTGACCGTTCAAAAAACTATATTCTTTATAACAGTCCAAACCGTCTTTCTACATCAGAAACAATGCGTAATAAGCTGGACCAGTATTTTACAGACGGCTGGCGTGATGGTTTCTTCTTCTTTGACCGCCACATTGGTGTTACAACAAATTATAAAAAAGCCCGTGGTTTCTTCCTTTGTTATGAACAGCAGCACCTTTATGTATTCTGTCGTTATACTCGTCTTTTTGATGTTGATGTATATCAGCACCTTTATGAAGAATACAAACGATTCGTAATCCGTACAAAAACAATTACAACTTTGTCTGAAATTTCTGCTACAACAAAAGAATGGGAACAGCTTGCCGTTACTCAGCAGTCATTCCTTCCACAGAAAATTCCTAATATCAACAAACTTAAGATTGCCACATACTTCCGTCCATTGGTAAACGTATCTGGTGACTACTTTTCAGTTCTTCCAATCGATCAGAATAAAACCCTTCTTATGTTAGGGGACGTATCTGGTAAAGGTCTTCCAGCCGCCCTTATTATGGGGTTGGTAATGAACACTGTAAAAATTATTGAAGATAAAGAGGATCTTGTTGGTGTTCTTCACGCTATTGATAAAGCAATTAAGGGAATGCACCTTCAGGATAAATATACCGTATTGTTCCTTAGTATTGTTGATACAGAAAAGATGAAAATCCGTTACATTAATGCTTCAATGTCAGATCCTATCATCCTTTCTCCATCTCCAGATGGATATCGTATTAAACCGCTTACATCTAATGCTTCACTTGTAGGTATTTTGGATATTGGTGATGTAACTGTTCAGGAAAAACGATTGTTCCGTGGTGATACCATTTTGATGGCAACTGACGGTGTTTCTGAAGTTATGGATGATGACGGTGTAGAACTTGGTGATACTGATCTTTACAAAAAGACACTTATTGCCGGTGCTGCTAAAACTCCACAGGAATTTGTTGATGATATTGTAGATCTTATTATGAAATACAATGGTGATAAAAAATTGCATGATGACGTTACAATGATGATTGCAAAGGTAGGTTACTAGAATGATTTATATTATCTTAAATTTAGTTGTTGTAGCCGGTCTCGTTTATTTTACTCAGCTTCTTGATAGAAAAGTAAAAACAGATAGTTTTGAAGTTACTGCATTTGCTATTTCTTTGCTTTTTGCAGTTGCAGAAGCTGTTACTCTTGTTATTGTATTATTCCTTTACGAAAAAATGTCAGATATTCTTACGACACAGCTGTTGCGTATTGTATTCTGTCTTGATGGAATGATGTTTACCAGTATTACTTTTGGTTTTGCTTCTCTTGCAGCAAATACTAAAAAGTTTTTACCAAAATTATTGCAGATTGCTATTTGTATTGCAGTAGTACCACTCATCTATACTAAGTTCTCTCAGATTCAGGTAACTATGGACCGTGGTATTATCATTCAGTCTGAATATTTGTTTGGACCTGCTGCCCGAAACTTCTTCCCTTGGACCTGGGTAACAGTTTATACAATTATTTACCGTTACATACTTCCTATGACAGGTCTTTTATTCATGGCAATTAAAACTGAAGAAAAGGCTTCTCAGCTGGAAAAAAGTCAGGCAGTTACATTTTTTGGTTCCATTGTATTAATGTGGGCTTGTAGTTTTATCATCAACTTTATTTCTAAAGTTATCCCTCCATTCTCTACACTTTACATGTATGCATATCTGTTTATGTATGTAGTAATCTATATGGCATTAACACAAACAACAGTTCCAACAGGAAGAGGTTTTTTCTTCAGCATTCTTAAGATGATTGCATCCTACTTTATTCCTGCAGCTTTCATTGGTTTTATTGTTATGTTTATACAGCCTTTGCGTAACAATTTTGATGCAGGCTTTATTGTATTCATGACTTTTGTTGTTATTTGTGCTGTTGTTTATTCATACTGGATTTCTGCTTTATTTGCCCGTTCTACACGCTTCTATACAGCTGATTACGAAAATTCATTGGAACGAGACCTTGCATCAATTGATTACGCAACTGGTGAAATGGATTACATTGCAAGCCGTATGTTCGAAATTGTAAAGCGTAATACAGATGCTGGTTCAATGAATGTATACATTTTGAACAGCCAGAACGAGCTTGAAGTTGCATATTCTTCAAACGGAATGACAGAAAAAGTTTCTGTAAATACACCTGGTTTTGAATATCTTTTGAACATCAACCGCAGTATTGTACTTCAGAGTCAGCTGGAAAAAGTTCACGATCTTGCAGAATGTCGCGAACAGATTCAGGCTTTCTTTGATAAATATAAGAGCGATGCTTTGTTCATTTTGAACGAAGGTCATAATATTTTTGGTGTTATTACTCTTGGTAAAAAGATTAATGGTGACCACTACAAGGAATATGACTATAACGTATTTGATAAGTTATATTCACACTTCTTCGTATATGGTTACTACATGCGAAACATTTCCAATAAGGATCTTATTGGTGTCGTTAATCGTGAAATCCGCATGTCATCACAGATCATTACTTCTATTCAGGAAAACATTGACCATGTAAAGAATGACAAAATTGATACTGGTTATCTTATGGTTCCTGCCCACAACATCGGTGGTGAATTTATTGATATGATTCGTCTTACTGCAACTCGTCATTTGTTTGTAGTAGGAGACTTGTCTGGAAAAGGTATTGCAGCTTCTATGAACATGGTTATCCTTAAGTCTATTATCCGTACCTTCCTTGCAGATACACATGACTTTAAGGAACTGGTTATTAAGACAAATACCTTTATCCGTGATTCTTTGCGTAAGGGAACAATCTTTGCTGGTCTTTTTGCACTTGTAGATTTTGAAACAGATACAATGTATTACATCAACTGTGGTATTCCTGCTTTAATGATGTATACACAGGTTTATAACAACGTAATTGAAATTCAGGGTTCTGGTCACGTATTAGGATTTGTTAAGGATATTTCTCCTTACATTTCTGTAAAAACAACAAAATTGAATCGTGGTGATATTATTCTTGCCTGTACAGACGGTCTTGTTCAGTCACACTCACTTCGTGGTGAAATGTATGGTAAGGAACGAATTCAGCAGGCTATTCTTGATAACTCAACCTACAATGCACAGCGAATGACTCAGTTTACTTTTGATGACCTTATGAAGTTTATGTCAAAAGAAATGGAAGATGATGTTTCTATTCTTGTACTTAAGTATGAATCTAAAGTAGCTGAAGAAGAATTTGCTGATGTTGCTGAAAGCGAACAAGTTAAGGAAATTCCAGAAGAAATTGTTGTTCCAGATTATGTTGATGCAAATTTAAGCGAAGTAATTGAAGAACCTGTTGATTCCGGAAAAGATGATTATGCTATTGATTTGCCAGAAACTATCGATGGTGATGAGTTTAAAATTCCTGTAGATAATTTTTCAGATGAAGAACTTCCTGGTGAATCAAAAGCAGAAGAGCTTTCTGTAGAAGATTTACCAGCATCTATTGCAGATTCAGAAGCTCCACTTCCTTCTGAGCCTGATTTAGAAGAAAGTAATTTCTCAGATTCTGCTGCTATTAATGAAAATGCAGAACCTAAAGCTGCACAGCCTGAACCAGAAGCTCCTGTAGCAGCTGCTGTTACAGAAGATATGCCAGCTGATCCAGATTTACCAGATTTAAGTGATCTGGATGCAATGTTAAAAGAAGCTGGACTTTAATAGGAGAGTACAATGGAACAGTTAAATGTAATTGAAAAAGAAGGTGCTAACTATAAGCAGTATACTTTACAGGGTGCTTTAAATGCCTATACTCTTGGAGAGTTTTCTGAAAAGCTTTATAACGACGCTGTAAAGGTTAATGTAGTACTTGACATGTCAGATTTAATTGAACTTGATATGTCGGGTATTGGTTGTTTAATGGCTGCTTTTAACGATGCTGAAGATGCTGGAAAAAAGATTTACTTTTTGAATATGTCTAATGAATCTCAGCAGGCCATAAATGCCACTGGCTTTAAGTACCTGTTTAATATGATAAACTCAGTTACTGAAGTAAAATAAAATACAGTTACTAATAAAAAACAAAGGACTGACCTAAATACTTAGATCAGTCCTTTGTTTTTTAACGTTCCTTGATTTTGTAAACCGCAAGTTGTTTCAACAACTGAGGATTTACAAAACGTTCGCGTGAGCGAACACGTAAATAAATAGAGTTTTTGCAAAAAAACTCGGGACTTAAAATAGATGGCGCAATTTCAGCCATCTATTTTAAACGTTTATTCGATTATAGCTATCACTTAACAACAATATTTACCAGTTTGTTTGGGACTACGATGCATTTAACAATCTGCTGGCCGTCGGTGTATTTTTTTACACCTT
Organism: Treponema sp.; assembly: GCA_016292805.1. Lineage (GTDB taxonomy): Bacteria > Spirochaetota > Spirochaetia > Treponematales > Treponemataceae > Treponema_D. The sequence goes on along the minus strand of JAEDFM010000034.1, from coordinate 11,987 downwards.
CGCGGGCAAAGGCTGTTTCTTTAAGAACATCCTCTGCTGAGTTTGGTGCAGCTTCGAATGTATCCCGTTTTTTGCCGTTTACCATTACAACAATTGTAACTGCATCATCTTTTGTAAAGTCTTCGTTTACTGTTGGCCATGGTTCGTAAGCAATTGTATTGCTGTTTCCAAGCTTTTCCCAAAGTTCTTCGCCAAGGTGAGGAGCATAAGGAGAAAGTACTTTAACAAAGTCTGACCACATAGCTTTTGGTAATTCTGGTAATTTTGAAATTTCATTAATGAAAATCATCATCTGGCTGATTGCAGTGTTGAAGTTCAATGAAGCTGTATCATCAGTTACCTTTTTAATTGTCTGTGCAAATGTTTTGCGGGCAGAAATTAATGCCTTATCTTCAAGTTTACCTGTAATATCAATATCAACTAAAGGTTTTTCAGAAACAGCCCAAACTTTTTCAAGGAAGCGGTGAATACCAACAATACCTTGTGTTGCCCATGGTTTAGACATTGTAAGTGGACCCATGAACATTTCGTACATACGAACTGAGTCTGCACCGTAAGCCTTAATTTCGTCATCAGGATTAACTACATTCTTCAAAGATTTAGACATCTTTGCAACAATCTGTTCAAGTTCTACACCAGTAGCTTTTTCAATATATTTTCCGTCTGCTGTCTGTTCAACTTCGTCTACAGGAACAAGTGTTTTATCTTTGCGCTGGAATGCAAAAGAAGTAATCATACCCTGGTTTACAAGGCGCTGGAATGGTTCTTTTGTTGTAACAACGCCACAATCATAAAGAACTTTGTGCCAGAAACGAGCATAAAGAAGGTGAAGTACAGCATGTTCAGCACCACCAATATACAAATCTACAGGCATCCAGTATTTTTCTGCTTCTGGAGAACAGAACTGTTTGTCGTTGTGTGCATCCAGGTAGCGGAGATAGTACCAGCAAGATCCACCCCACTGTGGCATAGTATTTGTTTCCCGTTTTGCAGGTTTACCGCATTTTGGACATTTGCAGTTTACCCATGAATCAATTGCTGCAAGTGGAGATTCACCAGTACCTGTTGGCTGGTAAGTCTTAACCTCTGGCAATGTAAGTGGTAATTCTTCTTCTGGAACTGGAACAGTACCACAGTCTGGACAGTGAACTAAAGGAATTGGTTCACCCCAATAGCGCTGGCGGCTGAATACCCAGTCACGGAGTTTATAGTTGATAGCCTTGCGTCCAATCTTCTTTTCTTCAAGGAATTCAAGCATTTTTGCAATGGCATCTTTTTTATTTAATCCATCAAGGAATTCTGAATTAACATGGATACCATCCTGTGTCCAAGCCTGCTGCTGAACATCAACTTCGCTCTTAAGAACTTCGATAATTGGCAAGTTGAATTTCTTAGCAAAATCCCAGTCGCGGTCATCGTGAGCAGGAACAGCCATAATTGCACCAGTACCGTAAGAAATAAGTACATAGTCAGCAATCCAGATTGGAATAAGCTTACCGTTTACAGGGTTGATTGCATAAGAACCAGAGAATACACCAGTTTTATCTTTTGCTAAATCTGTTCTTTCAAGGTCAGATTTTTTAGCTGCTTCTTCCTGATATTTCTTTACTGCATCAGCCTGTTCAGCTGTTGTAATTTCAGAAATAATTTTGTGTTCAGGAGAAACAACCATATAAGTTGCTCCAAACAATGTATCACAGCGAGTTGTATAAACTGTAAGATTTTTATCTGTTGGTTTACCGTCTTTATCTGCAACTGTAAATGTAACTTCAGCACCTGTTGATTTACCAATCCAGTTATGCTGCATTGCTTTTACAGATTCTGGCCAGTCCAAAGTATCCAAATCTTTATCAAGCTGATCTGCATAATCTGTAATCTTTAAGATCCACTGACGGATTGTTTTGTGAGTTACTGGAGAGTGACATCGTTCACATTTACCTTCTTTTACTTCTTCGTTTGCAAGACCTGTCATACAAGAAGGACACCAGTTAATAGGTGTTTCTGCTTCGTAAGCCAAGCCTTTTTTGTAAAGCTGTAAGAAAATCCACTGTGTCCATTTGTAGTATTCTGGTTCACAAGTAGAAACACAGCGGTCCCAGTCGTAAGAGAAGCCAAGAGATTTAATCTGCTGTGTAAAGTGTTCAATATTTGCATTAGTTGTTGTTCTAGGATGTGTTCCAGTTTTAATAGCATAGTTTTCTGCTGGAAGACCAAAAGCATCATATCCCATTGGATGAAGAACGTTGTAACCGTTCATACGAAGGTAACGACAGTAAATATCAGTAGCTGTGTAGCCTTCTGGATGTCCTACATGAAGTCCTGCTGCAGATGGGTAAGGGAACATATCCAAAACGTACATTCGTTTTTCTTTTGGATAGGATTCATCTTCTGTAGCTTTAAAAGTTTTGTGTTCGTCCCAATATTTCTGCCATTTAGGCTCAATACTTTCAAAAGGATATTTTGACATTTAGTTTCTCCTAAATTACAAAGGCGGTAGATGTGCCGCTATTTAATTTTTAAACTTTAATTCTTTTTTGACATTATAGTGAATTAGAGTCTTTATTACAATTTATTATAGTTTACGCCTAACGCTTAAATGCGTCTTTTAGCTTATTTACTGCGGCGTCTGTTGCCTGCTGCTTTGCAGAATCTACTTTTTCTTTAAGCAGATTGTTGGCTTCCTGTTTTTTAGCTTCAAGCTGAGCCTTAAGCTTATCTACAGAGGAAGAGGTTTCGTTTACTTTAGCTTTAATATTATCAAAGCTGGAAATTTCGCCAAGAGCGCCACCAGAAAGCTCTGTAATTTTTGCAAACAGCTGTTTTTCTGCTTCGGTTTTAAGTGCAGTAAGCTGTGTATTCATTTCAGAAGTAAGAGCTGCACCCAGTTTTTTGTCTGCATCTGTAGAAATTTTCATAATCAGACCATCATCAATTGTATAACCTGCTGTAACACCAACAGTCATTGCATTAATTTTGGAAAGTACGCTTGAATAAATAGAGTAAGCATAAGCTGGTTCAAAAGGTTCTGCTGTAATTATTAAATCTGTAAAATTACCGTTCCCAGAGAGAGTAAAGCCTTCTGCATTATAAATAGAAGCGTTGAAGTTTACTTTTCCTTTTGTATCAAAGCCAGGAACACCAGGACCACCACCAAAGTATGAAGCTGGTAAAGCTAAAGGTAATGATGAACAGGTGTAGTCAGCATTGATTAATGGTTCTGTAGATTTTGTTCTGCAGTCTACTGTAAGTTTAGCAATGTGACCAATACCGTCTTTTGTCATCATAAAATCAGCCTGAGCAGGTTTACCAATGGCATCCATATCTGTTGTAATGTTCATAGCCTGTGCTGTCATGCCCAAACCAGAAGCGGTTGCTTTTTTTATCCAGAAGCGAGGTGTTGTATCTCCACGGAAATAAACATTGCGGCCATCAAGACGACTTCCGGCTGTTACCTTCTGCTTAGACTTCTGCTTTTTAATTTTACCAGTTTTTTCAGGTGCATTATCTTTAATTTCCAAAAGCTTGTTTACAACTTTATATGCGTATGGATAATATTTTCCCATAAGGGTGTATCCAAGCTTGTCAAAATAACCGGAAAGAAGTTTTTTAGAATCTGAAAGCTTAAAAGAAGTGATTTTAGAAATTTCTTTTTGAGCCAGGTCTTTATCGTGTTTTACAGCTTTAGAAAGTTTTTCTGTAAGAGCAATAACATCCTGAGACTGTGTTTTTACAGTTTCTGAAATTTTTACAGTTTCGTTTTTAAGACTATCTACTTCTGAAATGGCTTTGTTAATAACTTCAAATGCTTGCTTAATTTTTGCAGGCTCTGTTTTAATCTGTGAAAAATCATAGGTGGCTGCTGTATTTACAGATTTTTTTGTAGATTCAACTTTTGCTGTAAGAGCTTCAGGTGTAGCTTTCCATTCTTCATTGATTTTCTGAACCTGAGCCTGAACTTCCTTGCTTACTTCTGGAGTTTCAAGCTGAGCGTAACAGTTTTCAATAATTGACTGTGGATTATACTGAGTAAAGAGTTCTGAAATCTGGTCGTTTGTTACTCCTGCAACCTTATCTTTAATGCTGTTCATTACTGCAAGATTTTCAGCTTTTTTCTGTTCTTTAGCAGCTTTTTTTGCTTTCTGCTTTTCAATTTTAGCCAGATGTTTTTCTGTAAGAGCTCCAGAATATTTGCGTTCTTTTCCTAATTCAAAACCAAGAATACTTAAATCTTCTGCAACAAAATGAGCTCTAAGCAGCTGAGGAAAACTAAAGTCAAAATTTACAGTTTCAATAGAAAATAAATCCTTCATTGGTTCTTTTTTATCTGCAATTTCAAAGTTTTTCATTGTAAAAGAAGAATCAATGAACTTAAGATTAAGATATCCAATATCACATTTTGCTTCAAAAATAGATTCGCAGGTGTTTGTAATGATTTTACGGCAAATCACATTTTTAGTAGAAGTAATAAGAGCTGCCACCGCAAAAATAAATACAACACAGGCAATTAATGGCAGGAATTTAATGCGGCCTTTCTGTTTTTTAATAGATTTTGCAACCTCGTTAAGGCGTTTCTGGTCTTTTTTTGTAACAGTTTTATCTGTTGGAATACCGAATACTGGAACTTCTTTTTTGCCTTTTGTACCAACCTGTACAATAAGAGATTTTATAAATTTTTTATCATCTTCAATAAAGATTTTTTTGTAGATTTTCTTTTCCAGCTGTTTTTCTGTGTACTTTTTCTTGAAAAGCTTAGGAGTTTTTACAGGTTTTTCTTTAGGTTGTTTTTTTACTTTTGGAGCCTTAGGTTCTTTTATTACAACTTCTTTAGTCTGCTTAGCCATTTATTCCCCCCTTAATTTTTGAAACAAGAGACAGCTTTGAAGCAATTTTTACAAAACGGGTTTTTCGCATAAGAGGAACAAGCTTGCTTCGCCACAACTGCACTAAAAGTCTTGCTATAAAATAGACTGGAATATAAAGCACCAGACCGCTTAAAAGAGATCCCATAACAATGGAGTTATAGAATTTTGTATAACCTACTAAGGGAATCTTTATTAAGAAAACAAATACAGGCTGCAGAAAATCCATTTTTAAAACTGTGTAACCAATCAGATCAAAAGCTGGATCTAAATAAGGTGCTGCCAGAGAGAACAGGAAAGTAAAGATAACAAAGGCGCTTTTCTGTATTCGCATAAAAAGAAAAGCGATGAAAAGAATGTACCAGAGTGCGTTATTTTTTGGCATAAAACCAAGCAGCATACCGCAACAAATAGCGTGAGCAATTTCTCCTGGATGGGAGTTTTTATTAATTGCTTTTAAAAACTTAATAATTGCTTTTAGCATGTAACTCTCCTAGAGTTAAAATTGTATTATTATTACATTATATTGAAGGAAACAGTTAAATAAAAGTAATTTTTGCATAAAAATATTTTATATGTTAGGATTTGACTTATGAAAAATACCAGAATTAAAGTTCTGGCCGCATTAGTATTTGCCGGCCTGACAAGTGGTTTGTTTGCAGATGAAACACCTATTCCAAATCTTTCATCTTACAAATTGAATAATGGACTGGAACTGTTTGTGGCTGAAAACCACGCGGTGCCTCTTGTTTACATTGAAATTGCGGTTCGCGCAGGTGGAATTGCTCAAACTGACGAAACTGCAGGATTATTCCATCTTTACGAGCATTTAATGTTTGATGGAAACAAAAAATATCCTACTCCGCAGAATATTCAGAACGAGTTTACGAATCTTGGTGTAGCTTCTTATAACGGAAGTACTACTGTTGATTATGTAAATTACTTTTTTACAATTCCAGCCGATAAGCTGGAGGAAGGTCTGGATTTCTGGAATTACGCTATACGAACTCCTATCATCAATAAAACCGTTTTGGAAAAAGAAAAGAAAGTAGTTTTGCAGGAAATAAAAGGGCAGATGAATGATGTTGCCCATAAATCCACAGAAATACTTGGAAAAACATTCTTTAAGGAATCTCCATGGATTAATAATCCTGGTGGAACAGAGGAGTCGGTAAAGAATGCTACTGTTAAGCAGCTTAAGGATATTCAGAAGCAGTATTATATTCCCAACAATTCTGCACTTTTTGTTGGTGGTGATGTAAATCCTAATCAGGTTTATGATTTAGTTAATAAAATTTACGGAAGCTGGAAGCCTGGTAAAAATCCTTGGGAAAACAAAAGAACTCAGCTGAATAAAGCACCTTTAGATTCTGTTCAGAAATTTGTTATAGGTTATGACCAGCTTTCTGACCAGATTGCAATTACAGATGTATATTTCCGTGGCCCAGATGCAGAATTTGACCGTAAGGATACTTATTTAGCTGATACCCTGCTGTTTGCTGCCAGTGACCCAAAAAGTTATTTTAAAACTTCCCTGGCAAATATCAGTAGTCTGGGAATTATGGATTCAGAATATTGTTCTATAGGCTATCAGACAAAACGCCGTTCTGGTTTAATTACAGTTGAAGCTGTAATGTATGCGCCAAATCAGTTTATGCCTTTGAGAGGTCAGATTTTTGCAGAAGTAATTGCAGACGCATTAAAAGGAACCTTGCCTGTTGATTCTCCATTAACAGACCGCAGTATGCAGCTGCTTCATAAATTAATGTACAACGAAAATCTTTATGAGCAGGAAACCTTTGTCAGTCTGTTATCTACAGTGCGTTTCTGGTGGGCCTGTGCAGATTCTGATTATTACTACAACTACAATAACAATATAAAAAGTACTACTGCAGAAGATGTTAACGACTTTATTAGCCGCTATATAGAAAATCAAAATCCTTTAATCATGATTCTTATGAATCCTGAGGTGCTTAAAGAATGCAAGGCTGAGTTTGAAGCAGCTGGTTATGAGGTGATAGAATAATGAAAAAATTATTAGCTTCCTTAATTGTTTTAAGTATATTTGCAGCAGTCCTTTTTGCAGGTGATTTTGCAGAATATAAGCTTTCTAATGGTATTCCTGTTTATGCTAAAAAGAACACAGTAAACCATATAGATTCTGTTTGTGTAGTAGTGAAGGGTGGAGTTCATTATTACGATAAAGAATATTCAGGTTTGGAAAACGGATTGTTTAAGATGATGGTAAAAGGTTCTGTTCGTTATTCCTTTGAAGATTTAAAAGATTTGAAGTACGAAACAGGCTGTTCATTAAAGGCTGTAACTGGCTTTGAAGGTTCATGGCTTTCCCTTACAACTATAGACGAATATCTTCCAGAAACTTTGCCTGTGCTTTTAAATGGTTTTACAAATCCTGTTTATACAGAGTCGGAATTTAATAAGCTTACAACTGAAAACGGTGAAAGGATTCAGTCTATGCTGAATGAACCAGTTGATATGGCTAATTATTATGCCAGACAGCTGATTTTCCAGAATCATGAATATGCAACTTCTCCAGGCGTCACTCCTGAATCTGTAAATAACATAACTATACCAGCCATGAAAAATCATCATGCGAAAATTATGGATGCCCGCCGTATTTATGTTGTAGCAATTACAAATAATGATATTTCAGAATATCTGCCTGTACTGGAAAAGGAACTGGGAAAAATTAAGGCTGGTTCCTGGCCTCTAAAAGATGAAACTGTAGCTCCTGTTTCCATTAAAAAAAGACCTTTGGTTTTAACTCATGGGGCAGCTCAGGGAACCGGCTATTTTTACCGTGCCTTTGCTGCACCTTCTGTTACTTCCGATGAATATATTCCATTCCTTGTAGCAAGAAAAATTTATGACCAGACAATGCATAATGTGTTGCGTGCTAAATATGGAATGTGTTATGTAGCCGGAAATACAGATTTTGGAATTGTGCCAAATATTGGTTTTGAAATTCTTTATAGATGTAATGATCCTACAGATATTAAGGCTAGAGTTGCAGAAGCCAGAAATATTACAGCAGAAGGAAAATATATTCTTGATGTAGATAAAAACGGCGATTATGTTCTGGCTGATATAGAAGCAGGTTTTGAAGGTTTTAGAAATACACAGATTAATGCTTTATACGGAAATTATATGACTGCTACAGGAATGGCAGGATTGATAAATGAAAGTATTCTGATGTTTGGAAATCCTGATGGACTTGAAAATCAGTTGAATCAGATAAGTAAGGTTACAGCTGAACAGGTAAACCAGGTATTCAATAAGTATTTTGTTACCGATCAGGAATTCTGGTTTGCCTGTGTTGCTCCGGAATGCGAAGAAGAAACCGAAGCTATACTGCGTTAGAATTTAATCAACACGTTCAGGTTTGCAGGAGTTGCCGAAATCTGAACGTTGTCTGATGGATTTTTTGGTCCAATAGTATGTAACCATGGAATTAAAACACCGCAGGCAGTTCCAATAAGTGCTCCTGTACAAACATCTGTAAAAAAGTGATTACCGCTAAGCATTCTTAAGCAGCCTACAGAAGCTGCAAGAGAATAGCATCCACCTGTAACAACCCACTTCCATTTTGAATCTGGATAATATTTGCTGAAAACATAGCTTGTAAAGCTGGCTGCAGCAAAGCTGAACGCTGAATGTCCTGATGGGAAAGAATTTGCCCAATCATAATTATCTATATATTTTTGTGGTGGGTCATTAAAATACATATAAGGACGAGCTCTGTTAACACAGATTTTACCCATTTCCTTAAGTCCGTAAGCCCACATAAGAGTTTCCACATACATTGTGCCAATGGTAAACCATTCGCTGCTTCCCTGAGGAATAAAAAGGAGAGGAGTGGCAAAAAGAGCACACTCAATTCCTGTGGCAGTTAGATCCAGTGGTTTTGAATAAGGGTTCATAAAAGGCTGATCGATGGCCGGTACTGAGTCTTTGTTAAGAGGTAATGAAGGAACAGTAATTCTGTTTACTTTTAAAACTTTTTTACAAAGAAGGTCTGTCCCTACAAGTGCAGTACCGCCACCCAAAATAATTCCATCAGTAAAAAGTGAAAGATGAAAAGTTTCTCCGTTACCAAGTAAGTTGAACTTTTTTGTGTTTTCCTGTGCTGTACATACAGAGCAGAGAAAAACTAATGAAGCAATAATTCCATAAATCTTTTTCATTAACGCAAGTCCTTATTATTTTTTATTATTTTTTTAATACAGTCAAAGGTTTCAGGGCTGATGTCGTGTTCAATTTTACAGGCATCTTTAGCTGCTATATCTGCAGGTACTCCAATTTTTTCAAGAAGTGCAGAAAGAGTAGTGTGACGCTCATAAATTGTTTTTGCAATTTGCAATCCTTTTTCTTCAAGGGTAATAGAACCGTCTTCTGCAATCTTTATAAAACCATCTTTTTCAAGATTATGAACAGTAACACTGATTGTAGGACGAGAAAAATTCATTTCGTTGGCAATGTCAATGGAACGCACAATTCCTTTTTTAGAAAGAACAAGAATTGTTTCAAGGTACATTTCAGTTGATTCGCTAATACTCATATTTACCTCTTTACATGGTAGTTTAGCATATTTTGAAATGTGTGTGGAGATAAAAAAAGACCTTCTGAATATCAGAACTGGATTTTCAGTTGGGTAACGTACTCCCTTAGGCTGGTTATATCCAATCTCGCTTACGTCTACGCCAATGTACTTAAATACTTCGTAGAGTGCTTTTCCAAAGTGGCCGAATACAACGGCACCGTGGTGAGGGATGCCTTTTTCGATGAGCCAGTGGCGTTAGAATCGGCCCTGTGTAAGGCCGCTGGTGGCCGATGTTCCATAGCAGAGCGTTTATAAAATTGCGGAAGCAATTTTTAGCTCTACCACCTTTAGGAATAGCGAATACACCGCAGTGGAAGCCCATGAATGTATCTTTGATTGTGTATGTTCCGTGCTTACCCTTGATGTCTTCATCATAGATATCCTGTGGAACAGTGTTGTTGATTTTTATGAAGGAGGGGAAGGCCTTCCCCTCGCTCCCAGGCAAGTCGCTACACAAATCGCCCCTGCAAGCAGTGTCGATTTGCTCCGCTTTGTTGCTTGTCCGCTACCCCTTCTAGCGGGCTCAAACGCCGCCCGCAACGCCTGCTTTTTTAAAGGTAAATTGCTTCGCTATTTGCTATATTAAAATTCTAACAATAATAAGAAATCTCTTCAAAATGCTTTTTCCATTCAGAGCAAATATACATAGCCCGAACTTCAATTACAGACATAATATCATTAAGTATGTGCATAGGAATTTTAGACTTATTATGAGCAACAATACAATGCATTGATTTTGTAATCCAGATTTTTGTCCCATTTTTCTGGGGTCGTCCATGAGCTACATGAACATGCACAGGTTCTTTTGGCTCTCCTTCATCAGACCAGAAATATACCACATAAGAACCAATACTAAAAATTTGCGGCATTTCCAAAACCACCTTGACGGGCGAATTTATAAATTACATGAGACCCCTTTTCTAAAATATCCTGAAACTCTTTTATTTCTGCATCAGAAAAACCATTATTCTGCCAGGAATAATCAGGAAGGATACAAGTTGCGTCAATGAAGCCGCCTTCAACAGGTCGCTCTATATAAACACGAATTTTTTCTACTCCATTTTCTTCGAAGATGCTTGAATGAGTAATTTCTGTTTCATCTGGCATTGTCATAAAAGGATATTTCATAGACATAATCTCCTTCGGGATTATTATACCATAAATATTTTAATATATCAGATGTTTTTACTAAAATGAAATATTAATACAATAAATCAATAATTACTTTATCGTCTTAAAACAAGATTCATATTCTATGTCATCAAAATTATATGCTAACGCAATATCTACTCGAACTGTTGCAGGATTCTTGCCTTTATTACCAAAATAGATTCCTGATATTGGAATAATTATAGTGACCCAAAAGGCAATACTCACAAGTCACAAAATAAAACTGGTAATGGCTTCAGTTTCTGTCGAATCCTTTTTTTGTTGATAATTCTCATTTATCAACTTTTCACCACTCTTTGGACAAAAAACAGCACCTTCATTTACCTCATTTTCACATTTTGAACAAAACATACAATTTGTCATATAAATCTGTGTATTGACTGAAATTTAATTCTTGCTGTGACTTGAGCATAAAAAAAACACCACTTGAATAAACTTTAATTTATTCAAGTGGTGTTTGTAAATTAAGTCTTTAACAGACTTTTTCAGTGACCTCGCAGATTTAGTTAGAATTTTTGCAGAAGGCAACTGCAGCCGGCAAGCCTGTTACTACAAACAAAGCTGATAACTGCGAAGTATGCTAATTTACTTATCTTCTGTTTGCCAGGCACAATAATCATCCCAAGCATTTTCATGCCACAAAATCTTCACAGACTACTCCTCTGTAAGTTTATGTTCTGAAAGCTGTGCTTTTCCGCTGTCAATTTCGCCAGTAATTTTTTCTAGATAATGAAGGTTTGTGTCATTGTAAAATGGATCAAGAGAAAGGTCGAAAGGAATTCTGCGCTCGCGAATAACTTTTTTTGCAAACATTTTAAATGCAGCTGTAATAGTTATACCAAGCTGATCGCATACATCTTCAAAAGAGTTTTTTTCGTCTGTATCCATTCTAATATTAATCATAGACTGTGCCATAAAATCACTTCCTATATACAATGTAAAGCAATTTATTATGTTTGTAAAGCAATTTATTTTACCTCATTCACCTTCTTAAGAAAAATATCTTGCATTTCAAACTTCATCATTAAATGCTCATTATCTTTTATATAATTAAATTCAATTGGAAAATTCATCACCATCAAAACATCTAAAGAATCTTTACCTTCATAATACAAGTCTGGCTTAAACTTTATATCAAAAATGGAGTTGAAAATGCCGTAAAAAATGCTAAAGCCTTAGGGGTATCTGTAGAAGCATTACTTGAAGACAATACAAACGTATCAAAATACCAATTTCCAGAATATAAGACAATTACCCATTGAAATATCGTAACCCAGTACGTTACAGATGATTCTGTGGAATCAATTTGTCATATAAATCTGTGTATTGACTGAAAT
>JAEDFM010000007.1 GCA_016292805.1 Treponema sp. | reverse complement strand
AATATCGGTTTAGTTCATCGCCCTCTCAAGGCGGAGAGACGGGTTCGACTCCCGTCGGGGCTAATGTAAAGAGGCTGCTTATATAGCAGTCTTTTTTGTTTTAACACCAGGTGGAGTTTAGGAATGGAGCTGTCTTAAGATAATCAGTGTCGTCCAGCATGCCAAAATGTTCCCAGTAAAATTCCTGCCGGGTGCGGACATTCAGGCAAAAAAAATGTAGTTGCTTGTTTGCGGGAGTAGGCCCGAGCGTGGAGCTGCGCCGAAGGCGGCCACCGCAGGGAGGCACTGGCCGCAGGGCGGGGCCGAACGAGGAGGCTGACCGTTAGGGAACAGCGGAAGGCGAGTTGGAAGGCTGGGCGGCCTGAATGCTTTTGTGAGAATGAAAAAATGGCTGCTTTGATCTGGGAAAATTAGTCTTCATTGTCCCACTGGACCTGGACACTGCGCTCATCCTTGTTGGGTATGCGCTGGTAAATTAAGCAGTCGGCTCGATGTATGGAAACGCCTTTGCTGCGGGTAACATAACCGCAAATAAGATTTGGGTACACTGGTTTGCAGCACTGGGCTAGAACATACATAACATTTTTGTCGCCCTGGATGAGAACTTTGCGGGGCTTTTGGAGCTGAGCGGCTTCTTTAGGTCCGTCCCCTCGTTTTGGGCGCTGTTTGCGGATTTTTGGCGCTGGTTCCTGCAGTTGCTCGGCTTCTTTTGCTTTTTCGGCATCCAGGCGTTCGCTAAAGGTTGGGTCGTTGGCCATAAGCCAGGAGTGAATCTTCTGGTGTGCCTTTGAAGTGCGAACGATTTTGAGCTGGGCTTCGGTTGGGTGAGCCTGTGGGTTTGTGATGATTTCTATAATCTGTGTGTTTTCCAATGCCTTTGTTAATGGAATGATTTTTCCATCGGCTTTGGCGGCAATAATTTTTTCGCCGATTGCTGAGTGTATTGAGTATGCAAAGTCTATGGCGGTGGCGCCGGCTGGCAGTTTTTTTACATCGCCTCTAGGTGTGAATACATAAATTTCGTCCCCAAGCAATTCGTTTTTAAGGGTGTGGAAGGTAGCTTCGTCTGTAATGCTAAGCTGCCTGAACTGCTGCAGTTTGTTGAAAATATCCAGCTTGTCGGCTTCTACCAGGTCGTGGTTTGTGCCTTTTTTGTACAACCAGTGGGATGCAATACCGTGCTCAGCCATATTGTGCATGTCGTAGGTGCGGATCTGGATTTCCAGAGGTTTGCCTTCGCACATTACGGTGGTGTGCAGGGACTGGTAACCGTTGGATTTTGGCATGGCGATATAATCTTTGAAGCGGCCGTCTAAAGGTTTCCACAGACCGTGTACGATTCCAACCAGCATGTAACATTCTGCAGAACTGTTGCACAAAATACGCAGGGCAAGCAGATCAAAAAGCTCGCTGGCTTCTTTATTGCGTCTGCGCATTTTCTGATAGATTGAATAATAGTGCTTTGCGCGGCTTGTAATGGTTACTGAGATGCCCGTTCTTTCTGCTGATTTATAAATACTGTTTACTGCTTTTTCAAGATAGGCTGCCCGTTCTTCCTGGGATTGTGCGATAATCTTTTCTATCTGCAGGTATGCATCGGGATTGGTGTAGCGTAAACTTAAATCTTCGAATTCATTTTTTTCTTTCTGCATTCCAAGGCGGTCGGCAAGTGGAGCCCAGACTTCTAGAACTGCTTCTGCAAGGGCCCGTTGCTGTTCTGGGGCCAGGCTGGAAATGTTGCGGATTCGGTCCAGGCGGTCATAAAGTGTAAGCAAAATTACACGGGCGTCATCGCACATGGCAAACAGCATTTTACGAATAGCATCTGCCTGATGGATTGTTTTTGAATTCATTGGCAGCGAGATTATTTTATTTGTTGTAATAAGAATATTTGCAACTGTTTCGCCAAACTCTGTTTTAATAATATCTGGAGTTACTTCGAATTTATGAACTGGGTGTAGCAGAGCAGAAACCACTGTGTGAGCATCAAGATTGTTTTGGGCAAGGAGTGTGGCTACTCTGAGGGGGTGCATGTAATATGGTTTGCCACAATCTCGTCTTAAGCCATTTGTTTTTTCCAGAAGAAAATTCCATGCCTTAAGAATTGAATTCTGGTCTTCCTGGGAGTAATTCTGATTTATATCGAAAAATTCAGTAATAAGGGCATTTGGATCTTCCATTGATGCTTTAAATGTGTATTCATTAGCCATTTTTTATTACCTCCCCACACTTTTATATTATATCAATATTATATTGTTTCTATGTAAAATAACAATTATTTATTGAATATTTAGGCTTATATAATGGATTGTTATCAGATTTTTTTTTTATTTTCTATATAATTATACATGTAGATTTTATATATTTTTAATAAAGTACAGATTTAAGAAGGTTAGTATGAAGAAAATTGTAACATTTCTAGTTGCTTATTTTATTTTGGTAACATCGTTTTTTGCCCAGAGCGAAAAGTTGTCTAACCGCGTTTTGACTGTAGATGATGCGGTTATGCTTGCTGCAGATAATAATATTTCGTTGCAGAGACAGAAAATCAGTGTAGATTTGTCTAAGAAACGGAGCGATTTTTCCTGGAATTCTGTAAGTCCTTCAATCAGAGCTTCTGGTTCATATTCTCTTCCATTTGATAATACTGATAAATGGACAATGGGTGCCAGCGTTTCACTTTCTATGAATCTTACACCGTCTTTGTATACATCAATTCGTGGTGCCAAAATGAATTATGAGCAGGGGATTTTAAATTACGAAGCTGCTGTTCGCACTGTTGAACTTAATGTTCGCAAATTATTCTATAATCTTTTATATACTAAAGAATATTTGAATCTGCTTCAGCGAAATATGGATACTGCAAAGCAGCGGTATAATTTGAACAAAGATAAATACAATCGAGGTCAGCTTTCTGAACTGGATTTATTTTCTTCTCAATACAACTACGAAAGTATGATTCCAACTTTTGAATCTGCACAGATTTCTTATGACAATTCCATTGCAAGTTTTAAACAGACTTTAGGAATTGCCCAGAATGTAGAAATTGAACTTAGTGGAAATCTGGAAGATTACGATTTTATAGAAGAAATAACCATTGATACTGCAATTGATGAAATTCCATCTGTAAAAGCAATTCAGGCTCAGATTGATTCTGCAAAAAATCAGCTGCTTGCTACTCGTTTTACAGCATGGGGACCAAGCATCAGTTTGTCTTACAGTTATGGAAAACAGAATTCGCTTCCTATAATGGGGATCGGTGACAGAAGCTGGTCTACAACTGGTAACGCTTTAGGTGTTTCAGTTTCTATTCCTCTGGATGGATATCTTCCATGGTCAACTGGTGCTTTAAGTGTTGCTGCACAGAAAGCTACTCTTAAGGATTTACAGCTTCAGCTGGAAAATCAGAAAACTACTGCAGAAATTTCTATTCTGAACAGTGCTAAATCAATCATGCAGGCACAGTCTCAGCTGGACTTAAGAATAAAGAATGTGGAACTTGCTCAAAAAACTTATGATATGACATTAAATGCATATAACCATGGTTCGCGAGATTTACTTACATTGCAGAATGCAGCTGATTCTTTAATGAGCGCAAAAATTAATCTTATGCAGCAGAAGTTTACTTTAATATCTGCTGTACTTGATCTTGAAAATACTCTGGGAATCCCTTTTGGAACTCTTGGAACTAAATAAACTGGAGAATATAAAATGAGTGAAATTAAGAAGATGAATAAGAAAGTTGTTACAGCAATTATTGTAGTTGCAGCTATTTCATTTACTGTTTTGTGTCTTATTGGATTTAAATTTTCTAAGAAAAAGAAAGGCGGTTTTGGTGGCAGGGGCGGTTTTGGTGGCGGTGCTACTGTAACTACTGTAAGAACAATAGATGCTGTTCCTTATACATTAAAGGATTATGTATTTACTAACGGTGAAATCCAGACTCAGACTGCAATTGAAGTTTTCCCGGCAATTGGTGGAACTGTTGTAGAGATGAAAGTTTCGCTTGGTTCTCCTGTAAAAAAAGGTGATGTTATTGCTTACGTTGATCCATCGGATGCAGGTTCATATTATGTAAAGAGCCCTGTTGTTGCTCCAATTGATGGAAGTATTATTTCTTCTCCTGTAAAAACAGGACAGAAAGTGAATGTAAGTTCTGTTGTTACAAAAATAGGAGATATTGATAATCTTCAGATTAATGCAAAAATCCCAGAACGATTTGTTGCAGATTTGAAAATTGGTCAGAAGGCAGAAATTTCACTTGAAGCTTACCCTGAAGTTGTTTTCAATGCACATGTTGTTCGTATTTCCCCAGTTGTAGATCCTGCTACCAGAACAAAAGAAATCATTTTGAATTTTGATAAAACTGACAGTCGTGTAAACTCTGGTATGTTTGCAAAAGTAAAATTGTTCACAAATGAATATGCAGGTGAAATTACAATTTCACAGGATGCACTTGTTAATAATAATGATGAATACTATCTGTATGTTGTAAATGAAGATGGCGAAACAGTTTCTAAACGCAAGGTAACTCTTGGTAAAAACGTAGATGGTAAATATCAGATTCTTGATGGTGTTGGAGTAGGTGAAACTGTTGTAATAGAAGGTATGCTTACTTTAGCTAACGGAAGTAAGATTAAGGATATTGGTAAGGCAGCTGAAGCCTCAACTGAAATTAAAGAGGAAAAATAATGAGTATTTCTAGAAAAACTATGGACCATCCGGTCCTTATTCTTATTGTTTTTACTTTGCTTGGATTTCTGGGAATTTTTACATACAGTAAAATTGCTGTAGCTTTGTTCCCTGAAACAGAAAATCCAACAGTCATGATTATGACTACTTATCCAAATGCTGGACCTGAGTCTGTAGAATCAACAATTACTAAACCAATTGAAAGTGTAGTTTCCAGCGTTAATGGTCTTAAACAGATGACTTCAACTTCCAATGAAGGTTCCTCAACCGTTCAGCTGGAATTTGACTATGGAACAGATATGAATGCAGTTATCTCTGATATTAGAGATAAATTGGAGCGTGTAAATCGTGCTTTGCCTGATAATGCCGGTACACCAACAATTTTCCGTTTTAACAGTAGTTCCGCCCCTATTATGCGTATTTTGGTTCGCGGTAACCGTTCTGTAGATGATATTAAACAGATTGCAGAAAATCAGATGACTGCTATTCTTGAACAGGCTGATGGAGTTGCCGAAGCCAGTGTAAATGGTGGTCGTACTGCCCAGATAAATGTTGAACTGGACCAGAACAGACTTGCTGCTTATGGTTATACAATTCCTGTTGTTGTTGCTGCCCTTAGCAAACAGAACCTGGAATTAGGTGGCGGTAAAATTCAGGAAGGTACAAAAAACTATATTGTAAGAACAACTGGTCAGTATACAAGTATTGATGAAATTAATAATACTGTAATTTCAACTATCAATGGTTACAATGTGCGCCTTTGTGATATTGGCCGTGCTTATATGGGCTATGCCGATGTTACTCGAGAATCATATATTAATGGTGAAAAGGGTGTTTACATTAGTATTACAAAACAGTCTGGTTCAAACTCTGTAACTGTTGCAAATAATGTTTACAAAAAATTGGAACAGCTTAAGCAAACAGTCCCATCAGATATTACTCTAGAAATTATCTCTGATGATTCAGAAGCAATTCGTGAAACTATTAACATTCTTGTAAAATCATTGCTGGAAGGTTTGATTCTTTCTGTAGTTATTTTGTGGATCTTCCTGCAGAGTTTCAAATCTACAGTTATTATTGGTATTTCAATTCCTCTTTCCATGATCATCACTTTGTTTGCTATGAGTATGTTTGGAATTACATTAAACATGCTTACCCTTACAGGTTTGATTCTTGGACTTGGTATGGTTGTAGATGCCTCAATCGTAATGATTGATAACATTTATACTTACAGGCAGCGAGGTGCCAGACCTAAAGTTGCCGCAATTCTTGGTAGCCAGGAAATGCTTATGTCTGTAATTTCTGGTAACCTTACAACAATCTGTGTATTTGTTCCATTCCTGTTTTTTATTAAAGAATTAGGATTTATGGGACAGATGTTTAAAGGTATTATTTTTACAATTGTAATTGCCCTTGTTTCGTCATTACTTATTGCTATCTTCCTTGTACCTGTACTGGCTGGAAAATTCCTTCCATTAACAAATAGGGTAGAAAAGCCTGTAGAAAACCCAGTTCTAAAAGTTATTTACACAGGATTTACAAAAGTTATTAATTTAATAACTAATGCATATGGAAAGCTTCTTAAGCTTTGTTTAAATAACAGACTTGTTACAATTGTAATTTCAGTATGTATTCTTGCAATTTCTCTTGGCATGATTAAGACAATGCAGATTAACATGATGCCAATGGGAAATGATCCTTCAGTAACATTAAATGTTAATCTTCCTATTGGTACTACTTTTGAAGAAACCGAAAAAGTAATGAAGGCCTTTGAAAAATACGCTACAGATGAAATCAAAGGATATAAAAATATTACTACCAATATTGGTGGTGGTGGACGCAATGCAGGAACAAATAAGGGTTCCCTGGAAATTACTTTACCAGAAACAGCAAAACAGATTGATAGTACACAGGTAATGCAGCAAAAGCTTCGTGCCCATTTTGATGAGTTCCCTGGTGTTAATTTCAATTTTGGCTGGGGCATGCGCAGCCAGATGACAGGTGCTGATATTGATATTGTTATTCGTTCTGATGATACAAATGCGGCACTTAATGTTGCAGATATGCTTATGCAGGCTATTGAAGCTGTTGATGACTGTGGAGAGCCTCAGGTTGATATGGATAAAGGTCTTCCTCAGGTTGAACTTGTTATTGACCGTGAACGAGCTTATGCATTTGGTGTTGATATTACTACTGTTGCCAGAGAAGTTAACTATGCTATTAACGGTACAACTGCATGTACTTACAGAACAAATGGTAAAGATTACAGTGTAGTTGTGGCATATTCTCCAAAAGACAGAAAAACAATTGATGATCTTGATCAGATTTATGTTCGTGGTACAAGTGGCATGGTTGCAGTTTCTAACTTTGCCAGCTTTAAAAAAGGTTTTGGACCAGTTTCAATCAGACGAGAAAATCAAAACCGTATTATTCATGTTCAGGCAGGAATTCTTTCAAATGAAAATGCAAATGTTGTTGAACAGAAGATTAAAGACAAAGTCAATGAAATGTTTGTTATTCCAGATACAGTAGCTGTAAGCTATGAAGGTTCATGGGGCGAAACAATGTCTCAGATGCTTTTCTATCTTAAGATTATTGGAATGGCTGTTTTACTTGTATTTGGTGTAATGGCCGCAACATACGAAAGCTTTAAAGCTCCATTAATCAACCTTGCAACAATGCCATTCTTAATCATAGGTGTTGTTTTCATTTATAAGATTATTGGACAGGCAATTTCTATCATGTCTATGGTTGGTATTATTATGCTGGTAGGTATTGTTGTTAATAACGGTATTATTCTTGTAGACTATACAAACCTATTAATTGGTCGTGGCGTTCCATTAATGGATGCTTGTTATGAAGCTGGTAAAAGCCGTTTCCGTCCAGTATTAATGACAACTCTTACAACTATTCTTGGTATGCTTCCAATGTGTTTTGCAACAGGTGGACAGGCTGCTATGGTTCAGCCAATTGCAGTTGCGGTTGTTGGTGGTTTGCTTTCAAGTACATTTGTTACTTTGTTAATTATTCCTGTTATTTATAGCCTTGTTATGAAAGAAAAAGATAAGAAAAAGTCTTTAATCAAGGTTGTTTATGATGATAATGAATAACATCATGTTTGGAGTTTAATATGAATACAAAAACTTATAGAGCAGAAATTATTTCTAATCAGTCTGTACAGGATGATATTATTGAACTTCTGGAACAGGAAATTGAAGGAATTCAGTATACTGTTCTTCCTGATGCACAGGGCCGTGGTGGTAAAGCAAAAAAATTAGGTGATACTGTCTGGCCTGAAATGAACTTTGTACTTTTCTGTTATGTTGATCTGGAGGGTGCAAAAAAAATTAAGGCCATCTTTAATGCAATAAAAGAAAAGTTCCCACAGGAAGGAATGAGTCTTTTCTTTGCAGAAAGCGCAGAAGTTTAGGGTAGGAAAGTATAAACACTCGGCTGGCACTTTTCGTACCTTCTGAAACGATAGTGCTTTTACCGAAGGAAGTGTTTATACTTTTTATTTTAATCCTAGGTTTAATTTAAAACAAAGAAAAATTGATATACACAGTGCTTTTACGAAAAGTAATGTATATTTTAAACATATCTTTTTTTTTACCTATCAATTTAGTATACTAATTCCATGTCTTTTGATTTACCTTTACCAGTCAAAGAAACTCTTTACTACATGGGCATGAAAGAACAGAATGCTGATTCTGAACTTTTGGCTTTACTTGCTGATTGTGAGAAGGAAGTTCGGGAAAATATTGAAGCTCGGTTTGTAACAGATAGAGTTCCTTATACGGCTGTGGAAGGTGGAAATATTACAGCAGGAACTCTTTCCTTTACAAGTAAAGATCTGGCAAAAAATCATGAAGGTTGTTCAGAAACTGTAATGTTTGCAGCAACTCTTGGTCCAAAAATTGATATGCTTGTAAAGCGTTATCAGAAAATTAATCTTACAAGAGCAGTTGTTTTTAATGCTGTTGCCATTACTGCAATCGAAGCTTACTGCGACAGTATAAATAATCAGATACAAAAAAATATGGAAGCTGAAGGTAAAAACTGTAAACCAAGATTCAGTCCTGGTTACGGAGATTTATCTATAACAATACAAAAAGATTTTTTGCAAGCCTTGAATGCGGATAAAACTGTAGGACTTAGCCTTTCAGATGGTAACTTAATGATTCCGGAAAAATCGGTTACTGCATTTATTGGTGTGAGCAAAATATAAATAGGAAACATTTATGGCATTTCGTGATGAATTAGGAAAACGGGTTTTATTTTTGGATGGAGGTATGGGGTCTCTTTTGCAGGAAAAAGGTTTAAAAGCCGGTGAACTTCCTGAATTGTGGAATCTTTATAATCCTGAGCCTGTTTACCAGATTCATAAAGCTTACCTTGAAGCTGGAACCGATATTATCTATTCAAACACTTTTGGTGCCAACAGTTTTAAATTTGATAATGTAGAAGAAATTATTGTTGCTGGAATTAGAAATGCCCGGAGGGCTGTAAAAGATTCTGGTAAACAGGCCTATGTAGCTTTGGATATTGGTCCCACTGGTAAACTTCTTAAGCCAATGGGAACTCTTGATTTTGAAGAAGCAGTTTCTGTTTTTGCAGAGGAAGTGCGTGCCGGAGTAAAAGCTGGTGCAGATTTAATTGCAATTGAAACCATGAGCGATATCTATGAAATGAAAGCTGCGGTTTTAGCTGCAAAAGAAAATTCTGATTTGCCAATTATTGCAACTGCTGCCTTTGGCGAAAACGGAAAAATGCTTACTGGTGCCAGTCCTGAAATTATGGCTGCGGTTATGGAAGGTCTTCGGGTAGATGCCTTTGGTATGAACTGTGGCCTTGGCCCTTATCAGATGGAAGAAATGTTTAATATACTTACAAAGGTTTCTTCATCTCCTTTAGTTCTAAAACCAAATGCAGGACTTCCAAAAAGTGTTGGCGGAAAAACAGTTTACGATATTGGTCCAAATCAGTTTGCTGAAAAAATGGCAGAAATGGTTGCAGCTGGTGCATGGATTGTTGGTGGCTGCTGCGGTACAACTCCGTTCCATATTAAAGCCCTTTATGAAAAATGTAAGAACATTCCTGTTAAGCCTTTAGAAGAAAAAGATATCTGTGCCGTTACTTCATATTCAAATTATGTAACTCTTGGGGACAGACCTGTAATTATAGGTGAAAGAATCAATCCAACTGGTAAATCAAAATTCAAACAGGCTTTGCGAGATAACAACATGGCTTATATTTTGGATGAAGCGGTTAAGCAGTCAGATTCAGGTGCCCATATTCTTGATGTAAATGTAGGGCTTCCAGAAATTGATGAAGTTGCAATGATGAAAAACACAGTTTCTGAGCTTCAGTCAATTTTGCCACTGCCACTTCAGATTGATACAACAGATCCTATTGCAATGGAAACTGCAATGCGAATTTATAACGGAAAACCAATGATTAACTCTGTAAATGGAAAAACAGAAGTTATGAATCAGATTTTCCCTTTGGTTCAGAAATATGGAGGAACTGTAGTAGGTCTTTGTCTTGATGAAGATGGTATTCCAAACTCTACAGAAGGCCGTCTGGCAATTGCAGAAAAAATCTACAAAACTGCCGAAAGTTACGGAATTAAAAGAAAGGATATTGTAATTGATGCTCTTACTATGACCATGAGTACAGATACAAATTCTGCAAACATTACTCTTGGTGCTGTAAAAGGAATTAAGGCTCAGGGTGGCCGTACAGTTCTTGGAGTTTCAAATATTTCCTTTGGGCTTCCTCAGCGTGAACTTGTAAACTCTGCATTTTTTACTCTTGCAATGCAGGCGGGATTAAGTTCAGGAATCATAAATCCTAACTCTGCTTCAATGCGTGCCGCCTACGACACCTATTGTGTACTGGCCGGTTATGACGACCAGTGCATGGATTACTGTGCCCGTTACGCAGTGGCTGCACCTGTACAAACAGTTGTAACTTCTGCCTCAGCCGGAAATGGCACCGTAACTTCTGCAGCTGCTTCCCCTGCCACCGGAAGTACTCCACCTGCCACCGCCGCTGCACCTGAAATGGATCTTAAGCAGTGCATCATTAAGGGGCTTAAAGATAAAGCTTATAAAGCAACATT
The DNA here is from genome assembly GCA_016292805.1 of Treponema sp. Lineage (GTDB taxonomy): Bacteria > Spirochaetota > Spirochaetia > Treponematales > Treponemataceae > Treponema_D. The sequence continues at coordinate 54,762 of JAEDFM010000007.1, read as the reverse complement.
AAAAGCTTTGGAATCAAAAGCTCCAATGGCAATTATTAATGACGACTTAGTTCCTGCTTTGAACGAAGTAGGTAAGGGCTTTGAAAAAGGAACAATCTTCCTGCCTCAGCTTTTAATGAGTGCCGATGCCGCTTCTAACGGTTTTGCCGCAATTAAGGAAGAAGTTCAGAAAAAAGGCATAAGCCCAGAAAAGAAAGGAACAATAATTGTTGCCACAGTTAAAGGCGACATTCACGATATTGGAAAAAACATACTTAAAGTTCTTCTGGAAAATTACAGTTACAATGTAATTGATTTAGGAAAAGATGTGCCACCAGAAGCTATTGTGGAAAAAGTGAAAGAGACAAAAGCTCCTCTGGTAGGTCTTAGTGCACTTATGACAACAACAGTTGTAAGTATGGAAGAGACTATTAAGCAGCTGCGTAAAGAAGCTCCATGGTGCAAGATTATGGTTGGAGGCGCCGTTCTTACTCAGGAATATGCCGATATGATTGGTGCAGATTTCTACGGTAAGGATGCAATGCAGAGTGTTTACTATGCGGAAAAACTGTTCAGTTAATAATTAAACTCCAGAGTTTTAAAATCCTCGCTTATCAATAATCCATACAGAAACTTTTTCGGCAAAGCTTTTGGGATAAACATAATTTTGAAGTTCTGCAGTATACAAGGCTGAATAAAATCCCTTTCGTTTTACAGCAAGAATTTTCTCATTTTGAGTTCCACAAAACTCCAGTTTTTTTGAACAGCATTCAATACAGTTTCTGTCTACTCGACCTTTTGTACAGCCTGAGCCGTTTCTAACAAGACACTGACGGCTTTGCATCAACATGGTACGGATTTTTTTGGGATACCAGAGTTCCACATTTTCAGGAATGCTTAGTTTTTCTATGGATGACAAATCCAATTCTATAGATGGAATTATACCTGATGGCTCCAGACTTTCTTTATATTCCAGAAGATTCCAGCTGTTATAAATATTGCAGTTTGGTCCAAGAATAATTCTGCAGCCTGATTTTTTTAATTCAAATGCAAGACCTGTGTTGTCACAAAGAATTTCCCGTTCCGAAAAGTCAGTAAGTTTTTTTACAAAGTTTAAAGAGGCTTCTAAATCATTCTGCATCAAAATACTGTTAAAATACAAAGTAACTTCTGGATTTTTATTCAATAAATCAAAAAGGTCTTTATCTATAATATTGACTGCTGATGGTAATTCATAAATGATTTTGTAATCTTCGTTTATAGTCTTTTTTTCAAGCAGCAGCTGATTCAATTTTTTGTAATCATCTATTAAATAAGCTTCTTTTGAATTATGAGTTTTTGTACTTTTGTTTTGTGGAAGTTTAAGTTCAGTTGAATAATCGGTTTCATCCATTTGTTTATGGGATGGATTTTCTTTTATCTTTTTTTCCAGTAATTCAACTGCCTTGCGGCGCAGATTATTCAATTCGCTGAGAGAAATGAACAGACCCGGGTCCAGTTTTTCAATGTGGAAATTATTTGTGGTAAAACAGGTTCCTCCCAGCTTTGTAAGCTTTTGTTCCAAAGTTTCAGAAGTCAGACCTGCATTCTGAGCTTTTACTAAAGTCTGTTCTGAGTTTACGGTTACCAGCTGGTTTTCGCTTGTGTAGGTAACTTTAAGCTGCTGATTTTCTGCAGCGTTTACCAGAATATCAACTTTGTACTGTTTATCATCATTTATACAGCAATCTGATTTTGTATTTTTTTCCGGGCATACCTGATTAAGGATTTTTGAAAGTTCCTCAGGTGTAATTACAGAAGAGGATTTGTAGATTATCTGTCCGTTTAAGATTTTCTTTGTAAGCTTGTTTGTAATCTGTATTTGATAGCCGCTTGAATTTTTATCTATAACCTTTGCAGTACAGATAAACTGATCGGAACCAGTTTTAATTGTAAGTCTGTCCCCTTTGTTCAGCTTTCCATCATCCTTGTGAAGTATTAGAGTTTTTTCAGAGGCAATATAATTTTTTACGGTTCCAGCTTTTATAAGAGAAAGATCTTTTGCTCCGCTGGAGAACATCTGACTGTTTATAGTTCCATCCAGATATCCGCAGGTATAGTCACGATTGATTGCGCCTGTTAATTTTGGTGATGATTTTAAGATTCCTTTTTCCTTAAGAACCAAATCTATCTGTTCCCGCCAGGCACTGGTTACAGCCCAGACATATTCAGCATTTTTAATTCGTCCTTCAATTTTTAAACTGAGCGGTACATTTTTTTGAATAAGTTTGTCTGCCAGAGGATATGCCGAATTATCCTTTAAATGGAATAAAGCTTTGTAGTCTTTGGCTTCAATGTTGTTTTGTGGGCACCAGCTTCTACGACAGGGTTGGACACATGAACCACGGTTTCCAGCTTCTCCATAAAGATGTCCAGAAAGATAACATTGTCCTGAATATGAAATACAAAAAGCTCCCTGCACAAATATTTCCGGCACAATGTTTTTTGAATGAAGCAGGGAAGTAAGAGTGTTGATTTCGTCAAGGGAAAGTTCCCGGCTTAAATTAATTTGAGATACGCCCAGACTTGAAAGATATTCACATTGAGAACTGTTGTGAGTTGTCATTTGAGTTGAAGCGTGAAGTTCCAGTTGTGGAAAACAGGTATGAAGAACTTTTAAAACACCTAAATCCTGTACAATTACCGCATCAATACCGCAGATAAGCGCACTTTTTACAAGAGCCACTGCAGCCTGCATTTCATCATCTTTGATTAAGGTATTCAAGGTAAGATATGCTCTGCAGTTATTTTTATGAGCCAGAGGTATAAGATATTTAGCTTGATTTACTGTAATATTTTTAGCTCTTGTTCTGGCGCTAAACTGTTCCATTCCAAAATAAACAGCATCAGCACCAGCCGCAATAGCAGCCTTAAAACATTCTTCATCTCCAGCAGGAGCTAATAACTCAACCTGACTTCTTTCAATCATAATCTTATTATAGCGAAAAACAGGCTTCTGTAATATGGGGAGAAAATGAGGGACAGACCTCTGTGGAATCTGGGCATGTGGAGCCAGGGGGACGGTTCTCCAGGCTCCTCCAGGCTCAGACTGGAACCAAGGGGACGGTTCTCCAGGGATTTTTTCTATCTTCTCACATCTCTCTTTTCCTACTATAATGCCATTATGGCTTACAAAGTATTTATTGATGGAAAAGAAGGCACAACTGGCCTTAAAATTTTTGAACGTTTTGCTAAACGCAATGATATTGAAATTCTTACAATTGATGACGAAAAGCGTAAGGATCCTGTAGAAAAAGCTAAGATGATTAATGCATCAGATTTCACATTCCTTTGTTTACCTGATGCTGCAGCAATTGAATCAGCTGAGCTTTGCACAAATCCAAATACTAAAATTATTGATGCTTCAACCGCACATAGAACAAATCCTGCCTGGGCTTATGGTTTCCCAGAACTGGATAAATCTTTCCGCGAAAAAATCCAGACTTCCAACAGAATTGCTGTTCCTGGCTGCTATGCTTCTGGTTCAATTGCAATTCTTTATCCACTGGTTAAATCTGGAATTATGCCAAAGGATTATCCTGTAGTGATTCACGCAGTAAGCGGTTATTCTGGAGCAGGTAAAAAAGCTATTGCTCAGTACGAAGCAGAAGGCCGTGATCCAGGTCTTGATTCACCTCGTTTATATGCACTAACTCAGTCTCATAAACATCTTCCAGAAATTAAAATTATTTCTGGTCTTGATTTTGAACCAATTTTCAATCCTTATGTTTGTGATTATTTCCAGGGAATGACAGTTACTGTAGGTTTACATGCTCGTCTTCTTGGTAAAAAAGTTACAGCTCATGATGTGTGGGAAATGTTTGCTGCCCACTACGCAAATACAAACTTTGTAAAGGTTGCAGGTTTTATGGGCGAAGGAACATTGCCAGAACAGTTCATTCCAGCCAACACTCTTGCCGGAACAAACAATATGGAAATCTTTGTTTACGGTAATGATGACCGCATAATGATTACAACTCGTTTTGATAACCTTGGTAAGGGTGCTTCAGGTGCCGCTGTTCAGTGTATGAATATTGCCATGGGTATTGATGAAACTACAAGTCTTTAAGAGGAATTAAAAATGGCAAAGTATGTTTGTTTAAGTTTTGATGATGGTCCAAATAATCAGCCTGGTGATAATACAATGAATGATATGCTGAATATTCTTGAAAAATATAATGTTCCTGCATCATTCTTTTTAATTGGAAATAAAATTACAGAAGAAAATAAAAAAGTAATTCTTCGTGCCTTTAATATGGGCTGTGATATTCAGAATCATACCTGGACGCATCCTTTTATGACAAAGCTTACAAAAGAAGAAATGATGGAAGAATACAAGAAGTGCGACGATGCCATTACAGAAATTACTGGAGTTCGTCCAACATTCTTCCGTCCTCCATTTATTGATGTAAATGATTTGCTGCACGAAACAATTCCAACACCTTTTATTTGTGGTCACGGAGTAGAAGACTGGGTTCCAGAAGTTGGTGCCGATGAACGTTATAACCGTATGAAGAAAGCAGCTAAAGACGGAATTATTTATCTTCTTCATGTTATGGAAGATAATAAAGCTACTTTGGAAGCCTGCGAAAAATTAATTCCAGAATTACTTGCAGAAGGATATACTTTTGTAAACTTGCCAGATTTGTTCAAACTGGAAGGTGTAGACCCAAAACAGCCAAAAGCAATGTGGAGTTTTACAAAATAAGTCTCAGTTCTGAATATGACAGAAAACTACAAAGATAAAAAAATTATTGTCTTGCGCCATAAATCTGGGAGCTCAAATTCTGGAATGTGGCGGAGACGTTAATCATGTTGAAAAAATCATAAAACGCTTATGTAACCCTTTAAAAACCTATTCCCCAAAACTCATCATTGTTATATACTCTGTATAAATATTCATATATTTTGTATAAATATACATCGAGGCGATTATGAGTGAAATTAAGTTTATTGACGGTGGTGTTTGTGCACCAGAAGGATTTACTGCAAACGGAATGAGAGTTGGTATTAAGGCCAGCCGAAAAATCAATGATACAGCACTTGTTTATTCAGATGTTCCATGTAACGCTGCAGGTGTTTTTACTCAGAATCGGGTTCAGTCAGAAAGTGTAAAGCTTGCAAAGAAATTTATTGCTGATGGAAAAGCTCAGGCTGCAATTGAAATCAGTGGTAATGCAAATACATGTACAGGTGCTCAGGGTGCAGAAAATGCATTAAGAATGGCAAAGGCTGCTGCTGATGCTCTTGGTATTAAAACTGAAGATGTAATTGTTTATTCAACTGGTGTTATTGGTGCTCAGTTTGATGTTACAAAAGTAGAAAATAACATTGAAACTCTTAAAGCTGGTCTTTCTAAAAAAGGTCACGAAGAAGCTCGTGTTGCAATTATGACAACTGATACCCATTACAAAGAATGTGCAGTTCAGTTCGAAATTGACGGCAAGCTTTGTAAAATGGGAACAATGTGTAAAGGTTCCGGCATGATTCACATCAACATGGGAACTATGCTCAGCTTTATTACAACAGACTGTGCAATCTCTTCTGCAATGCTGGAAAAAGCTCTTAAATCATCAATCCTTGGAACTTACAACTGTGTTTCTGTAGACGGTGATACTTCTACAAACGATACTCTTACAATTATGGCTAACGGAAAGGCTGGAAATAAAGAAATTACTTCTGAAGGTCCTGAATACGATATTTTCCTTGCTGCCTTGAATAAAATGAACAAGGTTATGGCAATGAAAATTGCTGCCGACGGTGAAGGTGCAACTCGTCTTGTTGAATGCAATGTAAAAGGTGCAAAAACAGTAGAAGCTGCCCGCGGATTGGCAAAAGAAATTATCTGTTCTTCATTAGTAAAGGCTGCAATGTTTGGTGCAGATGCAAACTTTGGACGCTTCCTTTGTGCAATGGGCTACAGCGGAATTGAATTCGATCCAGATAAAGTAAGCATCTGGTTTACAAGTAAATCTGCTTCAAACCGCTACTTTGAAAACTACGACGACTTTGAAGTTCACGGAGAAAATGTACTTCAGGTTTACAAAGATGGTGTTCCACTAGACTTTGACGAAGATGTTGCTAAGAAAATCATGAGTGAACAGGCCGTAGAAATCCTTGTTCAGTGTGGTGAAGGTAATGCCGAAGGAACTGCCTGGGGATGCGATTTGACTTATGATTATGTTAAGATTAATGGTGATTATCGAACATAATCACCATTAATCTTTTCGATATAAAGCAGAAGCAACACAGTAGCTTCTGCGAGCCGGGACGATGGAGAATCCTAAATGAATGCGGTGCATTCATTTTTAACGGATTTCCTATGTTAGGCATGTAAAGATTAATGGAGATTATAGAACATAAGCCCCATTTTATATGCATAACATTCAACGATACAAAAGGAAAGCACACGGATCTAAATGAAAAGGATATGGCAGCTACGCAACGCCCTAACGGGACTGTGGGGAAAGCTGTATGTGCAGGTAATTGATTATAAAAAAATATAAAGAAGATAGCTTGCAAGTAAAAATAAATGACGGGAAGGAAGGCAGAGGGTGGTAAAAACACTCTGAGCTCGGAAAGATAGTTTCCTTGCCGAGCTCAGCGGGTAGCGACGCTAGCTAGCGGTTTTGACAGCCTCGGACTGACTGGTAGTCATTTATTTTTACAGGTAGGTAATTGTTTCGCAGATAGGTTATGTTATTTTAGAATAAATAAAATCTGCATAATTAAAATTTGTGCCGATAATAAAAATGAAAAGGTAAAGAAATGGAAAACATAAATACTGAAAATCTTACAACTGAACAGTGGTCACAGGTTCTTTCAGAATCTCTTCCATATTTTAAACAGTGGTGTGGAAAGGTTGTTGTTGTTAAATATGGTGGAAACGCTATGTTAAACGAAGAACTTAAACAGGCTGTTATGGAAGATATTGTTCTTCTTAGTACAATTGGTATTAAAGTTGTTCTTGTTCATGGTGGTGGACCAGAAATCAATAAAATGCTTGATAAAATTGGTAAGGAATCAAAATTTGTTGACGGACTTCGTTATACAGATGCTGAAACAATGGAAATTGTCCAGATGGTTCTTACAGGTAAATTGAATAAAGACATTGTTGGTATTCTTTTACAGAAAGGTGGAAAAGCTGTTGGTCTTTCTGGTGTAGATGCTGGACTTCTTCGTGCCCACAAAACAGAAAAAGATTTAGGTTTTGTTGGTGATGTAAAAGATGTTAATCCGGAAATCATTAATACACTTTTGGACAAAGGTTTTATCCCTGTAGTTTCAACAGTTGCACTTGGTGAACAGGGTGATCTTTCTAACTACAACATTAATGCTGATACTGCAGCTGCTAAAATTGCAATCGCTCTTAAAGCAGAAAAATTTGTTCAGCTTACAAATGTACCTGGAATTTTACGCAACATTGAAGATCCATCAACTCTCATTAAGAGAATTGAACGAACAGCAATTGGTTCACTTAAAGCTACAGGAATTATTGCCGGCGGTATGATTCCAAAAATTGAATGCTGTGAAACTGCTTTGGCAGGTGGAGTTCCAAGAACTCACATCATTGATGGCCGCGTACCTCACAGTTTATTGATTGAAATGTTTAGTGACCGCGGTATTGGTACAATGATTTACTAAATTGATTAATTAAATATTTCTGGTTTAATACCCAGACTATTCATAAGGCTGTCTGCAGTTCTTTCTGTGGCAGCCTTATTTGTTTTAACTGCACGAATCAGGATATTTTTTGGAGTGTGTTCAATATCAATAAATTCCATCATCTGAACCTTGTAGCCCTGAGTTTCCAGCCATTCACCACGAAGGGCATCCGTTACAAGAGAACTGAATTTTTCTCGAATAAGTCCCCACTTTAGTAAAGGTTCAAAAACAGATTCTGAATAAGAGGTCTGTCCCTTTTGTCCTAATTGAGTATTTACCTGGTGCTGGCAGCATGGTACAGAAAGAATAACTTTTGCCTGATGTTCAACTGCATATTTAAGGGCGTAGTCTGTAGCTGTATCGCAGGCGTGCAGAGTAATAACCATATCTGGCGATTCCTTTCCGCTGTAATCAGCAATGTTTCCTGTGTGAAAAATAAGACCTTTTAGGCCAAGTTCTCTGGTAATTTCGTTGCAGTAATCAATTACATCCTGCTTTAGATCCAGGCCTTCAATCTGGCAGGGAATCTTTTTAATTTCTGTAAGATAGTAATGAACTGCAAATGTAAGGTAAGATTTACCGTAGCCAAAATCTGCAATGCGTACTGGCAAAGTTGTAATTTCTGGAAGAACATCATCAATAAATTCAAGAAAACGGTTTATCTGACGGAATTTATCATACTTTGAATTAATAACCTTACCATCTGCATTCATAATGCCTAATAAAACAAGGAACGGAACAGGTTTTCCTTCTTCCAGCAGATAATTTTTCTTTTTAGGTGGTAAAATTCTAAGAGAACCGTCCCCCTGGTTCCCAGTAGAACCAACAGAACCGTCCCCCTGGCTCCTTAAGCTTTTAGTCAGAGTTGTAGTTTTACCCTTTTTGTTTGCTAGAATTGTTATTTCTTGAGTATCTGTTCGTTTTACACAGTTTTTGAAAGTTGTTCCAGCGTGCTGTTCTATAAAATCATTCAGTTCCTGTTCGCTAAAGTGCTTGTGAAATACCTGGGTTTTAGTAAACATTTCTGCAAAATAGGAAGCTTTACCGCCTGAGTTTTCAATTTTAATTTTAATTTTCTCGTAAGGTTTATCCAGTATTTCTGAAATGTTATTAACAGGCTTTGATAAAGTAACGCTAAGTATCATATGTATCTCCCAGAAAACCGCTTTTTAATATTTGCAGAAGAACAGTATTCAAAAAATAGTATACTATTTTGTATAAAATTGATATATTGTACTTATGGGAAAGTGTATTGTTTTTATCAATCAAAAGGGTGGCGTAGGTAAAACTACTTCCGCAATTAATATTGGAGCTTATATAGCTTTATCTGGAAAAAAAGTTCTTCTTGTAGATTTTGACTCTCAGGGAAATATGTCTAGTGGTTTAGGTATTCCAAAAGATAAACCTACTGTTTACGAACTCCTTGCTGGTCTTGTTGAACCTGAAAAAGTTGTAAAGCATACTTCCATAGCAAATCTTGATGCAATCAGTGCTTCTACAGATTTGTCTGGTGCTGCAATCGAACTTGTAAACCAGGAAGACCGTGAATATTACCTTAAAAACGCCCTTGAGCCATTGAAACCTATCTATGATTACATTTTGATTGACTGTCCTCCTTCATTAGGAATTCTTACATTGAACGGACTTGCCGCTGCAGATTCTGTTCTTGTTCCTATGCAGTGTGAATTCTTTGCATTGGAAGGTATTACACTTTTACTTCAGACAATTCAGAAGGTTCAGGCACAGATTAATCCTGATCTTAAAATTGGTGGAATCTTCTTTACTATGTACGACTCACGCACTCGTCTTGCTCATGATGTTGTATTACAGGTTAAATCTTACTTTAAGGATGTTGTTTTCAATACTATTATTCCTAGAAACATCCGTTTGTCAGAAGCTCCATCAAATGGACTTCCAATCTGTAAATATGATCCTGAATGTGCTGGTGCTAAGAGTTACGAAAAATTAGCAGAAGAGGTAATGCGTCGTGGCTAAAACTAACGGTTTGGGAAAAGGCTTAGGTGCTCTCCTTAGCGAAAATAAAGTTTCTCCAGATGAAGTTGCTGTAACAACTGGTGGACTTCACACTGTAACTGTCAAAAAAAATACAAAGCTTCCATCTTGTATTGAAGTTGATGATAATGGCGGTTTATGGATTGACCCTAACTATTTGAAGCCAAATCCAAAACAGCCTCGTAAAGAATTTGATCAGAAAAAACTTGAAGAATTATCAGATTCTATTCGGGAAAATGGAATTCTTGAACCAATCATTATTGAACAGATTTCTGCAACAGAATTCTATATTATTGCCGGTGAACGTCGTACCAGAGCTTCAAAAATGGCAGGACTTACAAAGGTTCCTGTTCAGATTCGTAAGTTTGATGAACAGCAGAAGCTGGAAATGGCTCTTATTGAAAACATTCAGCGTGCTGACTTAAATCCAATTGAAGAAGCTATGGCTTATTATAACTTGATTCAGATGGGAGATCTTTCTCAGGATGAAGTTGCTAAAAAGGTTGGTAAAAATCGTTCTACAGTTGCCAATGCTATCCGTTTGTTAAAGCTTCCTGCAGATATTCAGCATGCACTTTCAAATGGAGACATTACTTCAGGTCATGCCCGTGCTTTACTTATGGTAAAGAATGATGCAGATATGCGAGTTATGTACGGTAAGATTGTTGGCAGCGGACTTTCAGTTCGTGAAGCTGAAGCTATGGCTGAACAGCTGAATAACGGTGCCCGTGCAGCTAAAAAGACAACTAAAAAACAGGTTCGCAAGGATCCTGATATTGCAATTTTTGAACAGAACTTAAGAAATGTATTTGGCGTTCGTGATGTAAACTTCAAGGGAACAACAGATAAAGGTTCAATAGAAATTGCCTTCAGTTCAAAGAAGGATTTTGAACGAATTTGTAAAATATTGAAAATTGAAAACTAAATAGAAAAGGCTTTGCGTAATGCAAAGCCTTTTCTATTTAACTATATATTCAAGAAAGCTTTATAACCTTCATAAATATTGCAGATATCTTCTTTACTTGTAATTTCCCATGGAGCATGCATGCTTAAAACTGCAACACCTGCATCAAGAACATTCATGCCGTATTTAGCTGCGTGGTAAGCAATTGTTCCGCCGCCGCCCTGGTCAACTTTACCAAGCTCTGCCATCTGGTATGCAACTTTTGCATCATCCATAGCCTTACGAACTTTTGCAATAAATTCAGGATTTGCATCACTGGCGCCAGATTTTCCACGGCTTCCTGTATATTTTTCAAATGCAATACCGCCACCAAGAACGCTGGCATTATCCTTATCATAAAGGCCTGGATTCATTGGGTCATAAGCAGAGTTTACATCACTGGAAAGCATGTTGCTGTTTGCAAGGCAGCGGCGAACTGTTAACTCGCTGTAAGTTTCTTCTGTACGGGCAACTACTTCGCTGACCATATTTTCAAAAAGATTACTTGCCATACCTGTAGCACCAACACTGCCAATTTCTTCCTTATCTACACAAAGACAACAGTTTGTTCTGTTGCCTGCTTTTGAATCAAGTAATGCCGCAAGTGAAGTAAAAGCGCAAGAACGGTCATCCTGTCCATATGCAAGAATCAAAGAACGGTCCAGACCTAAATCTCGTGCTTTTCCTGCAGGAACAATTTCAAGCTCTGCAGAATTAAAATCCTCTTCTTCAATTCCATATTTATCTTTTAATAAATCAAGAATGATTTTTTTAGACTTTTCTTTTTCTTTCTTTTCTTCTTTTGTTGCATTTTTTGGAAGTGGAACAACGCTACCCATAATCAAATCAAGATCTTCACCTTTAATAAAATCACTGGCTTTATCTTTCATCTGTTCCTGTGCCAGGTGAGGAAGAATATCGGAGATACAGAAAACTGGATCAGCTTCATCTTCTCCAATCACAACATTTACTGTAGTGCCGTCTTTTTTACAAACTACACCGTGAATAGCAAGCGGAATGGTTGTCCACTGATACTTTTTTATTCCACCATAATAGTGTGTATTCAAATATGAAATATTATCTTTCTCATAAAGTGGATTCTGTTTTGCATCAAGGCGAGGGGAGTCGATGTGTGCTCCTAAAATATTAAGGCCTTTTTCAATTTTATCTTTACCAATTTCAAAAAGAGCAATGGCTTTATTCATCTTTGTGATGTAAACCTTATCGCCGGCTTTGAGCTTGTTGCAGTCTTCAATATTTATATAGCCTTTTGCTTCTGCTGCTTTAATAATCATTTGAACACATTCGCGTTCTGTTTTTCCTGAATCAAGGAAAGCTTTGTAATCTTTAATTAACTGTTCATTCATAAAAAAAATCCTTATCCTTTTAAATATAAGGATAAGGATCGTATTGGGCAAGTAAAATTTTCAGATTAAATTAAGCAACATAAGCTTCAAGTCTTCTTGCACGAGTTGGGTGCTGAAGTCTTACTAAAGCATGTTTTTCAATCTGACGGATGCGTTCTTTTGTAAGTTCACATTCTTCACCAACTTCTTTAAGTGACATTGGTTTGTGACCATTTAAACCATAGCGCATACGGATAACTTTTGCTTCGTTTGGACGGAGTGTATTAAGAACATATTCAATATCATTGCTCATAGCTTCATCAATTGCATTTTCATCTGGACGACCATAAAGTGTGTCTTCCTGGAAATCTCCAAAACTTGTGTGAGAGTTGTCACCATTGTTTACTTCGGCATCAAGGCTTACCATATCACGGCTGATATTGATCATATCGCGAACATGTTCTGAAGTCATATTCAACATAGAAGCAATTTCTTCGTATTCCTGCTGTTCAGATTTTTTGTTTCCAACAACTTTGCGGGCATGTTCAATCTGTACAAGTTCGTTTGCGCGGTTAAGTGGAAGGCGAATACCACGGCTCTTTTCGCATACAGCTTTTAAAATGCTCTGGCGAATCCACCATACAGCGTAAGAAATAAAGTGATAGCCTTTAGAAACATCAAATTTTTCAACTGCTGTAATAAGACCAATGTTTCCTTCGCTGATTAAGTCTGTAAGATCTAATCCATGATTCTGATATTTTTTTGCAACATTTACAACGAAACGTAAATTAGAATTTACAAGCTTATTTTTTGCAGCTTTATCGCCTGCCTGAGCTTTTTTTGCTAATTCAATTTCTTCTTCATGAGTAAGGAGCGGAATATTTTTAATATCTTTAAGATATAAACCTAAAACTTCGTCATCATTTTTCATAATAAATCTCCTTAAAATCCTTGTTGTGGATCGATTAAAATGTTGCGTACAATTCGTACATTAAATAAATAGCAAGAATTGTGCCAACTGACTAATTTAGAGAAAAATTTTGAAAAATTTTTGAATTTTTAGATAAAGAAGAGCTCTTTCCTTGAAAATAATGACAAATGACCCAAAATGCAACAAAAAAATGCTAAAAACAGGAAAAAATATGGGAAATTCTGACCCAGTGCCTAAATTCTACCTAGTATATGTGTCAAAATGATACAGAGATTTAATATTGTGATATAGATTTGAAGGTTGCAAAAGCATCCTGGCGGGCCTGCATTAACAAAGTGCTGTCTCGTCCCAGGTCTGCAATTTTGAATACAAGTTCACCTGCCTGAAGGGTTCCGGTAATTTCGCCGGGACCTCTTGTTTTTAAATCCTGTTCTGCAATATAAAAACCGTCTGTACTCTGGCGTAAAGCTTTCATTCTTTCAATTCCAGTTTCTGTAATATTTTTGCTGTAAACCATAAAACAGTAGGATTGGTCTGAACCACGACCAACACGGCCTCTAAGCTGATGCAGCTGTGCCATTCCAAAATGATCTGCCTGTTCAATTACCATGCAGGTTGCATTTGGAACATCTACACCAACTTCAATTACAGTTGTAGCTACAAGTATCTGAATTTTATTATCCCGGAAATCTCTAAGAATCATGCTCTGCTGATCTTCATCAACCTTACCGTGAATCAGGGCACATTTGTACTGTCCAAAAACCCGTTTAGATAAAAGTTCAAAAGTTTTTTCAGCAGATTTTAAAGTACGACCACTATCACCAGAATTGTCTTCCATCAGTCCATATTCAGAATCTATGGCAGGATAAACAAAATATGCCTGATGTCCTTTTTCAAGTTCTTTGCGAACAGCTTCGTAGGCATTTATTTCATTGCCTTCCTTTACAAGATATGTTGTAATAGGTTTTCGTCCCTGAGGTAAGGTTCTAATTGTAGAAACATCCAGATCACCAAAAAGGGTGAGGGCAAGAGTTTGAGGAATAGGTGTTGCACTCATCATTAAAAGGTGTGGTTCAAAGGTCAGACCTTGTTGGCTTTGGCGACCTTTTTCAATAATGGCCTGTCGTTGCAGAACACCAAATCTATGCTGTTCATCAATAACTACCAGTTGTAAATCTTTATAAACTACCTGGGAAGAAAATAACGCGTGAGTCCCAATAACAATATCTATGTCACCGTTTTTTAGTGCTTTTAATAATTGGGTTCTTCCTGCCGATTTTACATTTCCACTTAAAAAGGCAACTCGTATTCCTAAAAAGTCCAGCAACCTGGATGCAGTTTCCGCGTGCTGTTTTGCAAGAATTTCTGTAGGCGCCATAAGTGCACATTGGCCTTTCCAACTTATAATTCTAAGACAGGCAAAAAGCGAAACTAGAGTTTTTCCAGAGCCAACATCCCCTTGCAAAAGTCGTGCCATACTGAAGGCAGATTTTTTTGGTATTGGAATTCCTCTGTCTGCCTGGTTTAATAAACGGGTGCGTTCTTCGTAACCACGGTCTATGTCGCTGTCCATTTGTAAAATTACTTTCATTTGGTCTGGAGTAAGCGAATATGGCAGCTGGTTTAAAAATTGCTGCTGGAGTGGAGAAAGACTCTGCTTAAATTCTTCAAGGCTTGGTGGAGCGAATTCTGCATCATTTTTCTGGTTTTCACATTCTGCATCTGCAGAGGGTAAAACACCTTTATGCTTAAGAGTGCGCTCTGCCATAATTTTTTGAAAGTGAAATAATTCTTCGTAGCTTAAAAAAGTGCGGGCTTCAATTGCTTCCTGTAAATTTGCAGGTTGATGAATCTGTTTTAAGGCTTTTTGCTTTGACAGCAGTTTTCGTTTTTCAATTAAGTCTGAAGGAATTTCATCATCAATTCCGTGACCATATTGCTGTAAGGCTGCACCTATAGCCTTTTTAAGAGTCTTTTGAGTAAGGCCTTCTGTAAGAGAATAAACTGGAATTACGCCTGTATTCATAGGTTTAAGCTGTGTAATATTCTGTGTTTGCTCTTCTGAAAGATTTTCCATTTTGGATACTTCAAAAGCAGAAGATTGTAGTGAATTATATTTTACATAAAACTGACCTGTAACAGTTATTACAGAACCTGGTATAAGGGATTTTTCCAGAAAGGCACGGTTAAAACAAATAAGATCGGCTGTGGCAGTACCATCGTTAATGATGATTTTTAAGGTTTTCATCCGGCCATAACCAAACCATTCCTGAGCTATAACCTTTGCCACAGTATGAACTTTGCTATGCAGGTTATAGTCCTTTAGAAATACTTTTTGGGAACGGTCTTCGTAGTCTCTTGGATAGTACTGCAGTAAATCACCAACAGTAAATATGTTGAGTTTTGAAAGAGTTTTTGTAAGTTGTGGTCCAATTCCCGCAATAGAACTTACGGGAGTTTTTATATCTTCGACCTTCATTTAATTTATTAAAATGGAATTCTGTAGCACAAATCTACAAGGAAAATATTAAATAAAATATTTCCGGCAATTAGAAGTACAAGAAAAGTAATCCAGGTAATAAGCAGAGTGTTTTGATAGCTGATTGGCTTTTTAGAGAAAGTTCCTGCAATCTTGTATGAAAATTTATTGATAAGCATATCAACCTGATTCCAGGCAGAACCATAAGCTGTCTGACCGTGGTTTGCAAGAAGAACAATCCAGCGGATTAAAACCAGAAGGAAAAGAAGAACCAGCATGGAACTGCATACATTCCAAATCATACTTACAATTGTTGCAAGAATTCCGCCAAAGTAGATTCTGCCGGTTGCAGTAATTCCAGAAAGGATTGAAGAAAGCAGAGAAAGAAGCCCAATAGAAATGATAGGAGAAAAATCAATGTTTCCTATTCTGAGCCATCCGCTTTTACTAAATAAGCTTAAATATGGATCACAGATTCTGGAAATAAATTTTCCAAACTGAGTGAATTTTGCACCTGGAATCCAGGACATAATAATATCTATAAAACAAAGAATTGTATAAACTACAACCACTGCAGATAAAAGACTTAAAATACTACCAACCATAGTTACCTCACATTATTTATTCAGTCCAGACATCCTTTACATAGTCAATTTCCTTAAGCTCCTTAATAACTTCTGGAGTTGCTGAAACGTTTATCTGACTGCTAGCTTTAACGACAAATGGATTTTTTCCAGTGTCTATATGAAAATATACTGAACAACTACCCATTTTATCAAATAAAAAATCTTTTAATTTTGTAAGTGCAGCTTCTGAAGTAAAACTGGCATCCATTTGAATATGAACAGACTGTGCTGAGTGATTTTCCAAGTCCTGTGCATTTTCAATTGCTTCTACATTGAATGATGGGGTATCTCGGCTACCATCAACCTTGCCTTTAAGTGCATAAACTCCACCGTCTGTAATCTGCATTTTCAGCTGTTCCCAGACTTTAGGGAAGAAAGTAAGATCGAACTGGCCATCAATATCACTGAGCTTAGCAAAGGCCATGTGGTCACCTTTTTTAGTTGTAATTTCGCGAATTCCTGTAACCACACCAAGAGCAATGTACATTTTTCCAGCATCTCTTATCTGGTAGAATTTTGCACCGCTAGCCTGTAAAGCTTCTTTATTTGCTTTTTCTTCAGCTGCTATTCTTTCTATATTGGAAGCTTTTAAGGTTACAGCGTGATCAATTGCTTTGCGGTAATCATCCAATGGATGTCCGCTTACATAACAACCAATACATTCCTTTTCCATTTCAAGCTTTTCCATGGTAGGAAGGTCATCTAATTTTTTAAATTGGAATGCAGTATATGATTTATCTTCGTCGCCTAAATCTCCAAACAAATCTCCCTGACCTTTGCGTTTATCTTCAAGAATTTCAGAAACATAGTCCAGAGCAGCCTCCATGTTGGCAAGAAGTGTGGTTCTGTTAAGAGTTGTGCCATCAGCTTCTTTAAGATTGTCAAAAGCACCTGTCTTAATTAAAACTTCTATAGCCTTTTTATTAACAAGAGTTTTTTCACGGCCATCTTCATCTTTTTCAATTAATGAACCTGTACGGGTAATAAAGTCCATAAAGTTTTTATAAGGACCATTTGTTACTCGCTCTTTTACAATAGCCTGTGCTGCACCTTCTCCCATACCCTTGATACCTTTAAGACCAAATACAATTCGACCGTCAACAACATCAAAAATAACATCGGAACGGTTTACATCTGGGGCATCTACTGCAACACCCATAGCTCGGGCTTCTTCAATATAGAATGGAAGACCATCTGTAGAAGTGATCTCGTTTGTAAGGTTGGCTGCCATAAACTCTGCCGGATAGTGAGCCTTAAGCCATCCTGTACGATAAGCAAGAACAGAGTAAGCTGCGGCGTGAGATTTGTTAAAACCGTAACCAGCGAATGGAATCATGATTTCAAAAATTTCAGCAGCGTGTTCTTCTGTATGGCCATTTTTTACAGCACCAGCAACGAACTCCTCTTTCTTCTTCATCAAAACATCAAGTTTCTTTTTACCCATGGCACGGCGAAGCATATCGGCACTACCAAGAGAGAAGCCTGAAATAATCTGGGCAACCTTCATTACCTGTTCCTGGTAAACCATTACACCATAGGTTTCCTTAAGCAAATCTTCCAGGGAAGGGTCAGGGTAGCGAATAGTTTCTGGCTTCCATTTACCTTCAATGTACTGTGGAATACAATCCATAGGACCTGGACGATAAAGGGCATTTAAGGCTACCAGGTCTTCCAGTTTTTCAGGCTGGAATTCACGAAGAATTTTCTGCATACCAGGAGATTCAAACTGGAATACGGCAACGGAGTCACCCCGCTTAAACAAATCAAATGTCAGTTTGTCGGTTTCAGAAACCTGACTTGTAAGGAATTCTGGTTCATCAGGTTTTTTATGCTTGTTAATAATGTTTTCTGCATAACGGATTAAAGAAAGAGTCTTTAATCCAAGGTAGTCGAATTTAACCAGTCCACAAGGCTCAATAATATCCATTGTGTACTGTACGCCAATTTTTGTACCTTCCTTATCCTGAATGGCAAATACTGGAGCCCAGTCTGGAAGTTCTGTTAAACCGATTACCATTCCGGAAGCGTGAAGACCTGTATTTCGCTTACAGCCTTCAAGCTTAAATGCCAAATCGAACAGTTTTTCATAACGAGGATCGTGTCTGTATTCTGTTAACTGACCACCGTCAGGGAATTTTTCTGTAGGTGGTTCAAAACAGTTTTTAAGCTTAGTCTTCAAGTTTTCCGAAACCTTAGACTTAAGCATGTTAACTTCTGGAAGAGGAATACCTAAAGTTCGGCCAACATCCGCAATAACGTTCTTTGGCTTAAGAGTACCAAAGGTTACAATATGGCCAACCTTTTTTTCGCCGTACAAATCTCGGGTATGCTGAATGATGTCCTGTCTAAAGTCGAAGTCCATATCAACGTCGAAATCCGGCATGGATACACGTTCAGGATTTAAGAATCGTTCAAAGATAAGTCCGTAACGGAACGGATCAATATCGGTAATACCAAGACAATAGGCAACAAGGGAACCTGCACCGGAACCTCGGCCAGGACCAATCGGCATATAAGGCTTTGGTTTATTGTTTACATTATCCCAGGTTGATTTAGCCCAGTTGATGAATTCCCATACAATAAGGAAGTATCCGCTAAAGCCCATACCAAGAATAATACCCATTTCGTATTCGCAACGTTCACGGATTTCAGGTGTTATTTCCTTGTATCTTTTTACAAGCCCCTGTTCTACCAGATAACGCAGGTATTCATCCTGGTTTTTAGTATATTCCTCGTGAATCTGGAATTCTTTTGGAAGATCAAATCGTGGAAGAGTTCCTTTTAATTCAGATGTTGAATACTGATGGATTGTAAGATCACACATATTTGCAATCTTAACTGTATTATCAAAAGCATCAGGACAGTCTGGGAAAAGAGCACGCATTTCGGCTTCTGTTTTGAAGTACCATTCATGATGTTCACCGCCCATTCCAGAAATAATCTGTCCGTCAGGTCCAAATTCAAGGTTCTTTTTAAAACCGATGCATCGCAAACATTCCTGAGCTTCCCAGTCTTCTTTTTCTACATAGTGAATATCATTTGTAGCTACAAGTGGAACATCCAGTTTGCGGGCAAGAGCAATAAGCTTTGGATTGAGTTCTTTTTGTTCTGGTAAACCATGATCCTGAAGTTCAATGTAATAATGATCTGGTCCAAAGAGTTCTTTATATTTAAGTACAAGTTCTTCTGCTTCTTTATCCATGCCAGCCATTAAAAGCTGAGGAAGTTCACCAGCAATACAGGCTGAACAGCAGATTAAACCTTCGTGATATTTCTGAAGTAATTCCCAGTCTATACGAGGCTTATAGTACATACCTTCTGTGTATGCCAGGGAACAAAGCCAGCTCATATTTTTATAACCGGTTTGATTTTCGCAAAGTAAAACTAAGTGGAAGTATTTTGCTTTACCTTCACCGTCTTCGCCCTTGTGACTGTATGGAACAATGTTTTTTTCAAAATGGCTGCCGTAGGCTACATAAAATTCACATCCAACAATAGGGTTGATTCCATTTACATGACAAAGCTTTTCAAAGTTTAATGAACCAAACATATTGCCATGGTCTGTTAAAGCCAAAGCCGGCATATTTAATGATTTTGCTTTTGCTACAAGATCATCAAGTTTGGCACAGGAGTCCAAAAGAGAATAGTCAGAGTGAACATGAAGATGAACAAAGTTAGCTACCGGTGTTCCTTCCGGTGCCGCAGGAAATTCGTGATAGTCAGCCATTTAAAATAAAACCTCCCAGGGACTTTCTATTATACACGGAAAGGTCCTGGGAGAAAATACATAATATAGAATATATTAGAGTTGGAATTCGTTCAGTTTGTCCTGAACTTTTCCAAGATTTTCTTTTGTGCTTTCAGTAGACATTGTTGTAATTATTACAGCATCGTTAATTGACTGGGAGTATTTAGAAATGTCATTCATCTTGTCGGAAATAACCTTTGTAATATTCTGCAGATGCTGCATTTCTTCTACAATCTGTTCACCGCCAGAAAGCATTTCTATAGAGCCATTTCTTACAATTGAAGTAGAATCGTTGATAGCACGCATAGCTTCAAGAATTTGTTTATTACCAACATTCTGTTCGTCCATAGCACTGGCAATAACATCTTCCTGATTACGAACTTTCTGTGATAATTCAAAAATACTTGTAAAGATATTCTGAACCTGACGAATATCGCCTGTAATTTCTGTAATAGAATCTGCCAGCCCTTTTAGATTTTCATCAATCTGTTTACTTTGAGAACTTGACTGTTCAGCCAGTTTTCTGATTTCGTCAGCTACTACAGCAAAGCCTTTTCCAGCTTCACCTGCATGAGCCGATTCAATTGCAGCGTTCATAGCAAGAAGGTTAGTCTGTGATGCAATGTTCTGAATAATGCTGGAAGCCTGTAAAATAGCAGCAGATTCCTGAAGAACTTTATCTGCAAATTCTACAGTCTGAGAGATTTTTTTCTGGCCTCGTTCTGAAGTAGTTCCCAAGTCGTTTACCAGCTCTGTATTTTTAGTAAGAATCTGAGTAACGCTGGAAATATTTCCTACCATCTGTTCTACAGCTGCCGAAGATTCTGTAACTCCAGAAGCCTGTGTTTCAATTGCAGAGTTTAAAGAACGGATATTTTCCATGATTTGTTCTGCAGATGCAGTAGATTCCTGAACACCTGCAGCCTGATTCTGCATTTCTCCCTGAACTTCATCAATTGCACCTGTGATTTTTGAAACATTTTCCTTTGTAAGGTTCATATTTGCAACAAGGTCATTTGACTGTTTTACAGTAGTCTGAGTGGCACCATGAATATCACCAAGCATTCCAGCCATCTCATTTTTAAGAATGTTCATATCCTGAATGATTACACCAATCTCAGAGCGGTTAGTAGGTTTTCCATCTGTAATAAGATAGTTTTTCTGGCGAAGAGAATTTGAAACACTATTAATGTTTTTTAAACAAATTTTAACATCATTAATCAAAACAAATTCAATAATAAAGAAATAAACAAAGGCGTAAATAACAAATGGAATTATTTTTCCTAAAAGTACCATAGACCCCTGATTTATATTCATTGGAGTAAGAAGCATTGCTACCAGCTGAAGAAGAACTCCTACAAGTGCAAACATAATTGTAAGAATGTTTCGTTTTGCAACTCCAAGTGTAATTGTTTTGATATTGAATGGAATATCAAAAATATATCCTTCCATGTTTCTTTGGAAAATAACAAGGAATAAAAGTGAAAATTCGCAAACTTCAGCAATAGAGAAAATAATTATAGCTACATAAGGAGCGCTGCCTTCAAATCGAGAAAATTCTACAATTCCTGTTTTCAAACAAAAACAACTGATAAGTCCCTGGAACAATCCAATAGCACATGGAATAAGAATATTAGACAACTGGAGGATAATAAGATTTTTATTTACTTTACTTTCGTTTTCTGCACAGGGATTTGTTTTATAAAGTGTTATAGTCTTTTGCAAAAATTTACAGATAAATACAGTTATGACTAAAACAATAGTGAAAAAGACCAGGGATAGGGGATTTTCAGAAACGTTGTTATATTCATTGAAGGTAAAAAGTCCACTGCATACACCTAAAAACTGAAATGCAAGTAATGGGAAAATGTATATTGCAGCTAAAAGAGTATATACAAACCAAGGAACTGTTTTAATTCTTTTGTTACACATAAAGTCTCCTGTAAAGCTTCATAATTTTATATATAACAAAATTATAACATTCATTTGTCAAAATTACATTAATTATTTACAATTGAATAAAATGAAACGAATCCTATTTATTTGTCACGGAAATATATGTCGGTCTGCTATGGCAGAATTTGTAATGAAAGATTTAGTTTGCAAAGCTGGACGGGAATCTGATTTTTTAATTGAATCAGCTGCAACAAGCACAGAGGAACTGGGAAATGATATGTATCCTCCTGCTAAGGCTCAACTGCAGAAGGTTGGAGTTCCTTTTACCCGCCATTGTGCCCGCCAGATAACTACAGCAGATTATCAGAAATATGATTTGTTGATTGGTATGGATAGTGAAAATCTTTACTATATGAATAAAAGGTGGAGTCCTGATCCAGATGACAAAATCCGTTTGCTGATGGAATATGCCGGCTCAAATGCCGAGGTTGCAGATCCCTGGTATACAGGTGATTTTCAACGAACTTATC
This sequence comes from Treponema sp., assembly GCA_016292805.1. Classification (GTDB taxonomy): domain Bacteria; phylum Spirochaetota; class Spirochaetia; order Treponematales; family Treponemataceae; genus Treponema_D. The sequence goes on along the minus strand of JAEDFM010000007.1, from coordinate 32,567 downwards.
TGGATGTACTGGCAGGGTGCCAGGGACTTTTGGAAAAGTGCTGATTTTATACGGATTACAAATATTAATTTTTACAATTTACTATTATATTAATTCAATAGAATGGTTATGATTATGGTAAACTCTATAGTCAGGAGCATTTTTTATGGCAATTAAAAAATTAGGTTTTGGACTTATGCGTCTTCCTTATAGCGAAGATAAGACTTATGGTAATGTTGATTTAGAACAGACAAAAGCAATGATAGATGCCTATATGGCAGAAGGCTTTACATATTTTGATACAGCTGCTGTTTATCATGGTGGACACAGCGAAGAAGTATTTGGAGAACTTGTTGCAAAGCGTTATCCACGAGAAAAATTCCAGGTTACTTCAAAAATGCCTGTTTGGAATTTGAAATCTGAAGAAGACTTAGACCGTATTTTTAATGAACAGCTTCAGAAATGTAAAATTGATTATTTTGATTACTATTTCATGCATGCCCTTGGAACAGGAAACTATGAATCTGCACAGAAATATCATGGTTTTGAATGGATGCAGAAAATGAAGGCTGAAGGAAAAATCAAACATCCTGGCTTCAGCTTCCACGATAGTGCAGAAAAGCTTGAACAGATTCTTACAGAACATCCAGAAGTTGAATTAGTACAGCTGCAGATTAACTATATGGACTGGGAAGATGAAGGTGTTCAGGCCCGCAAGTGTTATGAGCTTTGTATGAAGCACGGTAAACAGGTTGCAATTATGGAACCAATCAAGGGTGGTACACTTGCAAATATTATGGATGATGCTAAAAAAATCTTTACAGATTACAATCCATCAGCAAGTCCTGCCAGCTGGGCTGTTCGTTATGCTGCCAGCTTAGACAATGTTCTTGTTGTTCTTTCAGGTATGAGCAATATGGAACAGCTTAAAGATAATATATCTTATATGAAGGATTTTGTTCCATTGAATGATGAAGAAAGAGCTTGCATTGATAAGGCAACAAAACTTATTAAATCAACAATCACAATTCCTTGTACAAAGTGCCGCTATTGTGTAGACGGATGTCCACAGGGAATTAATATTCCTCGCTTCTTTGAATTAGTAAACGAAGCAAACCGCTATTCAGTTGATAATTTCAAATGGCACTACAAGGAAGAACTTAAGAAGGGTGGTAATCCTGCAGAATGTGTTGAGTGTCACGCATGTGAAGGTCACTGTCCTCAGAAGATTCAGATTGTAGATGAATTGAAAAAACTGAGAGCAATGTTTGAATAGAGAGTAACAGTGTAAGAAAACAACCTGTAATGTATTGTTTTTACATTGCGTTACACCCATTTCATATATTTTCAATATATTTCTATTGTATAAACCTCGAAAAAGACTATAATTGTTTCATTCGAGGTTTATTCATAATGAATTCTATACCTAATACAGAAATCATTTTACAGGTTCTCTTAGCTGTTGGTCTTATTATTGTTGTAGCCAAATACTTTGGTATTATGGCTAGAAAAATTGGTATTCCAGAAGTAGCCGGAATGATTGTTGCCGGTCTTGTACTCCGTTTTGTTCCATGGTTTCACAACTATGGTGGAGTAGAGCCAAATTTAATTTATGCTGAAGCAAATCAGTTTATTTCCTACATGTCCGAAATCGGCGTAATTTTAATTATGTTTTCTGCTGGTCTTGGAACTAATCTGAAATCACTTATTAAGTCCGGGGCTAAATCTACAGCAATTGCAACTTGTGGTGTTTTTGTTCCATTAATAATGGGTACAATAATGTCATTCTTTTTCTTTGGCTTTGATGGCTGGGGAACTCCAGCTTTCTTTAAATCAGTATTTATTGGAACAATCCTTACTGCCACTTCTGTTAGTATTACAGTTGCAGTTCTTAAAGAGTTTGGAAAAATGAAGACAGAGGTTGGACAAACAATCGTAAGTGCTGCAATTATTGATGATGTAATTGGTATTATTGTTCTTACAATTGTACTTGGTGTTTCATCTGGAAAAGGTGGATATTTTAGCGTTATCTTAAAAACAGTTCTTTTCTTTGTTTGTGCTTTGGTTGTTGGTTATATTGTTTATGTACTTTTCCGCTGGTACGATAAACGACATCCTCGTTCACATCGTATTCCAATTTATGCCTTAGGTGTAGCTCTTATTTTTGCTTATTGTGCCGAAAGATTCTTTGGTATTGCAGATATTACAGGCGCTTACATTGCAGGAATCGTTCTTTGCAGTTTACACGATGCATCTTATATGGAATCAAAAATCGATATCAATTCATATATGTTCTTCAGTCCTGTTTTCTTTGCAGGTATTGGTTTAAAAACAGACTTATCTGGAATGACATGGGAACTTTTAGGATTTGCAGTTGCGTTCGTAATTATTGGATGTATTTCCAAAATTATTGGTTGCGGCGGAATTTCAAAGTGCCTTGGTTATACCTGGAAAGAAAGCTATCAGATTGGTCTTGGTATGATGGTTCGTGGAGAAGTAGCCCTGATTGTTGCAACAAAAGGACTTTCATCTGATTTGATTGATACTAAATATTTTACAGCAGTAATATTGTTAATTATTGTATCTTCAATGTTAGTTCCAATTTTATTAAAACGAGCTTTTATGGGAAATGAAAAAATTCCAGAGCCAGTTCCAACTGAAGTTAAAGCTTTTGAATAAATTATAGAATAAACTGTGAGAAAGGCTGTCTTAGGACAGTCTTTTTTTTTATGGCATAGGTGACCAGGGGGACAGTTCTCCTGTTGTGTGGTAATATTGAGGTAAGCATTGTAATTCTTACGTAATTTCGGAGAGAATTGGATTTATGAAAGTATTTGAAGATAAAAAAGAAAAAGAATTTCTTTTGGTGACTAGCTTTCTTTCTGTATTGATAGGTGTGCTTTATATATGGAAAGGAGTTCAGGAAAATTTTTATGCAGGAACATATGCTGTAATTGCCATGACTTGTTTATATGTTCCTGTTGTATGGATTTTCCAACGGTTAGGTTTTGCTGTCTATAATCTTATTTATTCAGTATTTATGACTTTTATAATTGCATTTAACGATACTTACCTTTACAACAATTACACTGCCTTACTGGCAATTTTCCTTTCTATAATTATTCTACCAAAAATAAAATGGTACGCCCTTATTTTATATTTTCTTGGAGCCAGTATTGCCTTTGCCATAAACGAAGAAAATCTCTGTCATTATTTTATTCATATAGCCCGCAGTATCTGGTTGTTCTATATTATGAATCATCTTATAAAAACGAAATATGAACGACGCAAGCTGAGCCTGTATGATGATGAAAGAAAGATTCTTGAAGCCTTAAGTAAGAATCATCTTCAAAAATCTATTGAGTTGGATGGATTTTCAGAATCTACAATCTATCGTCGTATAAAAGCTGCAATGAAACGCAATAATCTTACAAAAAAGCAGCTGATTGAAGAATTTATCAAAGAACAGAACGAAAACTGACTTATCTTGACCGAAAATTGACGGTTTTTCAATTCAAAAAAACATTATCCTTCTAATTACTGGTAATAAACCAGCTGCAGGAGGTTTGTATGATTTCAGAAAAAATGAATTCATTGATGGTTGAGCAGATGCACCGGGAATACGAGTCTGCATTCATGTATCTTTCTATTGCCAATTACTACGAGTCAAACGGAATGGAGGGATACGCCAGATGGTACAAGATTCAGTCCAGGGAAGAAACTGATCATGCTCTTTTGTTCTACAACTATTTGCAGATGAACGATGCAAAAGTCTATTTCAGGGATATTCAGGCCACAAACAAAAAATTCCATGATTTTAAGGAACCTTTGGAAGAAGCCTACACTCAGGAACAGTTCATTACTGAAAGTATTGAAAAAATTTATGAACTGGCAGTTCATGAAAGGGATTATGGCTCTCAGTTGTTCTTAAACTGGTTTATTCAGGAACAGCAGAAAGAGGAAGCAGAAGCTGTAAAACAAATCCATAACCTTGAGTTGTATGGAAATGATTCTACAAATTTTCTTTTGCTGGATAGAGAAAATGGAAAGAGAGTTTATCATGGGTGTAAAAAAATTAAGAATAAGGAGTAAGCGTATGGATCCAATGATGTTGATGACAGGCACAGACTGTGTTTTTACGAATTACTGTGCAGAAAAAGAAAAGAGTTTAAAGCTGGAAGGGAAGGCTAAACTGGATTGGAAAATCAAGTTTTACAGATGTAAAAAGTGCGGAAAGGTGCTGGTAGTAGTGCATGATACTATGGTGCCAACTGTATGCTGTGGTGAGGTAATGGAAGAGCTTGTTCCATGTACAATGGACGGTGCTGTAGAAAAGCATGTTCCTGTAATTCATCAGTCGGGAAATAAAGTTACAGTTTCTGTTGGGGAACAGCCTCATCCTATGAGCCGTGAACACTATATAATGTGGATTGTTTTAATGACAGATAAGGGAATACAAAAGAAGTTCCTTTGCCCATCTGAAGAACCTGTTGCACATTTTATGGTCCTTCATGATGAAAGTATTGTAGGTGCATACGCGTTCTGTAATATCCATTTCTTATGGAAAAATAACTAAAACCAGGAGAACTGTCCCCTTGGCTCCAAAACCAGGGGGACAGTTCACCCGGTTCGGTCAAAAGCTGGAGCCAGGGGGACAGTTCTCCCATCATTTCTTTATTGTAAAACCCATAACATTTCATTAGAATGAACTTTACTACTCGCGCTCAAACGGGTGGCATATCTCAATAATATCGATGATAGAAGGAAAACAAATGGAAAATATTAAAGAAGTTCGTGTTCGTTACGCTCCATCTCCAACAGGAATGCAGCACATTGGTGGTGTTCGCACTGCCTTATTTAATTACTTGTACGCAAAATCAAAAGGCGGAAAATTTATTCTTCGTCTTGAAGATACAGACCGTACTCGTTTTGACGAAAAATATGTTCAGAACCTTTATGACACAATGGAATGGTTAGGCATTGACTGGGATGAAGGTGGTTCTAAGGGCGGTGACTATGGTCCTTATGTTCAGTCTGAACGTTTTGAACTTTACAAAGAATATGCAAATAAATTGATTGAAAACGGCGAAGCTTATTACTGTTTCTGTGATGCTGAACGTCTTGATCGTATCCGCAAAATCCAGACAGAAAATAAAATGGCTCCTGGTTATGACCGTAACTGCCGTCACCTTACTCCAGAAGAAGTAAAGGCTAATCTTGATGCTGGAAAACCTTATGTAATCCGTCTTAAGGTTCCAATGGAAGGAAAAACTTTATTCCACGATCATATCCTTGGTGATATTGAATGGGAAAACGAAGCTATTTCTCCAGACCCAGTTTTGCTTAAATCAGACGGCTTCCCAACATATCATCTTGCAAACATTGTAGATGACCACATGATGAAGATTTCTCATGTAATGCGTGCTCAGGAATGGATTCCTTCAACACCACTTCATGTTCAGATGTACAAATCATTTGGATGGGAACACCCTGAATTCTGCCATCTTCCAATGGTAAACGGTTCAGACGGTAAAAAGCTTTCTAAACGCCACGGTTCTACTTCTTTGAACGAATTCCGTGCACGGGGTTATTTGCCACAGGCAATTGTTAACTATGTAGCTATGCTCGGTTGTTCTTACGAAGAAGGAAAAGAATTCTACACATTGGATGAACTTGCAAAGGCATTCAAGCTTGAACACTTGAACAAAGCTCCAGCTGTTTTTGATTACAAAAAACTTGAATACTACAACGGAAACTACATCCGCCAGCTTAGCCCAGAGGAATTGTACAAATGGACACTTCCATTCATTACAGGTACTGGCGATGCTACGCTGGAAATCAATCCAGAAAACCCACAGCCAAAACCAAATGTTGGTCCTGAATTCTCAGGTGTTGCTCTTGGTCCAGACGGCGAACCAGTTTGTGTTGATGCATCTATGAATATGTCTTCTGCCGATGTAAAGAAAACACTTCTTGGTCTTATGCCACTTATTCAGGAAAGACTTAAGTTCTTAACAGAAGCTGCAGAAATGGTTCACTTTATGTTTACAGAACCAGCTGTTCCTCCTGCTGAGCAGATTATTCCTAAGAAAATTGATCTGGCAAAAACTAAGGAAGTTCTTGAAGCAGCTAAAGATTTTGTTCACCAGTGTTTCTCTTTGGATCACGAAGGTGCAGAAAATCTTGCCAAAGCTAAGGCTGAAGAACTTGGAATTAAACTTGGTGACTTTATGATGCCAATCCGTATGGCAGTTACAGGAAGCCGTGTTTCTCCTCCATTAATTGGTTCTATCTTAGTTCTTGGTGAAGAAAAATGTCTCCAGCGAATTGAAAGAACAATTGCTGCTTTGTAAGGAGATGTAAATGGAATACACAATTAAAGCTTTTACAATGGAACGTCTTAAGATTCGTAAGGAAGATCCAGTTCGTTCCAATGTTTTATTAATGCTTGCTGATGCAGTAAAAAGAGTTGCTGTAATTGATGAACGTCGTACAGAAACAGAAGCAGATTTTAAAAAGGCTGCTTTAAAGATGTATCAGGAAACTCAGAATACAATTGCTGAATATAAAAAAGGCAATGCAGATACTTCTGAACTTGAAAAAGAACTTAAAGTATTGGAAGAATTTCTTCCAAAAATGCTTAGTGCTGAACAAATGGAAGCTGAAGCCCGCAAGGTAATTGAAGCTATGCCAGAAGCAGACAGAGTTCTTAAAAATATCATGCCAAAACTTAAAGAAATTGAAGGTTTTGATATGAAACAGGCTAAAGCTATTATTGAAAAAGTTTTAGCATAAAAAACAAAGGGGTTGTCCAAAAACTCTATTTACAAAATTAAATAAGGATTAATTACTAACAGTCATTACCTGCTGAATCTCTGCATGTTCAGTTGTAGACTGGGAATCAGTAAGGCTTGTTCTGAATGGAGCAACAGGCAATCCGTTTTTACCGAATAAAGTTACAGGACCATAGTTATACCATGCATAACGGGCAAACTTTGGTTCTGTAACTTTTTTACTTTTAAGGGTAATAGTATTCAGTTCATCTTTTTTGCCAAAAGTAAATTCTGCAGGATAGAAAACTTTGTCTTCTCCAGCAATTTCAAAGCCTGTAAAATCTTCTGGAACTGTATTGCCCTGAATAGCTTCCATTTTTTTTAGCTCTTCCAGTTCACGGGTATCATCTCTAAGTTCAAAACCTTTTTCTGCATTTTTAAAGCTGAGCTTAATAAAGTCACTGCCAATGAATATAGAGTCCAGTTCTGGTGAAAGAACATCTTCTGATTTTTTAAGTCCATAAACATTTGCAAGGGCATTTCCTTCCAGACGGTAACCAAGCTGTTCTTTCTGAGTAGGGTGAATGTCGCTGTATTTTCCTAAATCCATAGAAACGGTCATCCATGCATTTTTAATTGTAGAATGAACTTTATTCTGTGCTTCGCGAACAAAACACCAGTGTTTAAAATCTTTATCCTGTTCGTAACGATGATTTGTAAGCTGAACAAAAAGGAATGGAAGTTCATTATCTTTCCAATCTGTGCGCCAGTTATCTATCATATTTGAAAAAAGTTTATAGTACATATTTGGTTTATGGTCATCGCTTTCGCCCTGATACCAGATAACACCTTTGATAGTGTATGGCAGAACTCGTTCAAGCATACAGTCATATAATCCGCATGGACGGTAAGGGTTGTTGCAGGTTTTAGGACCAGGGTATGGATTTTTACCAAGAACACGTTCAGCTTCTGCCCATGAAATGCCAGGCTGTTTTTTCCATAGTTCATCAAAATCTTTAAGCCATTTATTAAAAGCTGTCTGATAGTCTGCATATTCCTTAAGCGACTGTTCTATTGTTTTACCTTTAAGAGCTTCTTCTTGTTCTGTGAGGTAAGTTCTAAGTTCTTCATCCTTTTCCAGAAATTCTTTACGCATCCATGCAGATGCGGAAGTACCACCCCAGTTACAGCCAATTAAACCAACTGTACAACCTAAATCTTTTGCCAGTTTTTTTGCAAAAAAGTAACCAACTGCCGACCAGGATTTTTTACCTTCGCTTTCCCAGGTCTGCCAGCAGGTATTTTTTTCGGCTTCGTAAAAATGCTCATCTTTCCAGGCTATTTTATTTGTGTAATAAAAGCGAACATTAGGATCTTTTTTTTCAGCTAAAGCTCCAGGTCCTTCAACACAATTCTGAAGTTCAAACTCCATATTGCTCTGACCACCAGCCAGCCATACTTCGCCAATACTTACGTCTGTAAAAGTTGTGTCATTTACTTTAAGAGTACAGTTTTCCTGTGCAACCTGAGGTTCAAACTGTAATTCCCAGACACCATTTTGAATTTTTGTTTTATTTGAACTTAAAGTCTTGTTTTTAGAATTAGACAGTTCTGCATAGATTACAGTTCCATTTTCTCCTGTACCAAAAATTGTAATATTTTTATTTCGCTGCAAAACCATGTGGTCAGAAAAAACTGCAGCAATTGTATAGTTTGCCATTTAAAACTCCTGTATTTAAAATTATTCCTAAAATTAACATAACCTTACATGAAAGTCCTGCCAGTCAGTAATCCAATATCAAAATCGCTAGGTACCGTCGCTACACTCTGCGCCCGATAAGAAAACTATGGTTTCCCAGCGCAGAATGTTTTTGACATCCGCTTCCTTCCTTCCCGGACTTTCATGGAATAATTACTTAAAATAATTTTGTAAAAATTCTCTATCTATGATTTAATATATTTTTTTACTCCAGTTTAGAATTGATTAAAACTCCATCTTTATATATCAATTTAAGTGAAAAAAATGGTACCCGGCGGGCAATTAAATCCAGGAAAATTTCGTCCCCTTCCCAGTGGGGCAGGTCGTTCATTTTGGATATAGGAACCCATTCTAAATCTCCTTCGGAACAATCTGGAAGTGGTGTAGTGCTGTCAAAATCATCACTCCAGAAAAGGTGCATAAGCTCATAATAAGTGCCAGATGAGTCTTCTGAAACAAAAGTGACAATACCGCGATATTCAAGTGAGTTTACAGTAAGTCCTGTTTCTTCGAATATTTCTCGACGGGCACATTCTTTGGGACTTTCATTTTCTTCAAATTTGCCGCCAATTCCAATCCACTTATCTTTATTATAATCTTTTTCTTTTTTTGTACGGTGGATCATTAAATATGATTCGTCCTGTTGAATATAACATAAGGTAGTGTTTATCATGATGGTAATTATATTCCCTAACAATAAAAAAATCATTATAATAAAATCTATGGCTACACAACACAAAAAAATTGATGAGCAGACTCTTGAAAACTTGCTCTATTTATCACGTTTGTCTCCAGACAGTACAAATATGGAGACTCTTAAAAAACAGGTTGATGATATTGTTGGATATTTCGATATCCTTTCTAAATATGACGACAGTGAAAACCCATACGACGCATATCCAAGCACAGAAGCAGACAAGCTCCGCAGTGATACAGTTGTAGAAGGTCTTGAAATGACTGACGTTAAAAAAGTAAGCAAAGACTTTATGGACGGCTACTTCCAGGTACCTAAGGTTTTGGGAGAGGGTGCTTAATATGTTTTATACAATTAAAGAAACACGAGAAGCTCTTAAGAGCGGAAAAATTACAAGTAAAGAATTAGTTGAATCAGCTAAAAAAACATACGAAGCCGATGCTTCTGCGGCAATTCCATTAAATGCATTTATTGAACTTTATGAAGATTCAGTTGCAAAGGCTGAAGCTGCAGATAAAGAAATTGCAGATGCAAAGGCTGCTGGAACTCTGAATAAACTTTTTGAAGAAAAGCCTTTAATCGGTATTCCTTTTGCAAATAAAGATAATATTTCTTCTAAAGGGCACCGTCTTACTTGTGGTTCAAAAATCCTTGAAGGTTATGTAGCTCCTTACAACGCAACTGTAATTAATCGTCTTGAAGCTGCAGGTGCCATTGTTCTTGGCCGCTGTAATCAGGATGAATTTGCTATGGGTTCTTCTACAGAATACTCAAGCTATGGTGCAACTCGTAATCCAATTAATCGGGAATTTGTTTCTGGGGGATCTTCGGGTGGTTCAGCCGCTGCTGTTGCTGCTAATCAGGCTTTGTTTGGTCTTGGAACTGAAACAGGTGGATCAGTTCGTCTTCCTGCTTCTTACTGTGGTATTTATGGTCTTAAACCAACTTATGGTACTTTGAGCCGCTGGGGTGTTGTAGCTTACGGTTCAAGTTTGGATCAGGTTGGTATTCTTGGCCACACACCTGCAGATATTGCTGAACCTTTGGCACTTATGGCTGGTGTAGATATGTATGATGATACATCTGCTGATTTACCAAATGTAGATGTTATTAAGAATCTTAAAGCACTTTCTGCTGATGAATTAAAAGCTCTTAAAATTGCTATTCCAAAGCAGTTCCTTAAAACTGAAGGTGCTGACCCTGATGTTGTAAAATCATTTGCAGAAACTCGTGCATGGTTTGAATCGAAAGGTGCAAAAATTGAAGAAGTTGACCTTCCAATTCTTGATGCATCAATTGCTTCTTACTATGTAATTGCTCTTTCAGAAGCTGCTTCTAACTTAAGCCGTTTTGATGGTATCCGCTATGGTAACCGCATTGATAACGGTAAAGGTTATGATGAACTTTATGTTGATACTCGTTCTAATGGCTTTGGTCCAGAAGTTAAACGTCGTATTGTAATTGGTAACTATGTTCTTTCTGAACAGTTTTCTGGTGATACTTACAAAAAAGGTATGACTGTTCGTGCCCGTATTCAGAGAGAAGTTGCTGCTGTATTTGAAAAATACGATATTATTTTGTGTCCAACTTGTCCTACAGCTGCATTCAAACTTGGTTCAAAAGTTGATGATCCACTTGAAATGTATCTTTCAGACTTGTACACAACTTTCGTTAACCTGGCTCGTATTCCTTCTATCAACGTTCCTGCTGGTAAAACTTCAAAAGATGGTATGCCAATTGGTATGCAGTTTGCCGGTAAAATGTTTAACGAAAGTCTTATTTTAAGACTTGCTCAGAATTGGGAAGAAGACCACGCTGGTTGTGGCGTTCCTGTTAAAGAATAAAAAATAAAATACACAGTTTATGTGAAAAAAGGTTTACACAGATTTTGTTTAAAGCATCTGTGTAAACCTTTTTTAGTTACGTTATATCAGTTTATTTGTGTTGAAGATTGTAAACTCCATCCCATTTTTTTGGAGGAGGATTTTCTTTGAACTGTGCTATACGATCCAGGAAAATGATTGATGGCATATCATTGTAAGATGTGGCACATTCATTAAAACATTCTTCTGCTTTTTCCCATTTTTGTTTTCTATAAAATTCCAGGCCTTGTTCAAAAAGGTTTTTAATGTCGTAAAGCTTATCGCTTGCAGATTCTTTTTCCTGAAGAATTTCATAAATTCTGCAAATTTCTTTTTTGCCTTTTACAGTTATGTAGTCCATTTCGCGGCAAACAAATTTGTCCTGAAGCTTTTTATAAACGGCTTCTGTAATAAGTGATTTTGTGCCATAAGCTTTATTTGCACTTTCCAGACGGGCTGCTGTATTTACAACATCTCCAATGGATGTAAAGTCGCGGCGGGCTTCTGAACCTACCGAACCAAATACAACCTTACCTGTGTTGATTCCTATACCAATAGAAATAAAATCTTCCCCGTTAGACAAAGCCTGCTGCTGTTCCTGTCGCATAGCCTTACGAATTTCCATTGCGGCTTTACAGGCGTTGTATTCTTTTTTAGGACCGGCAAAAAATGCCATCATTTCATCCCCAACAAATTTATCAACATCACCATCGTTTTTAAGAATGATTTTAGTTTCAATTTCCAGATAATGGTTCAAAATATCAACAATATCTTTTGGCTTGCGGCCTTCGCATAAAGAAGTAAATCCACGCATATCTGTAAACAGAAAACATAAATCCTTAGAAGTAGACATTTTTACATTCTCATTTTCAGCAGCTTTTAAAGTCGATGTACTTATAAATGGAATAACTCCTTTAATCAAGGAAACCATGTTTTTAATTTCCCCAGAAAGATTTTTGATTTCGTCGTGAGTTTTTACAGAATCGTCAAAGTTAAGTTTTTCTGCCGTCATGTTAGAGCTTCCGCTTAAAATCATAGACAGAGAATTTGAAGTTTTCTTTACATTTGACTTAAGGAATAAAAGTGGGTTTGTAATTAAATCTGCAATAACAAGACTGATTATAAGTGAGATGTAAATAAAAAGTATAACCATTGTAATTACAAAAACTTTTGTTTGAATTAAAGGACTCATTAAAAGTTCCTGACGGTAAGTTACTACAGCAAATCCTTGAAGCAAATGACCTCGTGTTCGTGTTAATGTAACAGGATAAAAATATTTTGCAGTTTTATTCTTTTTATTATATACAGGTGATTTTCTGTAAGTACCATTTTGGAATTTACGAACATATTCCAGAGCATCATCTCCCGAAATAAATTTTTCATCATCAGGAATTGGTTTTGGTATTCCTAAGTAATTTACTGCAGTAGTGTAGGCAAGAGTGTCAAAATTTGGAAGTGCAAACATGACCTGTTCCATGTAAAGGTTTGTTACGTTTATGATTGGAACCTTTGGAATAATAATATCAATGCGTTCAAAAGGAGTTTCAGCGTATTTGTTTGATTCTTTCTGCTGTTCAAAAAATGTAAGAATTTTTTCGTAAGTACCATCTGCGGAATCGTATACGTTTGCAGTTTGCTGTGCCTGAGAATAACCGGCATCACTAATGGCAATTGTAAACATATGCTGGTATGAGTTTAGGGTCAGTTCCATAAAAATCAAAAGAATGATGGAGATTGTAGCTGTAAATGTAACAATCAGCTTTGTCCTGATTGAAGTTTTTGTCTTTGTTTTTGAAATTTTTTCAATACGTTTGTATTCTGTGTAATCAGGATTTGAACTTCGAACTAAGTTCAAGCCAAGCATTGTCATTAAAAAGTGAAGAATAAGTGTTACACCATTAACTGTATATATGTACCATGGAAGTTGGATGAACCATCTTGTAGCATTTGCGAATACAAGCATACAGCAAATAGATAACCCAAGGTAAATAGTTAAACTAATATAGTTTAAAATAAAATGTAATCCCTTATTTCTTTTTTTACTTTTAAAGAAACATGAACTTATCATGTAAACAACATTTGCAGGAATAAAGTAGATAATAAAGCTTACGTAAAAATAGATACTGCCAGGTGTAAATGCTTTAAACAGCATAAATGGATAAATCAGTTCTGCTGTAGAATTTGAGTTTAAAAGATTTAATGGTCCCATTTCCATTGGCAGGAAAAATAATGCTAATAATATAATGGCTGGAAGTATACGGCATAAATAATAGAAAAAGTTAATATCTATTAATTCCTGAATAAATAAACTTACAGATTTTTTTGTTCTTTTGCGTGTCTTTTTATTTTTCATCTATACATCACTACTCAAAAATTTTGTTATGGTATTTTAACTAGTGATTAAAATTTTATCTAGATTAAATGTTATGTTTTTTATATTCTTAAACTATAATTAAAAAATAAAGGAGGGTTTTATGTCGGAAAATGAAACTCAAACAATGGAACAGACAGAAATGCCTGGTTTCTATTCGAAAAAATTCAAAAAAGAAGCTCTTAAGCAGCTTAATGGTCGCTGGACAACTCCAGTTCTTATTACTCTTGCAGTAACAGTAATTACCTCATTCTTGGTTTGTCTTGCATTTCCTTGGGAATTTTACGGAAATTTGATTTCTTCAGCAATAAATGGTTATGAACCATCAATGTCTTCTTTTCCATGGGTAAGATATTATATTACATTGTTGCTTATAATGATTATTGAGCCAGTTGTAGAAATTGCACAGCTTTATACATTTCCAATCCTCTTTAAAAATAAAGAACCATTAAAATTTTCAGAATTTATTACTGGTTTTTCTTTGTGGGGCAAAGCTTTAGGTGTTTTCTGGTGGATGTACTTATGGCTTGTTCTTTGGGGAATGTTAGGTTTATTAGCAGGATTTCTTGGTGGTTTCCTTATTGCCGCAATCTGCTATGCTATAACACAGAGTTCTAGTGCAATTGCAGTGATTCTTCCTATTACAGGTTATATTGGATTCTTTATTGTCCTTGTTATTAAAACTTATCAGTATTCAGTTGCTTCCTTTGCAATTGTTGATAATACAGATGTAAAAGTAACACAGTCCCTTAAAATTTCTAAGGCTCTTACAAAGGGTTATAAATGGAAGTTGTTCTGTTTAGATTTAAGCTTTATAGGATGGCAGATTCTTGCAGGTATGGTTTATATTGGAAACCTTTGGCTTAAACCTTACCAGACATCAGCTAAATACGCTGCCTATCTTTATCTTCTTAATGATTACAATAAGAAAATGGATCAGGCTAAAATTGACCAGCCAAAACCGCGTGCAATTGAAGATGAACCCGTTTCAGCAGAAGTAGATACTACAGACAGTAATCAGGTTTAATTGATTACTAGTTTTGTGATAAAAAAGACTGCACACCTCAGTGATGTGCAGTCTTTTTATAACTTAAAATGTAGATTACTGAAGAATTATCTTTGTAATTTTAATTCCGTAGCCGTAAACTACAATACCTTTAGACTTAATGATTTCCCATTCGTCTGCAGTTGGAGTATATGTGAAGCTTGTAGTACTTGTAGATAGTTCAATTACATCATTTGATATAGAACCACCAGTTACAACGCCTTTATAAAATACATTATCTTGAGACCAGTCTCCAGCTTGTAATTTAACGTTTACATATTCGGGTGCTGTTTCCAATGGAATTGTTGTAAATACAAATTTTGAAGTTGCAGTGGCATTTGAAAAATATGAATCTTCAAAAACCTTCTTTTCGCCATTCCAATCAAGTATGTAATTACCTTCAAATAAAACTGAGTCCGAACCTGTGTTATCTGTATCACCAGAATCTTCATCTGGAGTAGTTGTTTCTTCAAAATTATCGTAAGTTGCTTTCATCATTGCATTTACAATTGCAGGATAATACTGTTTACATGTTACACGATTGAAATAACCGTGATTTTCGCCTCCAGCTTCTTTTGCTGTATCTGTAGTAGACTGTTCGTTATCCCAAAGCACAACAGGAATACCTGCAGCTTTAGCTTTTGTAAAATAATAATTTGCCCATTTAATGCGAGATTCTGTATTTTTTTTGTCTGAAGCAGAAGCTTCGCCCATTACAACACCAATGCCTTTTTTTACATAATTTGTTGAAAGATTGTTGAAAACACTGGTAATTGAAGTTTCGATGTAAGATTTGTTTGTATCGTAATCTGACTTATCACCATCCAATGCGAAGTCATATGGAGTGTAAGCGTGAACTGAAAGCAAAAGTTTATCTTTTGCAGTATCTTTTGGTAATGTATATGCTTCAGGTGTTGTAGGTGCTGCAGCATAAGCTGGTGTCATTACAAAGCGAGTTGGGTTATTGCCATCTGAACTACGAATTACATCAAGAGCAACTTGTTCGTAAGCTGTAATAATAGAGTTGTATTGTCTTCCAATTGTTTCATTGAATTCCCAATCTGTTCCAACACAGCGAGGTTCATTTAAAAGTTCAAAAACAAGATGATTATCGTAATCTTTGAAAGCTTCTGCAATCTGTTCCCATACGGTTTTAATATAAGCTTTAGATGCAGTTTGTAAAGCTTCTGTTTTAGAAACACAGAATCCTGGATTATTTTTCATTTCATCTTCTGTAAGATTATCATGATGAATATTAATGATAACAAACATGTCTTCTGCAATAGCCCAGTCAACAACTTCTTTTACACGGTTCATCCATGCAGAAGCAATTTTATAAGTTTCTTTATCCATGTGGTTGTGCCAAGAAACTGGAATACGGATTGTATTAAAGCCAGTTGCTGCAACAGTTTTAATAAGCTTTTGAGAGGTTGGCTGTTTGTGTGGAAGCCAGTTATATTCCATTTTAAGGCCTTCATTATATGCCCAATCACCAGTTCCACTTGCATCAAATGCATTTCCCAAATTCCAGCCAATAATCATGCTTTTAGCAAAATCTACAGAAGAAATATCTGTTATGTCTGGAGCAGAAGGTGTGTTACCTGCACCAGTACAGCCTGCAAATAAAAGTGTGGCAGTTGTTAATAAAACTGCAAAAAACTTTAACTCTTTCTTCATCTCTAAAACTCCTTTAAAAACGAAAAATTATAATGAATGTGATTTGTATAAAAAAGACTTTTAGTTTTGGAGGGACTTTTATTTATACAAATATTTTATTACACAAAAAATTAATTATCAACTTCTTCAACAGTAGTATTGATGGCTTCAAGAATTTCAGGGAACTGCCATTTTAAAGTACGGCGATTAAAGAAACCAAACTTTTCACCATCTTTGTTGCTTCCGTCAAAAACGCCGTTATCCCAAAGGCAGGCAGTCATTCCGTATTTTCTGGAATTCTTAATAAAGAATTTGAACCATTCAACACGATCTTCCAGGTTGTTTTTGTTAGTTGCACCGTATTCACCAATAACAACAGGAATATCTTTTGAAACATAGAATGTATTAAGGCTCTTGAAAGACATAACAAGTGTTTTCTTGAATCGGTCTTCAAATTTTACAGGACCTTTTGCATTCATGGCAAAATCAAAAGGATCATACATATGAACGGAAAGAATAAGTTTGCCTGGTTCATCATCAACAGGTAATTTAAATTCCTGAGCCAAAGCAGAATCAATAGCAGCTCTAAGACCAGGTACCATAATGTAGCGTTTCTGGTTGTTTCCACCAGATTTACGGATTATATCAACAACAGCCTGGTTTTCCTTATTAAGACAGTCTGCAGCATCTTCATATTCTTTAGAATTTCTGTCGTTCCACCATTCTGTGTCAGTTCCTCTAAGGCGAGGTTCATTCATTGTTTCAAAAATAAGGTGTTCGTCGTAACCATTGTTAAAGGCAAGACAAATCTGTGCCCATACATTTGTTAAAAATCTAAGTGATTCTTCAAGGTTTTCTGGGTTAGGGTAGTAGCCCTTTCCATAAGGCATTGCAGAAGGTTTTTCCCAGCAATCGTGATGGCTATTTAAGATAACATACATATCATTTTCAATTGCCCAGTCAACAATGTCTTTTACACGAGCCATCCAGGTTGGATCAATAGTATAATTCTGATCAATTAAGTGAAGATTCCAGCTTGTTGGAATACGGATTGTTTTGATTCCAGACGCAGCAAGTGTATCAATCATTGCTTTTGTTGTTCTTGGCATCCCCCAGCTGGTTTCAGAGCCCATTCCAGAAGCTCCTATGGCATCCATTGTATTACCAAGGTTCCAGCCGGTTTTCATGTCTTTTACAGTCTGCATTGCAGAAACACCATTAAAGGTAACAGAACCTGTATCTACAACAGCAACCTTTTTATTAAAAACAGTACCATCTTTTTCTTTACATGAAGTAAATGCAAAGAGAATTAACATTACAAAAAGAATCGATTTTCTCATAAAAAACTCCTAAGAATAAGGAAATACCCCTATATATTAACCATCTTAAGTATAAAAGTTGATTTTAAAGTTCACAACTTGAGAAATTAGTGTATAAACATTATATTTCTATTATATGAAGAACAAAACCATAGGGATTATCTTTTGTGTGCTGGCTATAGTTTTAGCTGGTTCTTTTTTTCTTACCCGTAAATACGAAGTTAAAAAAGATACATCACTTACAAGAGCAAAAATTATTACTCCAAAATCTTCTGATGTAACAGAATCAGAAGCCGATATGCGGGGAACTGCTCTGGAACTGGAAAAATACGAAACCTTTGTACCATTACTTACTGGTGAAACCTTAATCAGTACATTAACAGTAGACTTTAGTAATGACGGTTATGATGACGAGGTTATTGTACTTAAAAATACCCGTTCTCCATATTTAACTGTAGTTCCAGGCCTTTATATTCCAGAAACCGGTAACTATGAACGGCTTGAGGCTATAGAAACTAAATTTTCCCGAACCCGTGCCTTTTCTTACAGTGGAATGGATCTTAGAGGTGAACATAAGAACTCTCTTGTTTATCAGGGAATTGATGATGACGGAAATTATGTTCTTAAAGTATATATTTTCCATAGCGACAGTAAAACTCACGAAATGATTTGTGTTGGGGATTTTTCTTCAGATGGAACTGTTTTTATCCAGCAGTCAGAACGTCCTGAAAGTTACGCCCTTGGCCTTGCTAAAGGTGAAAGCTTTCCAATCTGGGTTTATAAATCTGAACAGATTACAGGTGAGGACGGAAAAGAAACTACTGTTACTCAGAATCAGATTCAGCAGGAATATCGCTGGAATCAGACAACTCAGCGTTACGAGCTTTCTCAGGAAATTAAGGTTACAGCCGGACGTCTTGCGGCAAAAGAACTTTCCCGCATTCAGGACGGTACTGTAGAAACCTTTGCTGCCTTTCTTAATGGTTTGTGGTACAAAACTTCAAATACAGAGGGTAAAATCCGCTATCTTTACTTTGATTATGAAGCAAAAGAAATCATTCAGCTTTTTGGTGATACCCAGGAAGTTTATGAATGGGATGACAGCACTGTTCGTCATAACGGTATCTGGATTACCTCTGTAAACTCAGATATTAACAACCTTATGCGTCGTTTTGATATCAGTCTTGTGGGTGTTGATGAAGTTCGTCTTACTTTGCGTGATTATGTAAACCTGTTGATTCAGGAGAACAACATGTGGGACGGCAACTACAAAAAAATGAGTTCCCAGTGGGCTTTTGATACAACCGGAAGTAAAAATCAGCTTTCAACTTATGCAAAAGAACTTAAAAAAGATCCGGGCTGGTCTACAGCCGATAAACAGATTACTATAGCCTTTGACGATTATACATATACTTTACAGAATTCTGAAATTACGGAAAGTGGAATTTATTCACTTCTTTCTATTGGGAACTATAACGTAATACAGTTCCGTTCTGATGGGGAAAATTCATTTCTTTCTAATTCTTATGTAATGGATTTTGGAAAAAAAACTATTACAGAAAAAGTAAAACGCAAAACCGTTGAAAGAGTTATAACAGATTACAATACAATCATATTCAGTCCGGTAAAATATTCGCCAGTGGATTGTTTCCCAGCTGATGGTTACACATATACATTTACTAGAGAAGATAATTAAAAGGGAGTTAAGATTAACTATGAAAAAATTATTTTTAGTTACATTGATGCTTATTGCTTCTGTTGGTTTGTTTGCACAGGTTTCTACAGATCCTTCAGATAATTTTTATACTCAGGTAGAACGATGGGAAACTTTAGGCTTGATTGAACGACAGCCAGCTTTGCGTCCATATGCTTTACCGGTTATTGAAAAAATCCTTAATGCTGTTATTGAAAGCGATTCAGAATCTGAAGCAGAAGTTGCAAAACAGATTTATGAAGATACCTTTGGTAAACCATGGGGGTTGCTGCTGGATGTAACTGGATATGCCAAGAAAAAGTCTGATGGTTTGAACAAGCGCATTTTAGCTAAGTACGGCGTAGAAGGTGATGCTTCCTTTTTAAATTTTATGTCTGCAGGATATCAGCTGGATTTTTTAACTGACGTTTTTTCAGTAAATAATCTGACTCCAGAATATGCAGTTTTACCTGCTTACAGATATTTTTCATATTTTATGGCTGATGGAAAAGGGGATACATTACAGAATACAATGGAAGTTGATGGAAATTTAGCTTTCCATTTTAATGATTTTTATTTTCAGACTGGTATAAATCATAATTCCTTTGGTCCATTCTATGATAAAAGCATTGTATTCTCTTCTAATTCAAAACATACTGCAAACTTTGTTCTTACATATATGGGTAAAAACTGGAATTTCTCAGAAGCAATGTTTATGCTTTCTGCAACAAATTCTAACGGTGTATGGTATAACAACCCTTCAAAATATCCAAACAAATGGCTTTTAATGCACAATATTGACTGGAATATTAATCCAAAAATTTCTATTTCATTTTACGAAACCGTTATATACGGAAAACGTTTTGATCCATCTTATTTAATTCCAATGCTTTACATGGTAACTCAGGGTATTACAGGTTATGGTGATGATAATCTGTTTATGGGTGGAAGCTTTGTTTATAAACCATTTGCAGGTTTTTCTGTAATTGGAGATTTCTATCTTGATGATGTTGGATTTACAGATATTAAGAAATACCGGGATATTAAACTTCACTGTGCAGGTTCTATTGGAACAAGATATGTTCCACAGAAGTCTAGTATAATACAGATGGTAAAAGCTGATTACACTCTTGTAACTCCATTTATGTACAGTCACTGGCAGGATAATGCAAATGGTAATGCAGTTAAATTGAGTGAAGTAAACTATCAGATGTATACAACTGCAGGCCGTCCAATGGGATCCAGCCTTGCACCAAACTCAGATAGAATTTCTATAAGTTCCAGCTTTAAGCCTGTTGCGGGGCTTTCAATTGATGTAGGCGGTACATTTATTCGGCACGGAAATGTTACAGAATCTCTCTTTAAAGACGAACAGATTGCATTACTGGCTTCAAAAGAAGGACAGTATTCTACTGATGGCTCTATTACTCAGCATCCTGTATATGGAAAATATGGTGATGAATCAAATGATGGATATCTTCCATCTGCAAACCACAGAACAATGATTCTTACTCAACCTACCAAGGAATATACATTCCAGGCAGATGTAAATCTAGGTTATGAATTCCCTAAAACTAAAATTGGTAAGTTTGCCGTAAATCTGGGATATACTTTTGAATATATACATAACTATGGAGTCGGCAAAGATATGTTCCCAGGTCAGGGCTGGTACTATGACGAAGCCTCTGAAAAATATTTAACAGAAAAAGACGGCCCTGAAGTTGATGTAGATGCTGAACTTAATGCCGCTTACGCTTCTTGGAAAGCAGCACTTAAAAATGTAATGAATCATTATCTTACAATCAACTTTAAATATACTTTCTAAGTATCACTTCAAAAATAAAACAACAAGAGGTCAGCTGGAATACACCTGAATTTTCCAGCTGACCTTTTTCATTTTCTCATATCTTTTCTCTTAGAATCTTTAATCAAACAACTGGAAACTTTTTATATGTCTGATGTCTGATGACTGTTGACTGATGACTAAATTTCTTCTTTGTACTATAATAATACGCTATGAACGCTAACGAACTTCGCTCAAAATATATTGAGTTTTTTAAATCAAAAAATCATGTTGAAATTTCTGGACAGTCTTTAATTCCAGAAAATGATCCTTCAGTTTTATTTACAACTGCCGGAATGCACCCTTTAGTTCCATATTTACTTGGTGAAAAACACCCTGCCGGAACTCGTCTTACAGACTATCAGAAATGTATACGTACTGGCGATATTGATGAAGTAGGTGACCCATCTCACTTAACTTGTTTCGAAATGCTTGGTAACTGGTCTTTGGGAGATTACTTCAAAAAAGATTCAATTGCCTATTCATATGAATTCCTTACATCAAAAGACTGGCTTGCATTGGATCCACGCAAAATCTCTGTAACTGTATTTGCTGGTGACGATAAAGCTCCTCGTGATGAAGAAGCTGCAGAAGTTTGGAAGTCAGTTGGTATGCCAGAAGACAAGATTGCTTATCTTCCTGCAAGCGACAACTGGTGGGCTGCTGGTCCAACTGGTCCTTGTGGTCCTGATACAGAAATTTTCTACTGGGTAGGAGAAGGTCTTCCACCTGCAGGTTCAAACAAAGGTACAGATTCTGCAAACTGGATGGAAATCTGGAATAACGTATTCATGCAGTTCAACCGCATTGACGAAAAAACTCTTGAACCACTTCCAAAGAAAAATGTAGATACAGGTATGGGTCTTGAAAGAACTAACTGTATTCTTCAGGGAAAAACATCTGTTTACCTTACAGAAGTATTCCAGCCAATCATTCAGAAAATTGGTGAATTAGCCGGCGGTTATGTTTACGGAACAGACGAAGAAAAAGACAAGTCAGTTCGTATTATTGCCGACCACTCTCGCTCTTCTGTATTCATTCTTGGTGACCAGAAAGGTGTTACTCCAGACCGTGTAGGTGCTGGTTATGTTCTCCGCCGCTTGATTCGTCGTGCAGTTCGCCACGGAATGAAGCTTGGAATCGACAAAGACTTTATGGCAGAAGTTGCAGCTGTTGTTGTAGAAAACTTCAAAAATGCATATCCAGAATTGGAACAGAACTCTGCAAAAGTTTACAAGGAACTTACAGCAGAAGAAGCAAAATTCCGCCAGACTCTTAAGAAGGGTGAAGCTGAATTCCAGAAAATGCTTCCAAATTTAATGAAAAATCCTAAAAAGATTATTTCAGGAAAAGTTGCATATAATCTTTATGAAACATACGGATATCCTTTGGAGCTTACACAGGAACTTGGAGCTGAAAATGGCTTTACAGTTGATGTAGAAGGCTTCAAAGAAGCAGAACGCAAGCACCAGGAAGCTTCAAAAACTGCTGAAGCAGGAAAAGCAAAAGGTGGTCTTACAGAACAGTCTGATGTAACTACAAAATACCATACTGCTACACACTTGTTGCAGCAGGCTCTCGTTAACGTTCTTGGTAATCAGGTTGCACAGAAAGGTTCTAACATTACAAACGAACGTATGCGCTTTGACTTTACTTTTGAACGTCCAATGACTCCAGAAGAAATTAAACAGGTTGAAGCAATTGTAAACGAAAAAATTAAGGAAGACTTGCCTGTTACTATGGAAGTTATGCCATTGGCAGATGCTCAGGCTGCAGGTGCCCGTGCTTTGTTTACAAACAAATATGGCGAAGATGTTATGGTTTACACAGTTGGTCGCGATGTAAAGAACGACTGGTTCTCTAAAGAAGTTTGTGGTGGCCCACACGTTCAGCACACTGCTCAGATTGGTGAGTTTAAAATTGAAAAGGAACAGTCATCTTCTGCAGGTGTTCGCCGTATTCGTGCTACAATTTCTGGCGGGTTACCATTGGATAAGAACTAACAAATCATCCTCGATGATTCGTTTTAACGTTCTTTTCTATGTGAAATCATTGGATAAGAACTAACAAATCATCACGATGATTTGTTTTAACGTTCTTTTCGATTGGGAATCACTTGATAAGAAATAACAAATCATCATAGATGATTCGTTTTAATGTTCTTTTCAAAGGAAAATAACTTGGAAAACAGCACATTTAACAACTTGTAACCTGAAATCGGATTGCATGTTATTAATATTAGAAATACTTAAATATCAAAAAAGGAATTATTTATATGAAGAAGATTTTACTTTCAGTTTTAATGTTACTTGCAACAGCTGGAATGGCATTCGCTCAGGCAGATCTTCAGCCATTAGTAGTTGTTAAATTGAACAAAAATGAATCTGTAACTGTAAAACAGCTTAAAACTCGTGTTAAAACATACGAAAAACAGATGGGTCAGACACTCTCTGCAGATGACAGAAAGAAAATCCTGGACACAATCATTGATGAAAAATTGATGCTTCAGGCAGCCGCTAAAGCAGGTGTTAATATTCCTGATAGTGCTGTTGATCAGTATTTCTTGCAGTGGATGAGCCAGCAGGTTGGTCAGAATCTTTCTGAAAAAGAACTTAACGACCTTATTAAAAAGACACAGGGTGTAACTCTTGATGAGTTCCTTACTGCACAGGTAGGAATGAGTGTTGCAGAATACAAAGCTTATCTTAAGAATCAGCTTATTATTCAGCAGTATGTAGTTCAGTCTAAACAGTCTGAAATGCAGAAAGTAACAGCAACTGATGATGAAATCAGAATGTTCTATGAATCTAATAAAGCTTCTTTTGTTATGAACGATACAATTAAAGCATTCCTGATTCTTGTTCCAAAAGGAAATGATGTAGATGCTGCAAAAAATAAAGCAAATGAATTGCGTAATAAATATGTTGATAAGAAAATGACAGTTGATCAGATTGTTGTTCAGGCTAATATTGAAGGCTCTGGATATCAGGCTGGTGAAACTCTTATTCCAAAAACAGAAGTTGCTGCACAGGCTTATGGCTTAAATTATCCAAAACTTGTAGAACTTTTCCAGAAAGAAGAAGGTTATGTAACAGAAGCTGCAGAAACACCTACAGATTTCAGAGTTTTAGCTTTGGAAAAGAAATATACAGCAAAAATGCTTTCATTAAGCGATTCTGTTCAGCCAGAATCAACATATACAGTTTATCAGTACATCAATCAGAATTTGACACAGCAGAAACAGATGGCATATCTTCAGACAGCTGCACAGGAATTAGCTGCTTCTTTCAATACTCCTGCTAATGTTGAATGGAAAAAATCTGGTGATGATCTTACAAAACTTTTAAGTTGGAGCAACTAAGTGTCACGCAGAAAGGGAAGAATCATAGCATTTCAATCTCTTTTTTCATGGGATGCCAACAATGTGCTATTAGACGAATTGTTGACATTCTCATGGCTTAAAAAAGAATCAGAAAATCAGGATGAAGCTCCAAGTTCAGGTGCTTCAGAAGATGAAAATATGTTTGCCAGCATCATTGTTAGTGGAACAATCCAGAATATTGATGCTATTGATGCACTTATTGATTCTCACTTAAGTTCAAACTGGACAAGAGACAGAATCAACAAGGTTGCACTGGCTATTTTAAGAACCAGTATTTACGAAATGAAATTCCAGGAAGGATCAAATTCTAAAATCGTTATTGATGAAGCAATTAATATTGCCAAAGAATACGGTGCAGAAGATTCTTTCAAATTCATTAATGCTGTTCTTGATAAGATTGGTAAAGAAAGCGGTGCAAAAGCTTAAATCCAGTTTAGTAATATCAAATATTTTCCTTTTATTTATTTTGTTCTGTTTTAGCGCCTGCAGCGTTAGGGCAGAACAAAAGTCGTTAACATCACAATTTGATACTATTGATGCTCTTATCAGTCAGTCTCAAATTAACGATGCAATTAAACTTCTTAAAAAGACAGAAAAAAAAGCTTACGATTCCTGGTCATATATTGGAATCTACAAACGCTATAATAGTGTAGGTGAAAGTGAGCTTGCTGAAAAAATCTTAAAAAAGGCATTAAAAAAGAATGGAAATAATCTTGAATTAAATGCCGTATATGTAAATTTTCTTCTTCATAATGATAGAGTAGAACTGGCCGAAAAAACTGGACAAAAGCTTAAAGGTACCAGATATGGCTCATTATACTCAGAAGCTGCTTTAAAAATTGCATTAAAAACAGATTTTGCCTCTCCAGAAGCCAAACAGGAATTTTTCCGTCAGGAAGATTTTTATAATGTTTATTATGAAGCATACACAGGAACCAGAAATCCAGTATGGATTAGAAACTGTGCTGTTTTCCAGCTGGCAAATGGTTTGTTTGCTAATGCGGCAGCATTGTGTCCTGGAGTTTATGCAGATTTAGATGATGCATATTTCTGGTCTTTGGTTTTATATGATGGAAGCCATTTTTATGATGCAGTGAACGCTTCAAATGTGGCTGTTGCATATTTCAAAGATTATCCGGAACAGGCTTCAAATAAAGCCTCTTTAGTAAAGCTTTATGCACTTCAATCAGATGCTTATATGGCTGTTTCAGATATGGAAAGTGCAGAAGCTGCCCGTCAACAGATTATCATTAATATTGATAATCTTAAGGAAAAGAAAGGAGATAATGAACTTCTTCCTTTAATTTTTGTTAATAGCGCTATTTATGCAAATAATCAGGAAAACAAAGATTCCTGTGCAGATTTACTATTCTATTCTGTAAACCGCTGGCCGGATTTTGTTCCAGCTTTAATTTTATATGCAGACTTTGCTTATGAATCTAATTTGCAGAGGGAAGAAGATTCTGAGATTCTTGCATTACGCAGATCTGGTATAAAAACACTGGAAATGGAACGATATGATAGCCGCAGAAAAATTCCTTTAAGCGATGCAATGTATCGTTTGGATGCCTGTTTGAATCGTACAAAAGATCCTTATCTTTATGTAGAAAAACTGGATCTTCGTTATAAAACAGATAAGTCTTTAAGTGAACAGGACAAACGCACAGATTTGTGGAAACTACTTGAAGATACCTATTCAGAAGATGAAAAATATAAAACACTTCTTATTCAATATGCTATTTCCTATTTGTTAAAAACAAAACAGGATGAAGATGCCTATAATTTGTATTGCAAATACATTAATGAGCACTTGAAGATAAATCCAAAAGAAGATTTCTGGGACCAGATTGCTTCAAAGGTTCAGCAGATAGATTTAGGTATAACAGAAGCTGGTGCTTATTTTGCACTTAAAGCAAACCGTATAAATGAAGCTATAAGAATGTATGAATACATTGTTTTTGAAAGTGGTGGAATTTTAGAAGATGGCGAAATTTCTATGTATTCTACAACTTCTGCCTGTATGAATCTGGCTGATATTTATTTCTCTTACGGTACTCGTAATAAGGCTTTGAATCTTTATGGAAAAGCTGCCGGAAGGGAAAGTAGAAATAGAATCCGTTCTGATATTTACTATCGAATTGCAAATGTTTATGTAAGTGACGGAGACATAAAAAATGCCCTCCGTTCTGCAGATTATGCTGTAAGCATTTTCCCTGAAAACGAAAGGGCAGTTTTATTAAGAAATAAATTACAGAAGTAATAAAGTTCTCGTTTATCAATGCTATTCAATTATAGCAATGATGTCACTCATGCGAAGGATGAGGTGGTCTTCACCGTCGATTTTAACTGGTGTGCCGGCGTATTTATCGTACATGATTTTATCGCCTTTCTTTACTGTGATTTTTTCGTCTTCTGTACCAGGTCCAACTTCTACTACAACTGCGGTCTGAGTTTTTTCCTGAGCTGCTTCTGGAATAATAATTCCTGCCATAGTTTTTGTTTCTGGTTTTTCGTTTTTAACAAGAACTCTGTCTGCTAGTGGTTTAATTTTCATAATTTATCACCTTCTATTTTGTATGTAATTTTAGAGAATCGTAAGATTCTTATATTTAAATATAATAATAAATAGAGAGTGGGGCAACTAAATTTTATTAGAACTTTATTGCTCCAAAGTCTAAAGATAAAAATGGAATACAGCTTGTTTCATAATTAGAACCAGCTCCAAATTTTACCAGCAGGTTGCAGCTATCCCAAATTTTCAGTCCAAAACCTGCACTTGCAGACCACAATCCTTCACTCATTTTACCTAAGGTTCCCCAGGTACCATTAGCAAGAATATAAATCTGGCCTCCTGCAATTGTAAGATTTTCAACAGGTGTAAACTGCAATGTTATAGATGATGCCAGCATTTGAGAAGAAAAAACATTCTTTTTACCATTCTGAGGAAAGTATATTCTGTTGTAGTTACTGTAACCTTCAAGAATCATTAATTCCCGGTTTTTATTCAGATTACCTGAAAAATCAAAGCCAGCAAAAGTATTCATTCCAATACTGAATTTTTTCCCTACAGGTACAGCTGCCTTTAGATTTATATCACCAGTTATGCTTGCCTGCTTAAAACATAACTGCTGCTGAATAGGAACAATATATTTACCCATAGCATCTACAGAAATACCTTTTCTACTGAAACAAGGCTGATCAAGAATACTGAAATAATATTTTATGAAGAGGCCTGTATCCCAGCTGTTTGTTCTATCCTTTGTAGTGAAATCAACAGGGACTCTGCTTAAATTACAGAATATGCCCTGGTCAGTATAAGCGTGGTTAAGGTAATTCAGACCAAAGCTTAAGGCATTGTTCCAGGAAATATAATGTTCGTAGGTTCCGTAAATATCATGTGCGTACTTTGATTGGAGGCGCAGGTAGCAGTTCTTTGTTAATGGCTGGAAGAACATCAAATCTGCAATCCAATCATTAAAAACTGTAGCTCTTAAAGAAAGCAGGGAATCTGCGTTTGTAATTCCACGGAACTGAATGGCTAAGTTTGCATTTATGTATGAAGATAAGTTTTTAGGGGAAGCAGACTGTTGTAAATCGTTACTTGCCAGAAACATAATAGAAGGCTTTGGCTTTGGAGTTAAGTTTAATTCCATAATTTCTTCATTATCAGCAGTTAGCATTCGTGTTCGAATTATTTTGTAATGGCCAGTTTTATAAATGCCACTAATAAAGGTTCTATATGCCTGATGAGTACAATTATTTTTTGTAAAGTCCTGGAATAATTTATATATATATTTTTTATCTTCGTTAAAGCCGTTGTTTATTACAAGCTTTGAAGGTGTAATGTTTTTTCGGGAAGAATATAAATCTTCTTTTGCAGAGATGCTGTTTCCTTTTGGATATATTCTGTTTCTGATTTTTTCAAATTCACTGGCTGCTGCCTGTACCGCTTTTAATCCTTCTTCATAGATTTCTGCTGCCCGGTCAAAATCTGTAATTTCAAACTTAGACATATCTGGATAAAGAGTAAGATCTGCCAGCTGAGCTTCAATCTTATCAACAGTTTTCATTGGAATATAAATTGAATCCTGAAGTGTATACAATGGAATGGAATCATAAGTTCGTACAGATTTATTTGAGGAAGGTCCAATTTCTACCGCAATTACAATATCGTAACCCATTTTTTTGGCAATAGAAACCGCCATGTTGTAGGTAAGTCCTCCATCCAAAAGATAGTGACCGTCAATATACAAAGGTTCAAAAAGTCCACCTACATTCATACTGGCTCTGATTGCTTCCGAAATATCACCGCTGCTAAAAAGGTAAGGCTCACCAGTAATCATATCTGTAGCAACACAGCGAAATGGAATTGGCAAATCATCAAAGTTAATATCAGAAGGAATTTTCAGGGTAAGCTCTTTTAGCATCTGATACGCTTTTTGTCCGTTTGTAAGCCCTTTTCCAATTTGAAGTCTGGCATCAAAACCAGCTCTTAAAGGCAGGAGGTTTTCTTTTGTTCCATGAGACTCGTATAGTTTTTCATAAACAGAAGGTGAAAAATCAGCAAAAATTTCAGGCCAGTTCTGTTCAAAAAACAGCTTGTAAATCTGGTCTATAGTATAACCGGAAGAGTAGAGTCCACCTACAATTGCACCGATACTTGTTCCAATTATCATATCAACAGGAATTCCTAATTCTTCAATTTTTTCCAGAACAGGAATTTCTGCAGCACCGTTAATTCCGCCTCCAGAAAGTACAAGTGCCACCGATGGCCGGCCTTTTTCTTTTACTGGCGGCATTTTTCCAGGATTAGCAAAAGTTCTTTGTTCTGCAGATAAACAGAAAACTGTAAGAATAAATGCTGCAATTACAGCTGAGAATCTTTTCATGTTTAAATACCTTTTTTAAATTATTTTATATATGCTTTTTTAGAAAAGCCAAAACTGCCAGCAAATAAAACTGCCGGCATTTTTCTGATAGTTGTATTGTAAGCAAGAGCAATGTGGTTATACTCTTTTTGGGAATCAAGGATTTTATTGTTTGCAGCTTTTATCTGTTCCTTAAGCCCCGCAAAATTCTGGCTTTTAGAAAGTTCACTGTAAGAATTTCCAATAGACAAAATGTTATCAATTGCAGCACCCAACTGTTCCTGACATCGTATATAATCATTCAAATCCTGTTCATTATTTATAATGCTGTTGCTGATATTTACTTTTGCCGATGCAGCTTTTCTTGCGTCAGTTAAAGCTTTAAAAGCATCAGCTTCCTGCAGTGCAACTTTTTTTACTGTAAGGGTAAGGCTTGGAATCAGATCCAAACGTCTTTGATACTGATTTTGAACATCAGACCAGGCCGCTTCCACCGACTCTTCCTGACTAACAAGATTATTGTAAATTCCCGAAACACAGCCATATCCCGCTAAAATACAAACAAGAATAAGTCCAAGAATAATAAAGGCTTTAGATGATTTTTTCATACAGCACTCTCCTTTATGGTAAATCTAATGTGTTTTTGTAATGCAGGTCAATATAAAATCACAATTGATAAAACGTTATTTTCCATATAAAATGAATGTAATATTAATTAAGGAGAATTACTTAGTATGAATAATTTCATTTTCTTAGGTGCACCTGGAGCTGGTAAAGGCTCATTGGCTGTAAAAGTTGCAGCAGACTACAAAATTCCTCACATTTCTACAGGTGACATTTTCCGTGCAAATATTAAAGCACAGACTCCACTTGGAGTAAAAGTAAAGGCTATTATCGATTCAGGTTCTTTAGTATCTGATGATTTAACATTCGAATTGGTAAAGGATCGTCTTGCTCAGGATGACTGCAAAAACGGTTTCATTCTTGACGGATTCCCACGCACAATTCCACAGGCAGAAATGCTCGATACACTTGGTCTTGAACTTAAGTGTGTAAACTTCGACATTGCAGAAGAAATCGTTCTTAAACGCTTGAGCACACGCCGTGTTTGTAAAGCTTGTGGTGCAAACTACAATGTTCTTACACTCCCTCCAAAAGTTGAAGGCGTTTGTGACAAATGTGGTGGCGAAATCATTCAGCGCGACGACGACAAACAGGAATCAATCCTTCACCGTATGGACGTTTACAAAGAACAGACACAGCCATTAATCGACTACTACAACAACAAAGGCAACATGACAACTTTGGATGCTGCCATTGAAACAGACAACTTGTTAGTAGAATTCAAAAAGATTTTTGCTTAATTTCTGTTTTATAAGGGAGGGGGAAGTCTCCCCCTGACTCCAGCCAGCTTACGCTGTCTTTCGTCACCCCTTCTAACGGGCCTCAGTCGCCGGCCCGTAACGCCCGCTAAGTTTTTTCTTGGCGGGTTATTTTTTTGTGATATATTACGCTGAACTTGTTTCAGCATTTCTTTTTATGACTGTTTCCGAATACTACAAATCCATTTTTGGCCAGAAAGTTTACAAACTCTCACTTGATGCAGGCTGTACCTGTCCCACCAGGGACGGCACTCTGGGCACCGGTGGCTGTATTTTCTGTAGTGCCAGAGGATCCGGAGACTTTACTGCTTCCCGTCAGTTTTCCATTTCTCAGCAGGTTGAACAGGCCAAAGCTTTACTTGCCCCAAAATTAAAGGGCAGGGAAGTTCAATACATTGCTTATTTTCAGAATTTTACAAACACCTACGGGGACATACCTCAGTTAAAGAAAAAATGGCAGGAGGCTTTGCAGTGTCCTGGTGTGGTAGGTCTGTCCCTGGGAACCAGACCTGACTGCCTTGGAGAAGAGGTTTTACAGGCTTTAGGGGAAATTTGTGAACCATGGGGACGGTTCTCCTGGTCATCTGAGCCAGGGGGACGGTTCTCTCGGTCTTGTGAACAAGAGGGACAGACCTTGCAACCAGATTTGGAGCCAGGGGGACGTTTCTCAAAGCCTTTTTTACAGATAGAACTTGGACTTCAAACTTCAAGCCAGAGTTCTGCCCAATATATTCGCCGTGGTTTTTCAAATCAAACCTATGTTAACGCTGTAAAAGCATTACATCAGCTGAATCCAAGTATTCATGTAGTAACCCACATAATTTTTGGGCTTCCAGGTGAATCCCGCCAGCAGATGCTGGATTCCGTAAAGTTTGCAGTTGACTCTGGTACCAATGGAATAAAAATTACCAACTTGTATGTGCTAAAGGGGACAGACCTCTGCAGAGATTACGAAGCTGGAAAAGTAAAGTGTCTGGAAATGGAAGAATACTTTGACATTATAGGGGAAGCTGTAGGTATGTTGCCGCCAGGTGTGGTAATTCACCGGTTGACGGGGGATCCTCCCAAGTCGCTGGTAGTGGCACCAATGTGGTGTTGCAATAAGAAAATGACGATGAATTTGGGGAAGGGGATTTTGGAAAGAAAATAAAGATATTGTATTCAATAGTGTGAACATTTCTCTATATTTTTGCTTAAAAGGAAGGCTTTTTTTTTATTCTACCTTTTTTTGAGGATGGAGCATACAAAAAATTATAATTTTCAGAAAATGTATGTGATTTTTTTGCATAAAATCTTTTAATGTGTTGGTTGGACATACATTTTATGGAAAAATCAAAAAAATGTATGTGATTTTTATGTTTAAAATGAAAAGATAATTGAGAAATTGTGGGATTAGGCTTACATTTGGCATACAAAATTAGTCTAGAATCGAAAAATGTATGTGTTATGGTTTGATAATGTATAAAATTTGAGTATAGGCACATACAGAATTTATAAAAATCAAATTAATGTATGAAATTATGATATGTAACTGAAAAATATGGAAACTTGTAAGTCGCAGTAGTGTTTATCCTTGCCACCGGGCGTTGCGGGCGGCGTAGGGTGGTGTCTAAATTTGCCATGCTGTGTATGGTAAATAAATTGCGCCCGCAGAAGGGGTAAATTTTCTAGATTTCGATGGTTATCATAATTTCAGTCCCTTCATTTAGGAGAGAGTAGATTTTAAAAGTTTCACCCAGGAAGTCTGTTCTTTCTTTAATACCTTTTATACCAAAATGGTAACCATCTTCTTTTTTTACAAGCAGGCCAAAATCCTTCTGTTCTCCGATTGTTTTCAGAATACTGTCCTTTTCTTCTTCCTGTTTCCTTGTCTCCTCTGGCTTTTTGTTGGGGCGTTCAAAAATGTCAGCCCTCCTGAACGACTGTCGCTTTTTTTGCCAT
>JAEDFM010000033.1 GCA_016292805.1 Treponema sp. | reverse complement strand
ATAATAATAGAAAAAAACTGTGTAAATTTCAATTATTTGTAATGGGAATACTTTAATTCGAAGATGTTGTGCAGAGCCAGGGGGACGAATCTCCTGGTTTGCAACTTCAACTGAACCAGGGGGACGGATCTCTTGGTTTGCAACTTCAACTGAACCAGGGGGACGGATCTCCTGGTTTGCAAAATTTGCGTAAAAAGCTCTGTTGATTATTGGGAATTGAATGTATACTTTATGTAAAAAGTTTTACAAGGAGAAAAAGTTTATGAAAAAAAGATTTTTATTTTTAGCATTATTGCTGCCATTTATTTTTACTGGGTGTGATGATATTAATTTTGGAGTGCAATGGGTTGATGATAGTTATTTTATACTTGAAGATGTTGACAGTTTAGATATTACTGTTACCTGCGAATCAGAGAAATTAAACATTTATGAAAATACAGAATGTACAAATATAACTGATGAAAGAATGCTTAATTATGTCAGGGAATATGGAATAATCAGTGGAAATAAGTCATATAAGATTTTTGATGTTCATAGCATAGATTATATTCACGATCATAAAAATGTTACAATATTTTTTAAAGTAAATGTAGATGGAGAAATTTACAAAGGGAAATTAAACATTTCAACATTGAAATCCAATTCAGGAAAGCGTATTGATTGGGAAACATTTAAGTTAAATACAGACTCAGGTAAAGTTTTGTCTGCTATATTTACGTATACCTTAAATATGTCTATTTAGGAGAAAAGATTTATGAAAAAAAAGATTCTTACTTTTAGTGAACCAAGGGGACGGATCTCTTGGTTTACAACTTCAACTGAACCAGGGGGACGGATCTCCTGGTTTACTTATTCTTTCTCTTACTAATCCGTATTTAAATATAGTGTTCTTTTATTTGTTTTATTGTATAATTCTTTTTCAGATAAATGTTTACTACTATTTTATTATTAGTTATTGGCTTTTCAATTCTTACTATTTCTCTTTCTGCTGCGGGAATAATTCCTATGACAATGGCAGCTTCTGTTACATATTCGGTTTTTCTGATTTTAGTAACATTAATACAGTTTTTGGCTCATAAATATCTTAAAATTCGGAATAAGAAAACTGTAAAAAAGACTTTAGATGAACGGGACAAGGTTATTGCTGAGCTTAGCGAAAATCAATTCTACCTTATGGAATTTGTTGCTCAGTTGCTGGGTAGTCATGATCTTTTTACAGGTCGTCATGTAATTCACACTCAAACTTATGTAGAAATGATTGCCCATAAGCTTAGGGAATTAGGTTATTACACTGAAGAATTATCTGATTCTACCATCAACAATATGAAAGCGGCGGCTTTTCTTCACGATATTGGTAAGATTCATATTCCAGAAGGTATTCTTAATAAAAACGGAAAGTTTACTCAGGAAGAATATGAATTAATGCGCTGCCACCCTGAAGAAGGTGCAAAACTTATAGACTTTCTTCCTTTAATTGATGATGGAAGGTTTAATAAGATTGCTGAAGAAATGACATTGTGCCATCACGAAAAATGGGACGGAACTGGTTATCCTTATCATCTTAAAGGAACTGATATTCCGCTTTCTGCCAGAATTATGGCTGCTGCTGATGTTCTTGATGCACTTTTAAGTCGCCGTCTTTATAAATCTCCAATTCCAATTGAAGATGCTATGGATGTGTTTAAGAAATCTTCTGGAGCACATTTTGAACCTTGTATTGTAGAAGCCGTTTTAGCAATTCAAAGTCTGATTGATGAATCGGATCATAACTTTAAAGAAACTGAAGCAGCAACAAATGAAGAAGAATTGGCCTGGTGGGATAATTACCACGAAATGATTGAACGAGCTGGCAAATAATCACCCTTTAAAAATTGCGGTTTGACCACATTTTGCATATAATATTTATTATATATTTATAAAAAACTAAGGATAAATAAATGCCAATTACAAAATATCTTGAACGAAACGCAGAACAGTTTGGAAACGACTGCGCTCTTGTTGAATTAAATCCAGAAGTAAAAGATACACGCCGCATTACCTGGAAGGAGTTTGACTTAACTCAGCCAGAACCAAACCTTCCTTACCGCCGCGAAATCAGCTGGAAAATCTTTAACGAAAAAGCAAACCGTTGTGCACACTACCTTTTGGAACGAGGTGTACGCCGTGGAGATAAAGTTGGAATTTTAATGATGAACTGTCTTGAATGGCTGCCAATTTACTTTGGTATTCTTAAGACAGGTGCTTTAGCTGTTCCATTAAATTTCCGTTATGCTTCTGACGAAATTGATTACTGTTTGAATCTTGCAGATATTTCGGTTTTGTTTTTTGGACCAGAATTTATTGGTCGTCTTGAAGCTATTTCTGAAAAAATCATGAAAGGCCGCCTGCTTATTTATGTAGGTGAAGGCCAGGAACCAATGTTCTCTGAAAATTATGTAATGTCAGCTATGAACTACTCATCAGAAAATCTTGATATTGAAATTACTGATGATGATTACGGGGCAATTTACTTTAGTTCTGGTACAACAGGTTTTCCAAAAGCTATTCTTCACAAGCATCGTGCTTTAATGCATTCCTGCGTCTGTGAACAGACTCACCACGGACAGCAGAAGGATGATGTATTCCTTTGTATTCCACCTTTGTATCATACTGGTGCTAAAATGCACTGGTTTGGTTCTTTGATTTCTGGTGGAAAAGCTGTTCTTCTTCGTGGTACAAAACCTGAAACTATTCTTAAAGCTGTAAGCGATGAAAAATGTACAATTGTTTGGCTTCTGGTACCCTGGGCTCAGGATATTCTTGTTGCCATTGAACGGGGCGATGTAGATCTTAAGAATTATACTTTGGACCAGTGGCGTTTAATGCACATTGGTGCTCAGCCAGTTCCTAAAAAGCTTATTGAAGACTGGAAAAAATATTTCCCACATCACGATTACGATACAAACTATGGCTTGTCTGAATCTATTGGACCTGGTTGTGTTCACCTTGGTGTTGGAAATGATCACAAAATTGGTGCAATTGGTATTCCTGGTTATGGCTGGAAAGTTAAGATTGTTGATGAAAAGCGCAATGAAGTAAAGCAGGGGGATGTTGGAGAACTTGCAGTATTTGGACCTGGCGTTATGGTTGAATACTACAAAAATCCAGATGCTACTGCAGAAGTTTTGGATAAGGAAGGCTGGCTTTACACTGGCGATATGGCTATGATGGATGAAGATGGATTCATTTATCTGGTTGACCGCAAAAAGGATGTAATCATTACTGGTGGTGAAAATATTTATCCAGTTCAGATTGAAGATTTCCTTCATAAAATGCCTCAAATTAAGGATGTTGCTGTTATTGGTCTTGCCGATGAACGATTAGGTGAAATTACAGCGGCAATTATTGAAATTAAAGAAGGTGTTTCTTGTACAGAAGCTGATGTAAATGAATTCTGTATGGATTTACCAAAGTACAAACGACCAAAGAAAATTATCTTTGCTCCAGTACCTCGTAATCCAACAGGTAAAATTGAAAAACCTAAGTTGAGGGAAATGTATCGTACAATTGATCCTTTTGCCTCAATGAAAGGTTAATTAATATAATTCAAGGGAGAAGAATTATGGAAAGAATGCAGTGTGACAATTGTGGACATGTTTATGATAAGGACGAAGGAGATGCAAAAAATAATGTAGCTCCTGGAACAGCTTGGGCTGATGTACCAGAGGATTATAAATGTCCAGAATGTGGTGCTGGTAAAGATAAATTCATTGTTGAATAAATATAACTGAACTTAGAAAAATAGTTTAAATCTGGTTATATAAAAGTGTATCAAAAATAGGTATGTTTATAATATCAATTTTTACAAGGTGATATTATGAAAAAAATTATTTTTGGTACACTTTTTTGTTTAACAATTCTTGGTCTTACAGGCTGTGGAAAAAAACAGACAGAACTTCATATTTACTCAATTATTCATGACGAGGAAACAGAAGCTCTCACAAAACTTTTTACAGAAAAAACTGGTATTCCTGTTACATATCTTCGTGCAACAACTGGTGAACTGGTAAATCGTGTAATTGCAGAAAAAGATGCTCCAAAAGCTGATATTCTTTTAGGTGGAGCTTCCAGCTATCATATTCAGGCAGATAAAGCTGGTGCTTTGGAAAGTTATACATCTCCATTGGCAAAAAATGTTCCTTCTTATGCCCGCAGCCAGAATGATACCTGGACTGGTTTTTGTGTTCTTACTTTAGGCATTGGAATTAATCAGACTCGTTTTAATGAAAAATTTGCAGGACAAAAGATACCTGAAACCTGGGACGATCTTGCAAATCCTGTATATAAAGGGGAAATAGTTCTTACAAATCCTGTTGCTTCGTCTACAGCTTACCTGTTTGTACAGAATCAGTTGCAGCGATTAGGTGACCAGGCTGGCTGGGATTATCTTTTACAGTTAGCTCCTCTTGTTGGTCAGTTCCCTGATTCCGGTAGTGCTCCTGCAAAATTGATTGGAACAGGAGAATACACACTTTGTGTTTCTTATCTTCATGCACTGGCAAAATACAAGTCTCAGGGATTTGATGTAACTTTAGTTGCTCCTCCAAAAACTGCTGGAGATGTTGACTGTATTGCAATTCTAAAAAATACTCCAAATCTTGAAGCTGCACAGAAGTTTGTTGATTTTATGCTTTCAAAAGAAGCTCAGGAATTAATGAGTTCCTTAGATTTTACAATTCCTGTAAATCCAGAAGCTAAACCTGCCGGTGGTTCAATTTCTATCAGTCAGATTGATTTGATTGATTATGATTCAGCTAAGGCTTCTGCAGAAAAAGATGCTGTACTGACTAAATGGTCTAAAAACGTAAAATAAGGTTTTATTTTTTGATGAATAAAAAAACTTTCAGCAAATCACTGGTGCTGGTTTTTGCGCTGGTGATTCTGTTTTTTTCATTTTGTGTAATTTTTCCTCTGCTCTGTGTGTTGTTTTCGGCAAAACCTTCTGATTTTAAAGAAGTAATGACTCAGCCTGTATGGCATCAGGCAATGAAAAACACATTCTGGGAGTGTATCTGTTCATCAACTTTATCTGTATTAATTGGATATATTTATGCTTATGCAGTAGTGCGGGGCAGAATACCTTGCCGAAAATTTTTTGCGGCAGTTCCAATTATTCACTTAATGACTCCACCTTTCGTAGGTGGTCTGGCCTTCATTTTTCTTGTGGGCCGTCAGGGGTTTATTACACATCAATTGCTTGGACTGAATGTTTCGCTTTACGGTTTTTGGGGACTGCTGCTGGCTCAGGTGCTCTGCTTTTTCCCAATGGCCTACTTAATCTGCGTTCAGACTTTGGCTGGAATTAATCCAGCTTTGGAGCAGGCTGCGAAAACTCTTGGTGCCAGTTCTGCAAAAATCTTCTGGACAATTATTTTACCTTTAAGCTTTACAGGAATTGCTGCGGCTTTTTTGTTTGTTGCAGTAAGTGTACTCAGCGATTTTGGAAATCCTTTGATTGTTGCTGGCCGTTTTAGAGTCCTTGCTGTAGAAATTTACACCCAGCTTACAGGGTGGCTGAAGGTTGGTACCAGCGCAGTTTTAGGTATAGTTCTTGTAATTCCTTCTGTTGCACTGTTTCTACTGCAGAACAGAATATACAAAAAGACTTCGAAAAAAATAGAAATGGTTGGCGGCAAAAATGGCTTTGGCTTTGAAGCTGCCGGCAAAACTGGAAAAACTGCTTCCCTATTTTTATTTATGTTTGTTTTAATTATAAGCCTTTGTATTATTGCACAGTTTGCTGCTATTGTGGCAGGAAGCGTTCAAAAACTTTGGGGTGTAAATAAGACTTTTACCTGGGAGCATTTAACGGCGGTTGGTAAATATTCTAAGCCACTTTCCAATTCAATTATTTTTGCTTTATTGTCTGCGGTTTTAAGTACACTGGTGGCAGCAGTTGCTTCCTATCTTGTGCACAGAACAAATATGCCACTTAGAAAAACAATAGATGTTACAGCCCAGCTGCCTTCTGCAATTCCAGGTTCTCTTTTAGGACTTGCACTCTCCCTAGCCGCATCTGCACTTCGCTTTAACAATTCGGTTGTACTGATTGTCATCGCCATGACAGTTGCCTTTATGCCTTTTTCTTACAGAATTATTACTCAAACTTACGCCCAGATAGACACAGGCCTGGACGATGCAGCCCGCAGTCTTGGTTCAAATCAGCTGGGACTGTTGTTTAATATTTTAATTCCGGTTTCTTCTTCTGGTTTATATTCAGGCTTTGTTTACGATTTCATTCGGGGTGTTGGAACCTTAAGTGCGGTTATATTTCTGGTATCTTTTAATACGCCTTTAGCTTCCATAAAGATTATAAATCTGGCAGAGCAGGGGGATTGGGGAGAAGCCGCAGCCTTAGCTCTTGTTCTTACATTTATAACCTTTGCTATACTTCTGCTGGGGTTGCTGACCGGCAAATTTTTTCAAAAAAGAAAATTGAAAAAAGGAGATAAATAAAATGAAAAAGGATTACATTAAATTAGAAAACATTACCTTTGGTTATAAAAAATCTCCTGTAATAGAAAACTTTAATCTGGAAATTGAAGAAGGCAGTTTTACAACTTTACTTGGATCCAGCGGCTGCGGAAAAACAACTTTGCTCAGACTGCTGGCTGGTTTTCTGGAACCAACTGGGGGTAAAATTTTTATAAATGATGAATTGCAAAACGGCATACTTCCTGATAAGAGAAAAATCGGAATGGTTTTTCAGAACTATGCTTTGTTCCCTCATATGACTGTTGAACAGAATCTTCTTTATGGTTTAAAAATCAAAAAATCAACAAAAGAAGAAAAAGCCAGATTTAATGAAATTGTGAATAATACAGCCCAGGTG
The DNA here is from genome assembly GCA_016292805.1 of Treponema sp. Lineage (GTDB taxonomy): Bacteria > Spirochaetota > Spirochaetia > Treponematales > Treponemataceae > Treponema_D. Next base: position 14,165 of record JAEDFM010000033.1, on the reverse strand, counting down.
CTTGGAATTAAAGAGCTGCTTTATCGTTTCCCTCATGAACTTTCCGGGGGGCAGCAGCAGCGAGTAGCTTTAGGTCGTTCCCTTGTGCTGGAACCAAAGGTACTTTTAATGGATGAACCACTTAGTTCTCTGGATGCAAATCTTAGAGCAATGGTTAGGGAAGAATTAAAGGAGATTCAGAAAAAGCTGGGAATTACAACAATTTATGTTACTCATGATCAGGAAGAAGCCTTTTATCTTTCTGACAAAATTGCTGTTATTAAGGACGGAAATGTTTTGCAATATGGAACTGGCCGCCAGCTGTATTTTGAACCTGCAGATAAATTTGTGGCAGAATTTGTAGGTCGTGCAAATTTTGTTACAGAAGACTCTTGTGAATATGTTGTTCGTCCTGAATGGGTTGAGTTAAGTCTGAATGATGGGGACTTTTCTGGAAAGGTTCTTTCTGCTGATTTTTTAGGTGATGTAACCCGTTTTAAAGTTGAAATTGCAGACTTAAGCCAGAGTATATATGTAGATAAGAAAACTCTGGAGTGTGAAAACATAAACTCAGGAGATTTGGTAAAAATAAGATTTTTACGAAAGTGGTACCAGTAATTCTAGATTTTTTGCAATTATATGATAAAATAGAGCAATATGTCAGAAAATTTGCCTGGATCTGGTGATTCAGAATCAATTAGACAACTTCAACGAGCTCTCTTTTATGAATCTCAGTTCAGAAACGCTATTGTTTCTGATGCTGTGTCATTTTTTGATGCAAACATTACTAGAGATTCTATAGAAAGCGATTTTTTCTTCCGTGATAACAAAAACGACTTTGTCTCTGTTCCTGACTATCTTGGCTTAAAGCAGCCATGTAAATTTTCTGAATTTATGACAGCCTGGTTTGATCTTATGGTTCCAGATAGTCAGCAGAAAGTTCTTAATGATATTGGAATTATTAGAGAAACTCTTCTGGAAACTTATCGTCAGGGAAAACGTGAATACATATTAAATTATTGGGCAGAAAATACAAAAGGTGTAAGAACTTATTTTAATCATCGCTTTTTGCTTACTGTAAATGAAGATGGAGATATATGTGCTCTTTCCATTATTAAGGATTCTACCCGTCTTCATGAAATTGACGCTGAAAGTATTCAGGAAGAACTGCAACAGTATGCATATTTTGACCCAATTACAAAAGGCTATAACTACAATAAATTTAAGGAAGAAATAAAAGAACAGAATCTGCCAGGATCTTTAATCAGCCTTGATATTCATTCATTTAAAATCATTAACTCAATTTGTGGTGTTTCTAAAGGTGATGATGTTATCCGTTATATTTGGGATTGTATTTCCAATGTAATTGAGGTAGAAAAAGGTGAATTTGCTGCTCATATTAATGCAGACCACTATGTAGTGTTTTTACCAACAATTAAAGAAACCGAAATTGTTAATAAAATTAAAAGCATAACACTTTCTCTGCTGATTATTTCTGGAGATTTGGATGTTCCAGAAATTCATCCATACTATGGTATTTCCAGATGGGCACCTGGTAAAAAAATTGAACTTTCCTATAGTGAAGCAATTACTGCAAAACATAACGCAAAGTACATGGAAAATACCAACTATGCCTTCTTTAACGAAGAAGATACTTTGCACTTAATCCGTGAAAAATATGTAGTTGATAATTTTGAAAAAGCTCTTGCAAAAAAAGAATTTAAAGTATGGTTTCAGCCAAAATTTTCTCCAAAAAACAGAGAACTGGTTGGTGCAGAAGCTCTTGTTCGCTGGATTAAAGAAGATGGTTCTATTGCTTATCCAGATGAATTTATTCCGGTTCTTGAAAGAAACAATCTTATCCGCACTTTAGATGAATACATATTCCGTAATGTTTGTACATTACAGGCAAAATGGCAGAATGAAAAAAAGAAAACAATTCCAATTTCTATAAATCTTTCCAGAGCCAGCTTGTATTTTAAGGGTATTGCTGAACAGTATGAGCGAATTGTTCAGATTGCAGGTATTAAACCGGAATTGGTTCCAATTGAAATTACTGAATCAGCAGCTGTTTCAAATGATCGGGTAAAAACTGTTATTGAAGAATTCCATGAATGTGGTTTTTCCATTCATATGGATGATTTTGGTTCTGGCTATTCTTCTTTAGCTTCATTGAATTTGATGCATTTTGATACTATCAAGCTTGATAAAAGTCTTATTGATTTTATTGGAGAGTTTGGTGGAAATCGTCTTATTGAACATACAATTTCTCTTGCTAAGGAAATGGGAATTCAGATTACTGCTGAAGGTGTAGAAAACGAAACTCAGGTTAAATTCCTTAAGCAGATTGGTTGTGACAGTATTCAGGGGTATTTTTATTCAAAACCAGTTCCTGTAAAAGATTTTGAAAAGATTCTTAACAGAACAAAATTTGAATTAACAGAAGCAAAAGCAGATTTGATTGAAGAGCATATGTATGATTTTAACCAGAGTTATTATCAGGCACCTATGAATTCAATCATCGTTAATATTTCTAAAAACTGGATTTCAGAATATACAGAAATTGATGGGCTTTTAGATTTGCTGGAAGTAAAGGATCGTGATTATTCTAAAGCTATAGAAACAATTATTAACTGTTTCCTTTGTAGAGAATGCAATGAAGCTTTTATCCGTTTCCTTGATAGAGATAAAATTATTAATGATTATGCAGGTTTTGAAACAACTCAGTTTGGGGAATTTAAAATTTCCATTGATTCAAAAATCAGCAGAATCCGTATAATCAAGAACATATTTAAAGTAGAAGACTCTCAAGATATCTGGGGTTACTTTAAACTTTATTTCCTTAGTTAATTTTTTAAGATGTTTTTGATACTCTTACCATTATGGAACGCTATAAAGACTAAGCTTAGAAAACTAAAATCTCTTTAATTTGATTGCGTCATTAGGACATACTTCGTGGCAGCAGAAACAGTGCTGACATTTGCTGCTGTCGGAAAGTGTTGCTGTGTTTCCTTTGCCTGTCATTGTAATGATTTGTGGTGGACAAATATCAAAGCATCGGCGGCATTTTATACATTTGCTGGAATTAAAATGTGGTGTTTTTGTAAAGAATTTTGTTGCAATATAGTTAAGCCAGTTTGGAACCATTTTTTGCAAAGTAGGGCTTGGTTCTTTTACAATCTTAAAATCCAGACAGCGACAGTCTTTTTCTGAGGCTCCTGTGGTTTTTATATTCTTTTCAGATTTAAGCCAGAGTCCCCGTTTTAAGGCCTGTTCAAGATAGATGATTGTATGAGGATTGTAGCCAACCAGAGAGGCACATTTCCAGTCCAATGCAAGAATGTTGTCAGAAGCAGCCAGAAAGCCTAACTGTTTTGGATCTCCACTGCCAGGACCTCCAGGACCTTCCATTCCAACAATGGCATCCATAATTGCATAGCCAGGCTTTGCTGCAAGATTTAAGTCAGCAAGGAAATTGCCAAAATCTTCTTTTTTTGGGAATCTGTAATGAGTTCTTGCTTTTTCAAGTCCAATCATTAATCCAAAAAGGTTTTTCATGGCACCTGTATAAGTCATAAATTGATGGGTTTTTAATTTTGCAACTGAAACTACCAGATCAGCTTCTGTAATTTGGGTAGCAAAATCAAAGCGTTTTACAATAACGCCATCAGGGCAATCTATAGATGTAATATCTTTGAATTCAACCCACTGGCCGCCGTTATTAATAACCTGGTCGTATAAACCAATTGCTTTTGCGGCGCTGGTAGGATTTGCAAGGGCTGGGGATTCGCCTACAATAACGCGGGCTGCTCCCCCTTCTACAAAAGCCTTAACTACGGCGCCAACTACTATAGGGTGGGTGCAGACAGCCAGTTCTGGCTTTTTGGGATAAAGAATATTAGGTTTAAGCAGTACAGTTTTTCCTTTGAAGTCTGGTGGTGGCACCAGTTCAAAAAGTTTTACAATACAGGCATATACTTTTTCAAAATCGTAGGTGTCACATAATTGTAAACCAACTGTTGTATTCATTTTATTTCCTTATAGTAGTTGAAGGGTTTCTAAACGAAACCTTTTTATTTAATACATCTATTTTTAAGCTGCGCCACTGCTCGCTTCAAAATGTCTTTACACATTAAACTTGAAGAACAATACATCGCCATCCTGAACAACGTATTCTTTTCCTTCCTGACGGTATTTACCTGCAGCTTTAATTGCAGCTTCGTCACCGTACTGGCGCAAGTCGTCAATTGTGTATGCTTCGGCGCGAATAAAGCCTTTTTCAAAATCTGTGTGGATTACACCAGCGGCACGAGGTGCTTTATCGCCAGCGTGAATTGTCCAGGCACGGCATTCATCCGCACCGCCAGTAAAGAATGTGCGCAATCCCATTAAGTGGTAAGCCTTTCGTGCAAGAACAGCAAGACCACTTTCTGTAAGACCAACACTTTCCATAAAATCTTTGCGGTCAGCTGGATCTTCAATTTCTGCCAAATCTGCTTCAAACTTACCGCAGATAACTACAACTTCTGAGTGTTCTTCTGCAGCATATTTCTGAACGATTTCTACATATTTGTTAGTACCATTGGCAATAGTATCTTCATCTACATTGGCAACATACAATGTTGGTTTCATAGAAAGAAGGAACATATCATAAATGGCAGCTTTTTCATCATCAGTTAAGTCTGCTGTGCGGGCACATTTTCCGTCTGTTAATAATGGCTTGATTTTTGCAACTGCAGAGTTGAATGGAGCCAGCTGTTTTTCAGCATCTTTACCAAGTGCGCGAACTGTTTTGATGTTTTTTTCTTCTCGTTTTGCAATTGTATCTAAGTCGGCCTGACAAAGCTCCCAGTTGATTGTAAGAATATCGCTTTCTGGGTCAATTGGTGCTGCTTCGTTTGCATTGTCGCGGACATGCATAATATCAGGATTATCAAAACAGCGTACAACGTGAGCAATAACAGAACATTCACGAATGTTTGCAAGGAATTTGTTTCCAAGACCTTCACCCTGAGAAGCACCTTTAATCAAACCTGCAATATCAACAAATTTTACTGCAGCAGGAGTCTTCTTTTTTGGATTATGTTTACTGGCAAGGAAGTCCAGTCGTTCATCAGGTAAATCTACAATACCAATGTTAGGATCAATAGTGCAGAAAGGAAAGTTCTCTGCTGCGGCTGGAGCTGCAGTCAAAGCCGAAAAAATAGTAGACTTTCCAACATTTGGAAGTCCAACAATACCACATTCAAGTGCCATATTATATACCTCTATTAGTTAGTCAAAACAGCTTTAGCCAGCTGGTCAGCGCAGCTTGTAGATTTAAAACCGCAGATGTTTCCTGCAAGTTTTGCTGCAATGTCTTCTGCTTTCATACCGTCGCAGAGTTTAGAAATTGCTTTCAAGTTTCCGTTACAACCACCTTCAAAGCTGATGTTTGAGATTGTACCGTCATCGTTTTTTGTAAAATGAATAACCTGGGCACATACACCCTGAGTTTTATAATTAATTTCTTTCATATTATAAATATATTCTTTTTTCAGGGTTTTTGGAATAGAAAAGGCGGTAAATGTGAATCCAGGAGAACCGTCCCCCTGGTAAATGTGAACAACGGGGACAGACCTCATGGAAAATAGGAGCCAGGGGGACGGTTCTCTAGGTGATTAAAAAAAACTGGAGCCAGGGGGACGGTTCTCCAGGTGTTTTTAAGAATTTGGAACCAGTTTGTTTAGAGTGTAATCTCTCTGGCGCCAGTTTTTATCAACTTTTACCTGTAAATCTAAATCAATTTTTTGAATGTAGATTTCGCTAAGCTTACGGATAGATGCCATTCGTATCTGTTTAATCATGCTTGCACCTTTTCCAATAACAATACCTTTCTGACTTTCCCGCTCAACACAAAGAAAAGCTCTAATCCACAATTTTTTGCCTTCATTACGGTGTTCAACATCGGCAACTTCAACATAAACTGCGTGAGGAATTTCCTGTTCCAGACGGTTAATTGCTTCGCCACGGATTACTTCGCAAATGCGGAAAGTAAGATCCTGGTCTGTGTAAACTTCTTCATCATAAATAGGTGCGCCTACAGGAGAAATTGCATATAAAGCTTTTAATACTTCGTTTATGCCAATATCTTTCTCAGCAGACATTTCGTAAATACGGTCTGCAGGAATTTCAGGAAGCTGTTCAGAAACAAATTTACGGATTACAGCTGGTTTACTCTGGTTAGAATCTGTTTTATTGATGGCAACAACTGTTTTTGTCTGAAGCTTTTTAAGAAGCTCTGCAGTGTGAACTTCTTCTTCTCCAGGTTCTCTTGTGGAATCTATAACATAAAGTACACAATCAATATCATCCAGCTGAGATTCTGTTACGTTTCTAAGGCGGAGATTTAATTTTTTATCTGAATCATGATACCCGGGTGTATCTATAAAAATTAGCTGGCCGTAAGAAGTATTTACAATGCCTTTAATTGCATTACGGGTTGTCTGCGGAATAGGTGATACAATGCTTACTTCTTCCTGGCAGGCAGTATTTAAAAAAGTAGATTTTCCAGCTGATGGTCTACCAACAATAGTAACCATAGCTGTTCGTAATTCTTGTGTTTCTTCCATATATACTAATATACAAGAAGTTTCTCATATGGTAAACGACTGGTATATTAGTATAGGACAGGCTTTTAGGATGCTGGCAGCTGCGAACATCTTTTAGGAATCCATTTCGTTTTCGATGCCTTCTTTGAAGATTACTAAGTCTTTTAATTTAAGAGTGAAGGTTGTATCGATTTCGGAACGGCTTGAAGAGTCGGCGATTACTGGAAGTTCAAAATGGAAAGCTATTGGAGTATAGCCAGGAGCTGTAATGTCCAGCTGCATTTTAAAAGTCTTTTTTGTGCCTGCTTTTGGTGCTTCAATTGGTTTCATCCAGAAGTTGTAGGCACCGTGAGTGCTTTTGCAGGTTTTGTATGGATTGCTCCAGGTTTTATCAATCATTTCGGCTCTCTGGCCGTTTACTTTTAATACGATTGTAGCATTTGTTACAGGTTCAAAAGTTGAACCGTCAAGAACTGTTCCTGTAATTGTAGAGAAGTTAAATACAGGTGATTCTGTTGATTTTATAGCGCAGTCTTTGCGTTCATTTACATGGTATGGACGTTTTGTTGAGCTTACAATTCTCATACCTTCAAGAATAAGGGCTTCCATATCAGCTTTTAACTGATGGTCATTTAATGTTTCTGCCGCATGTGTAACACCGCGACCTGAAACAACATATTTTGGAGGAACTCTGTTTAATACATAACTGATAGTATCCAGACGACAGTTTTCACAATCACAAGTAAGCCAAGGTGCCTTAGAAGTTGTAACCTGATCATAGAATTTATTTACAGATTTCTGAACTAAGTCTTCCATTATATTGTGTACATTCATTTTTTACTTCCCTTAATTTTTGATATACACGTTCATTATAAATCATAAGTTCTCAAAATAAAATATGAATATTTGAATAATTCCTTACTGCACCTTATTGATGACTTTCCTCCATATTCGTGGTATCATTTTCAGATATATGACTGATGTAACAACACAGAATGGAATGCCAATTGGGTTGGGTGCAGTTCTGACTCCAGCTGGTGTTAATTTTTCTATATACAGTAAGGATGCAACAAAAGTTACACTCTGTCTTTTTGACTCTGCTGATGCTGCAAAGCCTTCTGTTTTAATTGATTTAGATCCTTCAGTAAACCGTACAGGCCATGTCTGGCACATTCTTATTCAAGGTGCTCAGGCTGGACTTTGCTATCTTTATAAAGTTGATGGTCCATATGAGCCAACAAAAGGTTTGCGCTTTAATTATCATAAATATCTTTTTGATCCTTATGCCAAAGCCTTTTCTTCAGGCTCAGTTTTCCGCTGCTATAACAATCTTCATAAACAGGGTTTTCATGTAAACGAAGGCGGAGAAATCCAGAATCTTTCAGATTTTCCAAAATGTGTAGTTGTGGCTGATGATTTTGATTGGGAAGGGGACAGACCTCTTAATTATCCTCTTGAAGATTCAGTTATTTACGAAACTCATCTTAAAGGGTTTACTGCTTCTGAAACTTCTGGCGTTCCAGCTGATATTGCAGGAACTTATGCCGGCTTTACAAAAAAAATTGATTATCTTAAAAAGCTTGGAATTACCTCTGTAGAATTGCTGCCACTTTTTGAATTTGATGAAAACGAAAATGGCAACTTGAATCCAAGAACTGGTAAAGGACTTGTAAATTACTGGGGCTATTCTACAATCGGATTTTTTGCTCCAAAAACTTCTTATTCATCAGACCGTACACCTGGTGGTCCTGTTCGTGAATTTAAACAGATGGTTAAAGAGCTTCACAAAGCAGGAATAGAAGTAATTCTGGATGTTGTTTATAACCATACTGCAGAAGGTAACGAGCACGGTTATACATTTGAATTCCGGGGCCTTCAGAATGATGTTTACTATTCTTTGCCTCAGGCAGATAAACAGTACTATAACAATTTCTCTGGCTGCGGAAACAGTTTTAATTGTAATTCGGCAGTTGGTGGTCAGTTGATTTTAGACAGTCTTCGTTACTGGGTTTTGAATATGCATGTTGACGGTTTCCGTTTTGACCTGGCTTCAATTCTTACCCGTAGCGAAAATGGAATGCCTGTTCCTTATGATATGCCGTCTATAACTTCAGCAATCAGCGAAGACCCTGTTCTTGCTAAAACAAAAATAATTGCAGAAGCCTGGGATGCTGCCGGACTTTACCAGATTGGTGGCTTCCCTGCTGGTGTAAATAATCGCTGGAGTGAATGGAACGGTCGTTTCCGTGATGATATCCGTCGTTTTGTTCGTGGAGATGAAAACTCTGTTACTGGTGCTGCAACAAGAATCTGTGGTAGTGCTGACTGCTACAATCACAGTGGTCGTAAGCCAACAGCATCAATTAATTTTATTACTGCTCACGATGGTTTTACCTTGAACGATATGGTCAGCTACAACGGCAAGCATAACGAGGAAAATGGTGAAAGCAACCGGGATGGAACAGATGATAATTACAGCTATAACCATGGCTATGAAGGCGATTGCGAAAATCCAAAAATAGAAGCTTTACGATTAAAGAAAATAAAAAATTCTTTTATTTATCTTTTTGTATCCCAGGGTGTTCCAATGATTCTTGGTGGTGACGAAATGCGCCGTACACAAAGGGGAAATAACAACGCTTACTGTCAGGATAATGAAATGAGCTGGTTTGACTGGACTTTAGCTCAAAAGAACGAGGGTCTTGTAAGATTTGCCTCAAATTTAATACAATTAAGAAGAAAGCATCCTGTTTTCAGAAGAACTGAATTTTTTGGTACAGAAAAAGATTCAGCTTCGGAAATCAGCTGGTTTGATAATAACGCAAAGGTTTTAGACTGGAGTAACACAAAACGTTTCTTAGGCTTTAAGCTTTCTGGTTCATCAGTTAATGATAACGATTTTTATGTTGCAACCAATATGGACATCTATGACCTTACAATTACATTACCGACTTTAACGGGAAATAAAAAATGGTATCGCGTTGCTGATACTTCTTTTGAAAGCCCTGAAGATATAACAGAAAGTGGTTTTGAAGAATTGCTTACAGAACAAAGACGATATGTTCTTGTTGCTGGTTCTTCTATAGTTTTGATGAGCAAAGACAGTTAAATTTACTGTCATTTGTTTGGAGGATTTATTATGGATTTTAACAAGGAAGAGTTTAAGGCAAAATTGTCTGCTCGTTTGCGCCGTCAGTATGGTAAAGATATTTCTCAGGCAAATAAGCATGACCTTTTTGATGCAGTTTCTGCAGCCGCACGTGAAATGATTATGCCTAACTGGATGGCTACCCGCGCAGAATACGAAAAGAAACCAACAAAACAGCTTTATTATTTATCAGCAGAATTTTTGATGGGTCGTGCATTAAGCAACAACCTCATTAATGCTGGAATTAAAGATGCAGTTTCTGAAGTTCTTCAGGACATGAATATTGATTTTGATATGGTTGAAGATGAAGAACCAGATGCAGGTTTAGGAAACGGTGGTCTTGGCCGTCTTGCTGCCTGCTTCCTGGATTCACTTGCAACTCTTGATTATCCTGGACACGGATATGGTATTCGTTATGAATACGGTATGTTTGAACAGAGAATTGAAGATGGTTACCAGGTTGAATATCCTGATAACTGGCTTGCTCACCGTGACCCATGGGAAGTAAAGCGTTCTGACCTTGCAGTAACTGTTAAGTTTGGTGGAAACATTGCTTATGGTCGCACTCCAGATGGGCAGCCTTCTTTCCATATTGAAAATGCAGAAGAAGTAACAGCTACTCCTTATGATATGCCAATCATTGGTTTTGATACAAAAACTGTAAATACACTTCGCTTGTGGGAAGCTTCTTCTCCAAACGGTTTTGACTTACAGCTTTTCAATAACATGGATTATAACCGCGCTGTTGAACGCCAGAACTCTGCAGAAAACATCAGCCGTGTTCTTTATCCAAATGATAATGGTCCAAGCGGAAAAGCACTTCGTCTTAAACAGCAGTACTTCTTCAGTTCTGCTTCTTTGCAGGACTTGGTTCGCCACTATGTAGCTGACCACGGAACAGACTTCTCTAAATTTGCGGAGCTTCATGTAATTCAGTTGAACGATACTCATCCAGTAGTTGCTATTCCTGAACTTATGCGCATCCTTATGGATGAATACAATGTAGGTTGGGATGAAGCCTGGAATGTAGTAACTCATACATTTGCTTACACAAACCATACAATCTTAGCAGAAGCTTTGGAAAAATGGCCAATTCAGATTTTCCAGGGATTGCTTCCACGAATCTATCAGATTGTTGAAGAAATCAACCGTCGTCTGGTTATTGAACTTCGCGAAAAATTCCCTAACGATTATTATAAACATGAACACATGGCTATTATCCATAATAATATGGTTTACATGGCTTGGATGGCAATTCATGCTTGTTTCTCTGTAAACGGTGTAGCTGCACTTCATACAGAATTGCTTAAAACTGCAGAGCTTAAAGACTGGTATACAATTTATCCAGAAAAGTTCAACAACAAAACAAATGGTATTACACAGCGCCGCTGGTGTCTTAATGCTAACCCAAAACTTTCAAAATTCATTACAGACAGAATTGGACATGGTTGGGAAAAAGATCTTACTCAGCTTAAAGGTCTTGAAAAGTTTATTGATGATGAAGAATCTATTAACGAACTTATCCGCATTAAGATGGAAAATAAACAGGCTCTTGCTGAATATCTTAAACATACACAGAATGAATTCCTTGATCCAGAATCTATTTTTGATGTTCAGGTAAAACGTCTTCATGAATACAAACGTCAGTTGTTGAACATTCTTAATGTAATGTATCTTTACAACCGCATTGTTGAAGATCCTTCTTACAATCCACCTGCACGCACATTTATTTTTGGTGCTAAAGCAGCTTCTGGATACCGCCGTGCTAAGGCAATTATTAAATTGATTAACACAGTTGCTGAAAGAGTAAATAATGACCGCCGTGTTCGTGGTAAGTTACGTGTTGTATTCGTAGAAAACTATCGTGTATCTGTAGCAGAAAAAATCTTCCCTGCAGCAGATGTTTCTGAACAGATTTCCACAGCAGGTCTTGAAGCTTCTGGTACATCAAATATGAAGTTCATGCTTAATGGCGCTTTGACATTGGGAACAATGGATGGTGCTAATATTGAAATTTTTGAAGAAGCTGGAAAAGAAAACGGATTTGTATTCGGTCTCTTAACAGAAGAAATCAAAAAGATGGAAGCTGAACATTCTTATAATCCACAGGTTTACCTTGATGCAAATCCTGGTCTTGCAAGAGTTATTGAACAGCTTGTTGACGGTACATATGATCCAACTCATCAGTTATTCAAAGAACTTCACGATTCTTTGATTTACGGTGTAGAAGGTCAACGTCCTGATGTTTACTATGTATTGGCAGACTTTGATTCTTACTGTCAGGCTCGTGAAAAAATTGCTGCTGCTTATGCAGATAAAAAACAGTGGGCTCGTATGGCTCTTAAGAATATTGCTAATTCTGGTAAGTTCTCTTCAGACCGTACAATTGAGGATTACGTTCGCGACATCTGGCATTTGAACAAAGTTACAATTCAGTAGATTTGATTAAAAATTGCGTTACCGGTGATCTTTGTGTTGCCGGTTAATCCAGTAAATATAAAAGCCACAGAATTAAAAACTGTGGCTTTTTCATTTAACCTTTACTATATGACTTATGCCATCTGGAAAAGGCCTTTAATAATTTCTGCATACTTTTCAATAATTTTGAATCTCATCATTTCCTGTTTTGCTGAAAGTTCAATTCCAACCTTAAAGCTTTCCGCAAGAAGATGAATCTTGTTGATGCGTTCGCAGAGTCTGAAGCCGTTTGCAGGACTGTCTTTTTCTGCAACTTCTTTCTGGAGCAGGGCTTTGATTTTGTCCAGCTTCAAAAGCTTTTCATAGCTTTCAAATGAAATGTTGTGATCATGGGCATACTGAATAATTGCTTCTTTTGCTGGAACAATTAGTGATGCAAGGAAGCGCTGGTCCTGACCAACAACAATGGCGCTTTCAATGTAAGGACTTGAGCAAAGTTCACTTTCAATTAATGCAGGTTCAATGTTTTCACCGCCCAAAAGAACGATTGTATCTTTGGCACGACCTGTAATTTTTAGCTCGTTATCAAATGTTACAAGACCAATATCACCAGTATTAAAGAATCCGTCTTTATCAATAACCTTTTCTGTTAGGTCTGGGCGTTTGTAGTAGCCTTTCATTACCTGTGGACCTTTTAATAAAACTACACCTTTCTGCCCGTATGGAAGAGGTTCTGAACTTGTTATAACACCATTTTCTTCTGCACAAATCTTTACTTCCCAGGTTGGAAGAAAAGTTCCAATACAGCCAATGCGAGGCTTTTTATAATAGCGGGCAGCAACTACAGGAGCTGTTTCTGTAAGCCCGTAACCTTCAAGCAACATAACATTTATTGCTTTAAAGAACTTATCTGTTTCTGATTGTAATGCGCCACCGCCACTAAGAACTATTCTGATTTTTCCACCAAACTTTTCACGGATTTTTTTGAAGACAAGTAAATCTCCAAGCTTAGCTAATGGCCATAAAAATATTGCTGGAACAATTCCTGCAAGGGCATCGGCAAATCGGTTTCGTTTTTTAATCTGAACAATTGTACCTTTTACCATATCACTGAAGTGAGAATATTTTTTTCCAATAGAAACAAAGAACTTATAAAGTTTGTATTTAAGTCCGCCAGTTTTTTTCATGGATTTTTCAACACCAGTTGCTAAAGCTTCCCAAAGTCGTGGAACCCCACAAATGTACTGAGGTTTGATTACAGACATATCAGAGAGCATTGCTGATGCAACAGGTTTAGAATAAGCAAGTCCATCGCCAAACAGAATGGCAACATACTGTACAGCTCGTTCAAAACTGTGCCATACAGGAAGAACAGAAAGCCACCATTCTCCGGTTTTACAAGTTACAAAATTATGGAATACAGACATCTGTGTAATATAGTTACGGTGAGTAAGCATAACTCCTTTTGGAGTGCCTGTTGTACCAGATGTAAAGATAACTGTTGCATTATCATCATCCTGAATATTTTCCATATGCTGTTCAATATCAGCTGTAACTGCTGCAGGATTTTCATTGTATATCTGCTGACCCTGTGCAATTAATTCATCAAAGAAAATAAGATTGAATGGACAGTTTGAAACGGTCATCGCTTCTTCAGTTTCTTTTTCCCCTGGACGATCAAAAAGGATTACAGTTTTTAGTGCTGGAACTTCAGTTGTGGCTTCCATAACTTTTTTTAACTGACGGGCATTTTCAAGAATTGCAAATTCACAGTCAGCAAAGTTGATGATAAAACGGATTTCTTTTCCTAAAGAATCGCAGCCACGAGGAACATCTGCAGCTCCTAGTGAAAGAATAGAAAGATCTGCAAGTAACCATTCACGACGGTTATCAGAAATGAGTGCAACATTAGATTTTGGTGTAACACCAATTTTTTTAAATGCTGCAGCTAAACAGATTACATCATTATAAACTTTACTGTATGTGTAGTATTCAAATTTTCCTGCTTTATTTTTGGCAGCCTGAAGATT
>JAEDFM010000084.1 GCA_016292805.1 Treponema sp. | reverse complement strand
TTGCGTAATTCTTCCTTTAAGCCTTCATTAATTGGCTGACTACCCGAGTTAAGATCAAATGCACCTACAAATCCACACATACTCTAATCGTAAAAACCGTTAAAAAATTGCTGAACCGCTGTGAAGCAATTTTAGGTTTTAACCTACAACCGTTCATGCGGTCTATAGAAAATCCGTTAAAAAGAAATGCGAAAACTTGGAGCATTTCTTTAGGATTTACCTATTTCCAATTTTTTAGGATTTACTTTCCTCCTGTTCAAAAGCGTTTATTGATAATTCGTTAAAAAAAGTTGCGAATGCTTGGAGCAACTTTTTAGAATTAACTATTTCCATATACTCTTATCGATAAAAATAAAACCGTTTTCTGCAAGAAAACGATTTTATTTTTATCCAGAAATCGTTCTCAAGGCAAAGTATAACATTAAAAAACACGAAAACCTGGAGCGTTTTTTAATGTTATCGGAGTTTTATTGTTTCCATCCTCCTATTCAAAAAATAAAAAAAAGAGGTCGTAGACAGTTCTTTGTAATTTTTACAAAAAATTATCTACGACCTCTTTGCCGTTACAAACATATTAGTGACTTTACACAATTTGTGCAACTATTTTTTATATAGATTCCATATCTTCTATTTCAGCAATCTCTTCCTCAAAAGCTACAGTTTTTTCAACAGAAGCCCTAATTAAGTCGAATTTTTCAGACATGCTGTTAATATTCCTATCAATACAAGCACTTGCCATAGCTGCATTGTCTGTAGATTCATTAAATGAACAACTCTTTCGTCGTCAGTCATACGCTCAAAAGCATAGCGAATTCCCTGACCTTCATTTGTAAATTTCACACATTTACTATAGAATAATCACATAATTAAATTGGAGCAAACTCAATGATTACAATTCTTCCACAGACAGACAAAGAACCCTTGAACACTATTGGATACTGTGCAGGCGTATGCTGGAACAGCCCGGTTGATGATAAAGAAAAAAATATTAAACGTGCAAAAAGCTGTATTTTAAGCGGTCACACAAGAACTGCAGAATATCCGGAAGTATATTGTATTGTTGACGGCTATTCTGCCCGCTGTATCCGCGAATTATACACACACATTATTGGTACAACCCGCCTTCAGAGTTCTACCCGCTATGTTGATGCCAAAAATATGAATATTGATGAAGAATTTTATTATCCATTTAAAGATGAAGCCGCTCAGGTTTATCATGATGGATTACAGAATATTATGAGCACATATCAGAAGCTGGAAGAACTTGGCTATCCAAAAGAAGATGCCGCAAATATCCTTCCACTTGGTATGGAATCTAAAATTGTCTGGAAAATCAACCTTAGAGCACTTATGCACTTTATGAACATGCGTCTGTGCAGCCGTGCCTACAAGGAAATCCGCCAGCTTTCCAACGAATTAAAATCAAAACTCCGTGAACTAGGCCCAGAATGGGAATGGATTTGCGACAACCTACTGGTTCCAAAATGCAAAGCCATTGGCTACTGCGACGAAGCCAAATGCTGTGGCGCCAGCATTACAAAAGAACAGATGCTGGAAGCCGTTGAAGACTGGAAAAAGAAGAATAAATAATACAAAAAACATCGGGTTATTTGCCTGATGTTTTTTGTATTTACCTGGTTAAATCCTGAACCCACTTATATTTTCTAAAGTGATGCAAAACCCACGGAATTTTGCCTACTTCGTCAATACAGGTGCAGGCATAAACTATCAGAATTGGCCAATGAAAAACAAAGGTTCCTAAAGCGGCCAATGGAACTGCAAGACCCCACATGCAGGTTGCCAGACTGTACATATCAAACAAAGTATCGCCACCACAATCAAAAACACCATTAATCAGGATTGAATTCAAAGAGCGGCCAAACATATAAATACTGTTAATTATCATCATTCCAAACAGCAATCTGCTTGCTTCTTTTGATAATTTAACACTGTGAGTTACAACTGGCGAAAGTGCCAGCATAATTACAACAATTACAGCGCTGGCAATAAGACCAATTTTAAGGATTTTCTGACCATAAAGCTTACCTTTTTCAAGATTGCCGGCTCCAAGTTCATTACCAATAATAATTCCCGCAGCAGTACTTAAACCATTACAGAAACAGCACAAAAGATCACGCACAACGGCAGCAACTGAATTGGCAGCAGTAGCGTCGGCACCCAAATGCCCCATAAATGCGTTATAGGAAGTAAATCCGATTCCCCAGAATAATGCAGCACCAACTACTGGCCATAAAACCATAATAAAATCAATAAACAATTCTTTTGCCGAACTGAACAGATATTTGATTTTTGGATGAATATAATCCTTACGGTAAGAATTTCCAACGGCCCACATAAGTTCAAACACTCTGGAAATAAGTGTTGCAAGGGCTGCTCCCTTAGCATCCATTACAGGTAACCCAAAAAGACCAAAAATAAATACTGCATTTAAGACTATATTCACAATTACAGTGCAGGAACTAATAAGTGCGGTGCGTCCCGGATGGTCACTTACCTTCATCATGCTTAAATAACACTGAGAAATACCGGAAAGCAGATAAGACCAGCCTGCAATTCGTAAATATTCTGCGCCGACTTCAATCAAATCCTCCTGATTTGTAAAAATCAACATCAGATATCGAGGAATAAACATACATGCCAGGAAAAACAAGAAGGAAATTCCTGTAGAAAGTTTTATTGAAATACAAAAGATTTTATTCAGGGCTTCGTAGTCCTTTTTACCCCAATACTGAGCGCCTAGAATAGCTTCTACACCAACAATAGAAAAAATAAACATATTCAAAACAAACTGAATCTGTGTTGCCAAGGATACTGCAGACATAGAACTCTGACTTAAATGTCCTAACATCAGAGCATCGGCTGCAGCTACGGAAGCAAGCATAAGGTTCTGGAATGAAATTGGTAAGGTTACATGAAGCAACTTAGACAAAAAATCTTTATCGGCTGTAAGGGAGTTTTCTTTCATGCAGAAAAGTATAGCATTTTACAATTACTATTTCATCTGTTTAAAATAATGTTTTTGTAACAATTACAAATATACCAATATAGGTAAAATATTAAACTAAACTACACCAGACTTCTGCAGAATAGACATAGAATTCTGATTAATAATGTCTTTTATCTGCTCAACTGCAACTCCCAAAACATCACCAATATCTTTATATACCCGTTTTATAAGATTTACAGAATTATCGGTACCACCTAACCACGGTTCTGAAGTCGGATTATCGGTTTCGGCAAGTATAAGATGTTGTGGAGTTTGAAGTAAAAGCTTTTGTATATATTTTGAACGGATTGTTTCGCACCCAAAGGTCTGGTAATACCCTCTGTGGCAAAACTCCTGAAAAACATCCTCTGGACCATCATACCAGTGAATAATTGGCTTAGCATTTGGATATTCTTCCAGGATTCTAGCGATTTGAACTTCGGCATCTTTTGTATGGATTACACAATATTTTCCGGTCTGGTTGCAATGATTAAGAAAATAGCGGAAAACATGTTCCTGTTTATAAGGAGAAGCATCCTTAAACCAGCAAAAATCCATGCCGATTTCACCTATTATTGGAGATTTTTCACACAATTCATCATAAATGGAAAGATTTTCAGGAGCTTCTGCTGCATTTTTGGGATGAATTCCCACTGTTGGAACAATTGTTACTTTTCCAGAATTGCAAGTGCTGACAATTGACAGATTGCGTTCATAAGACTGAGCATCTACAGAAGCTGCGACAATTACGCCTTGAAACTCCCCTAGCTGCTTATGCAAATTATCCTGATTCTCATACCAGTCAAGATGTGTGTGAAAATCTATATAGCCCATT
>JAEDFM010000083.1 GCA_016292805.1 Treponema sp. | reverse complement strand
ATTGATGGATGTTGATACTCACCTTGGTCCAGAAATGAAGTCTACTGGTGAAGTTCTTGGAATTGCACCTACAGTTGAAGAAGCAATCTATAAAGGAATGCTGGCAGCCGGCTGGAAAATGATTCATCCAAGTGAAAAGAAAGATGCTTCTATTTTGTTCAGTGTTCGTCAGTCCGATTTACCAGAATTGCCTGCTTTGGCGAAAAAATTCTATGATATGGGATTTAAATTGTATGCAACAAGCGGAAATGCCAGCACAATTGAACGCTCTGGCATGAAAGTTACATACGTAAACAAGGTTCATGAAAATTACAATGATAATGTTATGACTTTGCTGGAAAGTGGAAAGATTGATTATGTACTTTCTACATCTGCTAAAGGTCGCGACCCTGTTGCAGAATCAGTTAAATTGCGCCGCCTTGCAGTTGAGCATGATATCGATTGTTTTACATCAATGGACACTGCAAATGCAATGGCAGACTGTTTAGCCAGCAAATTTAATGTAAACAACTTGTGCTTAGTAGATATTAATCACATGGATTAATAATCATGTTGATTTGGATTAATAAAAATGGCAAAATGTAACCATGTTCAGAACTATCATTAAACTTATTAAAATCCTTAGCTGGATGTTCTTTAAAGGCAAAAAATTGAAAATTGCCAGAAAATATGAGAAGGAAGGAAATATTGAAGCCCGGGATAAACTTGTAAACAAATGGGTTCCTATGTGGGCAAGATATGTTCTTAGTCAATGTCCTGCACAAGTTGAAGTTATTGGTCAGGAAAAAATCCCAACAGATGAAGCTGTATGTTTTATTTCTAACCATCAAGGAAATATGGATATTCCGGTCCTTCTTGGCTTTGTTAATAAACCAATGGCATTTGTTGCAAAAGTCGAACTTGCAAAAATTCCTATGCTTGCAGACTGGATGAAACTGATGCAGTGTACATTTATGGACAGAAAAAGTCCAAGGGCTTCTGTAAAAGCAATGCATGATGCTGTAGATGGTTTAAAACGGGGATATTCACAAATGATTTTCCCAGAAGGAACTAGAAGCCGCGGTGGTCCTCATCACGAATTTAAAGCTGGAAGTTTTAAACTAGCTTTTATGGCAGAAGCAACTATAGTTCCTGTTACAATCGATGGAACCTGGCGTTTACTGGAAGAAAAAGGAAAACTTCAGAAAGGAAATGTTACAATCACCATTCATGATCCTATTGTAACAAGAGGAATGACAAAAGAAGAAATGCACGAACTTCCTGCAAAAGTTGAACAGATTTGTTGTGCACCCCTTCCTCCTCCAATCCAACTGAAAAATAAGAAACACGGACTTCTCTAGAAAAATACATATAAGCATACTGAGTTTAGCAAGCAAAACTCGCACACTCTATTTTCCATATGCAGCATCATGAACGCCACTAATTGCACGTCCAGAAGGTTCGTCCATATTCTTCCAGGCTGCGTCCCACTCCAAGGCCTTTGC
The DNA here is from genome assembly GCA_016292805.1 of Treponema sp. Lineage (GTDB taxonomy): Bacteria > Spirochaetota > Spirochaetia > Treponematales > Treponemataceae > Treponema_D. Next base: position 2,476 of record JAEDFM010000083.1, on the reverse strand, counting down.
TGTAGAACAAGCTACACCTGCTTCGTGTGGAACTACTTTTGCAGCAGAATCACTTGGAAACAAACGACTGTAGATTTCGCGATAGTAGTATTCCTCTTTTGTTTTTGGAGGATTTACTGGGAAGCGGTTTTCCCGGCGGGCAAATTCTGCATCGCTAACCTTTTCTTCTGTCATCTTTTTTAATGTATCAATCCAGTTGTAACCTACTCCGTCAGAGAACTGTTCCTTCTGTCTCCAGCAGATTGATTCTGGAAGAATGTCTTCAAAGGCTTTACGCAAAATCCATTTTTCTATACGCTGTTTGCCATCTGGAAGTTTAATGTTCATTTTATCAGTTGGGTTTAAGCCCATAGCAACATCAATAAAGTCTTTATCAAGGAATGGAACACGACCTTCAACACCCCAGGCCATTAAAGATTTGTTAGCACGGAGACAGTCATAAAGGTGGAGCTTGCTCATTTTACGAACAAGTTCTTCGTGGAATTCCTGAGGATTTGGAGCCTTGTGGAAGTACAAATATCCACCAAACAATTCATCTGAACCTTCACCAGAAAGTACCATCTTAATACCCATAGATTTAATTACCCGGGCAAGAAGATACATAGGAGTTGAAGCACGAACTGTTGTAATATCATAAGTTTCAATGTGATAAATTACATCTGGCAACGCATCCAAAGCTTCCTGAATTGTAAAGTGAACTTCGTGATGAACAGTACCAATGTAATCAGCAGCTTTCTGAGCAGCAATTAAGTCAGGGCTTCCTTCCAAACCAATTGCAAAGGAGTGCAACTGTGGCCACCAGGCAGCTTCTTTTGAGTCAGATTCAACACGTTTTTTAGAGAATTTCTGAGTGATTGCAGCAATAACAGAAGAGTCTAAACCACCAGAAAGCAATACACCATAAGGTACATCCGACATCAACTGAGCTTTTACAGCAGATTCCAAACTATTACGAACTTTTTCAATAACAGAAGGATTGATGATTTCCCCTTTGTCATCAGTTGCTTTTGGAGCTGATTTTACTGCATCGTAAGATTCCCAATCCCGTTTGTACCATTTAGTTGGTTTTTCGTCTTTAGAATAGAAATAAGAGCCGTTAGGGAATTCTTCAATTGTCTGGCATTCACCTTCCAAAGCTTTCAATTCTGAACCAACATAGTAGCGACCCTGTTTATCCCAACCCTGATAAAGTGGAATTACACCAATTTCATCACGAGCAATAAGATAAGTTTCGTTTTCGCTGTCATACAAAGCAAAAGCAAAAATACCGCTAAGCTTTTCAATCATTTCGGCAAAGTTTCCGCTTTCACGATATTTTTTATACAAAGGAATGATTGCTTCACAATCAGAACCAGTCTGGAAAGCATATTTTCCTTCAAATTCTTTACGAATATCTTTGTGATTATAAATTTCACCGTTAGCAGCAAGAATGATTTTTCCATCATCACTAACTAAAGGCTGTTTTCCCGAAAGTGGGTCAACAATTGAAAGACGTTCATGACTAAGGATAGCATTATTACCAGTATATACCCCGCTCCAATCCGGACCACGATGTCTAATTTTTTTAGACATTTCTAGTACCTGATTGCGTAATTCTTCCTTTAAGCCTTCATTAATTGGCTGACTACCCGAGTTAAGATTAAAAGCACCGATAAAACCACACATACTCTTATAGCAAATCCGTTAAGAAAAATAATTTTCCGCAGAAAATTATTTTTTAGGATTTACTTTCCTCCTGTTCAAAAAATAAAAAAAGAGGTCGTAGATATATCCTGGGGATACAACTATCCCAAAAACATATCTACGACCTCTTTGCCGTTGTTTATTATAATAATACTTTTAATTCCTTAATGCAAGTGGATTCAACTATCTAACAGCAATCAGAAAGAATTGTTTCTGATATTATTTTTTCTGGAATTTAATTTCTCCGTTTTTAGAAGAACTCTTTATTACAAGAATATTATCATTCAATTCATAACTGTCTGCATAAGAAAGGATTTCAAGAAACTTGTCTTCAAAAGTCATTTCTGGTTCTGGTCCCATCATTCGTGTACTGGCAAAACCATCAGTTTTTACGGTACCATTTTTCAATTTGATTGTACCATTAAAAAGATTAACTCCAGAATTACCATATACTTTTAGTCCACCCATTTCATTTTCAAAACCAATAAATGCTTCATCATTTGTATATGTTTCTCCATCCTGAACTAACGAAACTGTTTTCCATTCACCATCTAAAGCTTTTGTTTCTTTGCAGCCTGTAAATAAAAAAGGAAGTGCTGCCGCTAATACTAAAATTAATTTTTTCATTTTTTTTGTACTCCTGTATATATTCAATTATTAAGTATTTATCAGTAAAACCTCTTAATTATGAAAATAGTTACATTTTAATCCTTGCAGAAACAATTGATGATAAGGGATTATTGTCTATTTCAGACTGAAAGCACTCATCTGCTCAGTCATACTTTCTACTGCC
>JAEDFM010000032.1 GCA_016292805.1 Treponema sp. | reverse complement strand
AAAAACTCGGGACTTAAAATAGATGGCGCAATTTTAGCCATCTGTTTTAAACGTTGATTAAATTTTAAGCAATACGGGAGGTTTGTATGGCAGTTATTACTTTATCAAGACAAGTTGCAGCGTGGGGCGATGAAGTCGCTCAGTCTCTTGCTAAGCAGACTGGGTACAAATTTGTTACCCGTAAGGATATTGAAAAACGAATTGTAGATTTAGGTTTCCCAAAATCCAAGATGCCAAAATATGATGAGCGAAAACCTGGCTTTTTTGCTTCATTAACAAAAAATCGTGATGAATATTTAAATTATGCTCAGTATGCAATTCTTGAAGCTGCAGCTCAGGGAAATGTAATTATTATTGGTCGTGGAGCTTTTGCTGTTTTACAGGATGTTCCAAATAATGTTTCAGTTCGTCTTGTTGCAGATGAAAATACCCGTATTACTCGTTTAAAGAATGAATTTAACTGGGATGATAAGCAGGCAAAACAGAGAATTCAGGAAAGTGATGTAAACCGTGCTGGATTCCATGCAAGCTTTTACAATGTAGACATTGAAGATCCATCTCAGTATCATGCAGTGCTTAATACAGGTTTTGTAAATATAGACAAGGCAGCAGCTATAATTGCTGATATTGTAAAAGAATCTATTTCTGATGAAGATGAGGTAAAGGGTAATCAGTTAATTCAGGATAAACTTAAGGCACAGGCCATTATTAACAAGCTTTATTTTGAAGAAAAAGTGAATATAGAATTTATGCACGGAAGAATTGAAGGTAAAACCTTTATACTTCACGGAGTTTCTGATTCTCCAGCGGTTGTTCAGAAAGCATTACAATACATTAAAAAGGAGTTACCAGATTACGAAGCTAAGTCTGCTGTAAGCGTTGTTCAGGATTTCAAAACTTACTAACCTTGACTTTTATCTTCTAATTTTCGATACTATCACTATGAAATTATCAAACAAATTTACTTTTGTAAGAATTCTTTATGCGCCAATTTTTGTACTCTTATATTTTATTCCTATCTGGGTTAAGGCATTTTCTCCAGAAATTGCAGCAGTTTTAGCTCCAATTTCTATGTTTATTGCTATTCCTTGTTTAATTTTTGCAGAATACACAGATTATCTTGATGGTCATTATGCAAGAAAAAACAACGAAGTAAGTGATTTTGGAAAACTTTTTGATCCTTTTGCAGATGTTATACTTCATCTTACAACTATGATTTGTTATATGTTCAGTTATGGTGAACATGGCTGTTATATTTATCCTGTAATTTTCATGTTGATTATGCTTCGTGAATTTTCACAGAACTTTTTAAGAATGGTTGCTGCTAAACAGGGTGTGGCAATTGCTGCCCGTAAAGGTGGAAAATTTAAGACAGTATTCTATATTGCTTCAGGTTTTTATGCATTATTCCTTGAAACTTTAGTTCGTCTTGATTTTGTTCCTTCCTGGTTTGGCGTACTTAGAATCATTTCTGTTGTTTTGTTCTGTCTTTGTGTTGTATTCAGCTATACATCTTTTATTGATTACTTAAAACATTTTGGAAGTGTATTAAAAGACGCTGCAAAATAATTCAATTTGTAATTAATAGAAAAAGCCCGGACACCATTTCTGTGTTCGGGCTTTTTTTTGTGATTAAATAGATTTTACATTAAATCTAGCAGGCTTCAATTGCAATTCTTTTTGGAGCTTTATTAGCTTTCTTTTCCATATTGATTGTAAGAATACCATTTTTGAAGCTGGCAGAAATACTTTCCTGATTTACATCATTTGGTAATCTGAAGCGTCTTTCAAAACTTGAAGTTCTGCGCTCTTTAAGGATATATTTTCCTTTCTTTTCATCCTTCTTTTCTTCTTTTGTTTCTTCCTGTTTAGAAGAAATTGTAAGATTATCGTGGTCTAATTCAATGTTTACATCTTTTTCAGATCTTCCAGGTAATTCCATTTCCAATGTATAAGCATTGTCTTCTTCTTTTACATCTACTCTTGGAGCTGAACAAGTGTAAACTGCCTGTGGAGTTGCATCTCCCAAAACATTGTTGAAAAGTGAATCTAAAAATGAAAGTTCGTTCATAACATACCTCCTGAACTGATTTGTTTCTTTCTTACACATAATATCTAGCAATTATCGTGCCAAGTGTAAAAAAATTAAAAAAATATTCAGAAAGTTTGTTTTGCGCTGGTTTTTAAGCTATTTAACGCTTTTGAGAGTTAAATAAACGTTTAGTGTGTCATGTTAAACTTTTAAAGTGTATCAAAATGATACAATTATTTGCTGAATGTTGTTTTAATAAGTGATTTTATGTCGCAGACTTTTGTGCAGCCAGCTTCATTTTCGTTACAAATGACACAATTTAGTCCAAAATTCTGGGCAGCTTTGACTCTTTGTTTAGCTTTTCCTACAGGTCTTATTTCGCCGGCAAGGGATAATTCACCAAAAAGGGTAGTGTTATTGTCAATTGCTAAGTCTGTTCGAGCTGAATAAAGTGCTGCGGCCAGTGCGGCGTCAATAGAACTTTCACCCAACCGTACGCCACCTGCAACATTCACATATATATCCTGATCGCTGAATACAATTCCGCATCGTTTTTCTAGAACTGCAGCAATTCGTGCAACTCGTCCAGAATCTATTTTCTCACTATAAACACGGGAAACAGAAGCTTTTGCTGGTACTGTCAGTGCCTGAATTTCAACTAAAAATACACGGGTTCCTTCAAAAACAGGAGTACAGCAGACTCCCGCAGGTTGTTTTTCTTTGCGTTCTGTAATAAACAGGGTTGTTGGATCATCTACAGGGATTAAACCTTTTTCTGTCATTGAAAAAATGCCTAATTCATCTACAGAACCAAAACGGTTTTTTTGAGCATGCAGGAATCGTATGTCATCATTGTTTCGTTCAAAAGAAATAACTGTATCTACCATGTGTTCAAGGGATTTAGGGCCAGCAATAGTTCCTTCCTTTGTTACATGGGCAGTCATAATAAGAACAGAATCTCTTTCTTTAACCCAGGAAATAAATTCATTTGCACAGTATTTAAGTTGATTTACAGTTCCCGGAACCAATCCTGCTTCTGCAGAATAAATTGTTTGAATTGAATCAATGATGACAAATACTGGATTAAGTTTATCCAGTGCATCTAAAGCATCTTCCAGGCGGGAAGAACAGAGTAATTGTAAGCCTGAACAATCAAGATTAAGACGGTTTGCACGGTCTTTTATTTGTGCAGCAGATTCTTCGCCGCTTACATATAGTATGCCTTTGTCTTTTCCAAAAGTTTTTGCAACTCCAGCTACGGTTTGGAGCAATAAAGTTGATTTACCAATTCCAGGCTCTCCGCCTAAAAGAATGGCAGATCTTTTTGTGGCACCGCATCCCAGAACTCTGTCCAACTCTGGAATTCCCGTCATATATCTTGATGTATCTGCTGCTTCTACTGAAGCCAGAGAAACAGGCTTAATCTTTAATTGCTGTTCTGAGCCCTGTCCGGCAGGTGTAATTTTGTTACGGTCAATGATGATTTCTTCCAGAGTGTTCCATTCAGAGCATTCAGGACAGCGTCCTAACCATCTAGGCTGAGAGTAACCACAGTTACTGCACTTATACATAATTGAACCGTTCTTTTTTGCCATATATTCCTCAAAATAACAAATTATTAATTAAAAAAGATATTGACTTTTATTAATGCACCGATGTATATTAATAACAGCTTGTAAATAAGCTGATAAACTCTCTCCGATGTCCAGTTATACTGGACGGCAAGGTTCCCTTTTAGTGTTACTGTTTGGGAACCTTGTTTTTTTTAACCATGGTTATTTTTGCATTTTATGCCGGTAACCATGGTTACTTTTAGTTATTTTCTTTTCCCTGAGTAATTGTAGAGCCTGCTTCGATGGATTTTGTGATCCAGGTGTTACCACCAATAATACAGCCTTTTCCTATAACTGTATTTCCACCAAGAATTGTTGCATTTGCGTAGATTGTTACATTATCTTCGATAGTTGGATGACGCTTTTTATCCTGCAGATCTTTCTGAACGCTTAATGCACCCAGTGTTACACCCTGATAAAGTTTTACATTGTTTCCAATAATACAGGTTTCACCAATAACAACACCTGTTCCGTGATCAATAAAAAATGATTCACCGATTTTTGCCCCTGGATGAATATCAATTCCTGTTTTTCCGTGAACATGTTCACTCATAATTCTAGGAATGATTGGAACACCGTTTATATGGAGGAAGTAGGCTATTCTGTGAACAAGGATAGCTTCCAGTCCTGGATATGAAAGAATAACTTCTTCTGGCGATTTTGCTGCAGGGTCTCCATTAAAGCCTGCAATTGTATCTAGCTGAATAAGTCTGCGGATTTCTGGAATTTCTTCTATAAGTGCAAATGATGTTTTTTCAGCCAGCTTAAAACAATGAGATTCGGTTATGTGCTGTGTATCACCATTTGTTTTAGTTACTGTATAAATGAGGGCTTTTTGTATTTCCCGTGTAAGTTTTGCAATAATATTATTAACCTTTTGTCCTGTAACATAACGCAGGTTTATAGAATCAATATCTTCAGCTGTTCTAAATCCTGGGAAAACCAAAGATTGAAGATCTGTTAATATGGAAACAACATTTTGTCTGTTAGGAAAGTTCTCTTCTTCGTTACGATTTACAAAACCATAGTGATCGTAAGATTCAAGGATATTATCAATAAGAGAGTCAATGTTCATATAAATCCCCAGTTAACATTTATTTTGCTTTACTATAATATGTAAAAAATTAATAAACAAGACAAAATTTATATAAATTCCATTTGAATTTATTGACATTAATTCGTAGATTATTTATAGTCATAAAACGCACGTTTTCTAGGAGACTTGTGAAGGGATTAAAACGCATGCCCCTGTAGCTCAGTTGGTAGAGCACCACATCGGTAATGTGGAGGTCTGCGGTCCGATTCCGCACATGGGCTTTAGAAGAAAACCTTCTGTATGAATTTTATTTAGGAGTTATATATGGGAAGCAAGAAAAAGGGAGCAGTAGAAATTATTGCTTTACAGTGCACAGAATGTAAGAGAAAGAATTATACAACTTACAAAAACCGTAAGAATATTACTGGTAAATTAGAAAAGAATAAGTATTGCCCATTCTGCAAGAAGAGTATTCTTCATAAAGAAACAAAGGCAAAATAATTTAGGTATCTAGTCTTTGGAATTCCAAAGATTTTATATATAGGGCAGTAGTTCAGTTGGTAGAGCAGCGGTCTCCAAAACCGCCTGTCGTGGGTTCAAGTCCTGCCTGCCCTGATTTTTTTAATAAAGGAAATTGTACTATGGCAAAAGTAATTCAGTTTTTCAAAGAAAGCAAAGCAGAATTGAAGAAGGTTGTATGGCCTACAAAAGAAGATGTATTCTCATCTATTAAGGTTGTAGTTATTTCAACAATTATTGTTGCTGTTGTACTTGGTCTGCTTGACGTAGGTTTCTCATCATTATTCCGCTGGATTTTATCGTTGGTGTAAAAAATGTCTAGAAGCTGGTATATTCTCCACACTTATACAGGTTACGAAGGAAAAATCGAAAGAACCATCAAATCACTTATTGAAAAGGGTGATATTGATGGTAATGTTATTTTAGACGTAAGAGTACCTGTTGAAGAACTTGTAGAAATTAAAGATGGTAAAAAGAAAACTCGCATGAATAAATTCCTTCCTGGATATATCATGCTTGAAATGGATTTACCGGAAATTGGTTGGAAAGATACTTGTTCTCAGTTATATCGTATTCAGGGTGTAACTGGCTTTGTAGGTAACATCAGCCGTAATAACCGTCCAATGCCAATTTCAAAGGATGAAGCAACTAACTTGTTGCAGAAGTCTGGTGTAATTAAAGGTGAAAAATCTGTACACATTCGTCAGTCATTTAATATTGGCGATGTTGTTAAAATTACAGACGGTCCATTCGCTACATTCTCTGGAACAATCAAAGAAATTAACGTTGAAAAAGAAAAACTTAGTGTTGAAGTTCAGATTTTTGGACGCCCAACACCTGTAGAAGTAACTTTCCTTCAGGTAGAGAAAGCATAATTACTTCTTATTAATCTTTGCAAATTCAGGGGTTTGTGTCCCAAGCATAAACCGTTTAATCCTGTTTTTGGGAGAGATGCAAGTCCGTCGGACATAGGCGTCTCGTTAGTAAGATATCTATATGATACTTACACACCATAATTGGGAGAAACAAAATGGCTACAAAAAAGGTTTCAGCTATTATCAAGTTGCAGTGTCCTGCAGGAGCAGCTACACCAGCTCCTCCAATCGGACCAGCACTTGGACCTCACGGCGTTTCAGCACCTAAATTTGTTCAGGAATTCAATGATAGAACAAAGACTATGGAACGCGGTCTCATCATTCCTGTAGTAATCACTGTTTACCAGGATAAATCTTACACATTCATTCTTAAGACTCCTCCAGCAGCAGTTCTTATTAAGAAAGCATGTAAACTCGATAAGGGTTCAGGAAATCCTCTTCGTGATAAAGTTGCTACTCTTTCTAAAGCTGACTTGGAAGAAATCGCAAAAACAAAAATGCCAGATATCAATGCAAATGATATTGAAGCAGCAAAAAAAATCATTGCCGGTACTGCACGCAGTATGGGTGTAGAGGTGGAGCAGTAATATGAAACATGGAAAGAAATATAGAGCAGCTGTTGCCAAATATGACCTTTCAAAAAAATATGATTTAGCTTCAGCTTGTAAAATGGTTCAGGATATGAAATTTGCTAACTTCGATGAAACAATCGAAGCACATGTTTCACTTCGTCTGGAAAAAAATGCTACTGTTCGTGATACATTGGTATTCCCAAATCAGTTCCGTGGTGAAAAGAAAGTTTTGGTATTCTGTAAAGGTGACAAAGTAAAAGAAGCTTTGGATGCTGGTGCAGCTTACGCTGGTGAAGAATACATCGAAAAAGTAAAGGGTGGCTGGCTCGAATTTGATGTTTGTGTTGCTACACCTGATATGATGAAAGATGTAGGACGTCTCGGTATGGTTCTTGGTCGTAAAGGTCTTATGCCTAACCCAAAAACTGGTACTGTAACTCCAGATGTTGCAAATGCTGTTGCAGAACTTAAGAAAGGTCGTACAGAATACCGTGCTGATAAAGCTGGTATCGTACATATCGCTGTTGGTAAAGTATCTATGGATGCTGACAAAGTTATTGCTAACATCAGTACTCTTCTTAGCGAAGTTAGCAAGAAAAAGCCTGCTGGATCTGCAGCTGGTTTCATTCAGTCAGTTTCTATCAGTTCATCAATGGGCCCAGGTGTATGGGTTGATTTCAAGGAAGGTGAATAATGGCAGTAATTGCAAAGAAAGTACAGCCTGCTAAAGCAGCAGCTATTGAAGAAGCAAAAAAGACATTTGCTGATTACAGCGACTTTATCTTCGCTGACTACCGTGGATTGACAGTAGAACAGATCACTGCTCTCCGTGATAAACTCCGCGAAAAGAACGCTGTTCTTAAAGTTGTAAAAAACAACTTTGCTCGTATCGCTTTTGAAGATATGAAAGTAGAAAATGTTGCTGATTATCTCAAAGGTCCTACAGTAATCGCAATGGCTAAAGAAGATTCTAACGAAGTTGCAAAGATTCTTTATGACTTCGCTAAAGATGCACCAACACTTACAATTAAAGGTGCTAGCATTGCTAATGAAATCTATGACGCAGCTAAAATCGAAGCTTACTCAAAGGTTCCAGGAAAGAATACACTTATTGCTATGCTTATGTCTGCAATGAACGGTCCAGTTCAGAAACTTGCAGCTACATTACAGGCATACGTGGACAGCAAATCAGAATAGTTTTTACTATTCCAAAATTAAACATAATACCCGTTCAGGCTTCAGTACTGTCGACTGTTCGGGTTAAAGCGGAAAGTACTCAGTTGAGGAAATACCCGCAACCACTTTGGTGGAAATAAAAACATTTATTGTAAGGAAGACAATATGGCAGTTACAAAAGAAGAAATTCTCGACACAATCGCAGCTATGTCAGTTCTCGAAGTTTCAGAACTCGTAAAAGCAATGGAAGAAAAATTTGGTGTTACAGCAGCAGTTGCAGTAGCAGCAGGTCCAGCAGCAGGTGCAGCACCAGCTGGTGAAGAACAGACAGAATTTACAGTTACACTCGAATCATTCGATGCAGCTAAAAAGATTCCTGTTATCAAAGTTGTACGCGAAATCACAGGTCTCGGACTTGGTGAAGCTAAAGCTTTGGTTGAAGGTGCTCCAAAAGCTCTCAAAGAAGGTGTATCTAAAGCAGACGCTGATGATATCATCAAGAAGATCGAAGAAGCTGGTGGTAAAGCTAGCAAGAAATAAGTTTAGTTTTAATTCAAAACTAGGCTAAATAAACAATAGGGGATGCTTGGAAAATATGTGTTTATCCAGGTATCCCCTTTAGTCGTATTATGAACTTTTTTAAAAATCCTGGAAACAGGTATAAATATCAGTAATTATCGTGCTGTGGAGAGTTTCTCCATGTAGCGAAATTAAACTGAAAAACAAATCTTAAGGGGAAAGTGATGTTCGCAAAAACACGGACAATCAACCGTCAGTACATCGGTAAAGACATTCAGAACTTTATGGATGTACCAAATCTCATCGCAATCCAGACATCATCTTACGAAAGCTTTTTACAGGCTGAAGCATTAAAAGAAGGTAAAGAAATCCTTAATCAGGGTCTTCAGGATGTATTTACATCTACCTTCCCAATTGAAAGCCCAAATGGTGATATGTCACTGGAATACGAATTCTATGAATTGGACTGGGAAAACCTTAAATTCTCAGAACTCGAATGTAAACAGAGAGGTGTAACATACTCTGTTCCATTAAAAGCTCGTATTAACTTGAATTTCCTTCAGACTGGAGCAATCCTCCAGAAAGATATCTATATGGGAGACATTCCTCTCATGACAGACCGTGGTACTTTCATTATCAATGGTGCTGAACGAGTAGTTGTTTCTCAGATTCACCGTTCTCCTGGTGTAATTTTCTGCCATGATAAAGGTGAATATTCTTCTCGTATCATTCCTTACCGTGGATCATGGTTGGAATTTGAAATTGACCAGAAGAAAGAATTGATTTTCGCTAAAATTGACCGCAAAAAGAAGATTCTTGGAACTATTTTCTTAAGAGCTCTTGGTTACAATACTCGCGAAGAAATCATCCGCTGCTTCTACGATGTAGAAAATGTTGTAGTAAAAAATACAAACGAAGGCAAAGAAGCTTTGATCGATAAAGTTCTTGCTGACGCAATCATCATCAAAGATGAAAATGGTGAAGAAAAACGCCTATTTAATGCAGGTACAAGACTTCATCCACATGATATCGACGATCTTATTGCAAACAAAATCGAAGAAATCTGCGTAATTCGTTTTGATACTCGTTCTAATCCAAATAACAAAGAAGAAAAGAACAATTCTCTTGATTCACAGATGATTATCAACTGTTTCGAAAGAGAAGAAGTTAAATTCGTAAAAGAAGGTTCTTTGGATAACGAACCAACTAAAGAAGATTGTCTTGCTGCTCTTTATGCAATTCTCCAGCCTGGTGAACCAATGACTGTAGATGCTGCAGAAAAAGACTTGAACTCTTTGTTCTTCTCTGAACGCCGTTATGACCTTGGTCGTGTTGGTCGTTACAAGTTGAACAAAAAATTTGACTACACAGACGATGTAAAAGATTTCACTTTGATTAAAGATGATATTATCAACACAATGAAATTCCTCATCAAAGTTTACATTGGTGAAGAACAGATTGATGATATTGACCACTTAGGAAATCGTCGTATTCGTTCTGTAGGCGAATTGATGACAAATCAGCTTAAATCTGCTTTTGCTCGTATGGAAAGAATTGCAAAAGAAAGAATGAGCTTGAAAGAAACTGACACAATGAAACCACAGGATTTGATTTCTATCAAACCTATCGTTGCTGCAATCAAAGAATTCTTTGGTTCTTCTCAGCTTTCTCAGTTCATGGATCAGATTAACCCATTGGCTGAACTTACACATAAACGTCGTTTGAACGCTCTTGGTCCTGGTGGTCTTTCTCGTGACCGTGCCGGATTCGAAGTTCGTGACGTACACTATTCACACTATGGTCGTATGTGTCCAATTGAAACCCCTGAAGGTCCAAACATTGGTTTGATCGTTTCATTGGCTATGTACACTCGTATTAATGATTACGGATTCCTTGAAGCTCCATTCCGTAAAGTAGAAAACGGTAAAGTAACTGATAAAGTTGAATACCTTTCTGCTATGGACGAAGACAAATACAACATTGGACAGGTTGTTGAAGGTATTAAGAAAGATGGTTCTTTCCCAACTGAAACAATTTCTTGTCGTAACCGTGGTAACTATTCTCAGCGTTCTCCAAAGGACGTTCAGTATATCGACGTTTCTCCACGCCAGGTAATTTCTGTATCTGCTTCAATGATTCCATTCCTTGAACACGACGATGCTAACCGTGCCCTCATGGGATGTAACATGCAGCGTCAGGCTGTACCACTTTTGTTCCCAGAACCACCTCATGTAGGAACTGGTATGGAAAGAAAATGTGCTCGTGACTCTGGCGTACTTATTAAGGCTAAACACGACGGTGAAGTTATCTATGTTTCAAGTGAAGCTATTAAGGTAAAAGTTGATGGTTCTAAAGATGTTGATGAATACAGCCTCCTTAAATATCAGAGAACAAACAATGATACTTGTAACCACCAGCGTCCAACTGTAAATGTTGGTGAAAAAGTAAAAGCTGGCGATACTCTTGCTGACGGTCCAGCTACATTCAATGGTGAATTGGCTCTTGGTCGTAACATTCTCGTAGGATTCGTTCCTTGGAATGGTTATAACTACGAAGACGCCGTACTTATTTCACAGCGTGTAGTTCGCGAAGACTGGTTTACTTCTATTCATATTAAAGAATTTGAAATCGAAATTCGGGAAACAAAACTTGGTCCAGAAAGAATCACTCGTGATATTCCAAACAAGAGTGAAAAAGATGTTGCTAACCTTGATGCAGAAGGTAAGATTCGCGTAGGTGCTAAAGTACGTTCAGGTGATATCCTTGTTGGTAAGGTAACTCCTAAATCAGAAACAGAAACTACACCAGAATTTAAACTTTTGAACTCTATCTTCGGTGAAAAGGCAAAAGAAGTTCGCGACAGCTCTCTTAAAGTTCCACACGGAATTGAAGGTGTTGTTATTAGTGTAACAGAACAGAGCCGTGCAAACGGTGATGACTTGAATCCTGGCGTTGAAAAGAAAGTTAAGGTTCTTATTGCTAACAAACGTAAATTACGCGAAGGTGATAAGATGGCTGGACGTCACGGAAACAAAGGTGTTGTTTCACGAATTCTTCCAATTGAAGACATGCCATACCTTGAAGATGGTACTCCACTGGATGTTTGTCTGAACCCACTTGGTGTACCTTCTCGTATGAACATTGGTCAGATTCTTGAATCTGAACTTGGTATTGCAGGTAAATACTTGAACCAGTTCTTCGAAGCTCCAGTATTCCAGTCTCCTTCACAGGAACAGATTGCTGATAAACTTGAAGAAGCAGGTCTTCCTAGAAGCTGTAAACAGGTTGTTCGCAGTGGACAGACAGGTGAACCTTTCGTTAACCCAATTTTCGTTGGTGTTATCTACTATATGAAACTTCATCACTTGGTTGATGATAAGATGCACGCTCGTTCAACAGGTCCATACTCACTTGTTACTCAGCAGCCACTTGGTGGTAAGGCTCAGTTCGGTGGTCAGCGTCTTGGTGAAATGGAAGTTTGGGCTCTTGAAGCTTATGGTGCTGCAAACACATTGCAGGAAATGATGACAATTAAATCTGATGATATGAACGGTCGTTCTAAGATTTATGAATCTATCGTAAAAGGTGATCCATCTTCTGCTATTGGTATTCCAGAATCATTCAACGTATTGGTTCAGGAAATGCGTGGTTTGGCTCTTGATTTCACAATCTATGATGCTAAGGGTAAACAGATTGCTCTTACAGAACGTGATCAGGAATTAATCGATAAAAATGCTTCCGGATTTGATAAGGAGGATACAAACTAATGCGTGATGTACAGGATTTTGACAGTTTAAAAATCAAACTCGCTTCTCCAGAAACTATTAGATCTTGGTCTTATGGTGAAGTTAAAAAACCTGAAACTATAAACTATAGAACACTTCGTCCAGAGAAAGACGGTTTGTTCTGTGAAAGAATTTTTGGTACAACAAAAGAATGGGAATGTTACTGTGGTAAATTCAAATCAATCCGTTATAAGGGTGTAATTTGTGATCGCTGTGGTGTTGAAGTTACTCATTTCAAAGTTCGTCGTGAACGTACTGGTCACATTGAACTTGCAGCTCCAGTAAGCCACATTTGGTATTACCGTTCAGTTCCAAGCCGCATGGGTCTTCTTCTTGATCTCCAGGTTGCAGCTTTGCGTTCTGTTTTGTACTACGAAAAATATATCGTAATAGATCCAGGTGAAACTGATCTTAAGAAAGGTCAGCTTTTGGATGAAGAAGAATATCAGAAAGCACTTGAACTCCATGCTGGTTCTGCATTTACAGCTGACATGGGTGCAGAAGCTATCAAAACAATGCTTGAACGCCTTGATCTTGATGCTCTTGCTGCTGAACTTCGTGCAAAAATGATTGAAAAAGGTGCAAAATCTGATAAGAGATTGCTCCGCCGTATTGAAATTGTAGAAAACTTCCGCGCTTCAGGAAATAAAGTTTCCTGGATGATTTTGGATGTAATCCCAGTTATTCCTCCAGAGCTTCGTCCTATGGTTCAGCTTGATGGTGGACGTTTCGCAACTTCAGACTTGAACGATTTGTATCGTCGTGTTATTAACCGTAACAACCGTCTTAAGAGACTCCAGCAGCTTTCTGCTCCTGATATCATCATTCGTAACGAAAAACGTATGCTTCAGGAAGCAGTTGATGCATTATTCGATAACACAAAACGTAAACGTGCTGTAAAAGGTGCTTCAAACCGTCCTCTTAAATCAATTTCAGATCTTCTTAAAGGTAAACAGGGTCGTTTCCGTTTGAACCTTCTCGGTAAACGTGTTGACTACTCTGGTCGTTCTGTAATTGTTGTTGGACCAGAATTGAAGCTCTGGCAGTGTGGTCTTCCTACAAAAATGGCTCTTGAATTGTTCAAGCCATTCTTGATGAAGAAGCTTGTTGATAAAGATGTAGTATTCAATATTAAGAAAGCTAAGATGCTTGTTGAATCTGAATCTCCAGAAGTATATGCAATCCTTGACGAAGTAGTAAAAGAGCACCCAGTTATGTTAAACCGTGCGCCTACACTTCACCGTCTTGGTATTATGGCATTCGAACCTGTATTGGTTGAAGGTAAAGCTCTTAAACTTCATCCACTTGCTTGTAAATCATTCAACGCCGACTTCGATGGTGACCAGATGGCTATCCATGTTCCTTTGACACAGGCTGCTCAGATGGAATGTTGGACTTTGATGCTTTCTGCCCGCAACCTGCTTGACCCAGCTAACGGTAATACAATCGTTGCTCCTTCTCAGGACATGGTTCTTGGTATCTACTATATGACTGCCATTAAACCAAATGCAAAAGGAACAGGAAAACGTTTCTCAACACCTGATGAAGTTCGTATGGCTGCTGAATGCGGAAATATTGAATGGCAGGCACTTATTAAAGTTCCAGCTCCTAAAAATTCATTCGATGCTAAAGCTCTTAAAGTAAAAGGTGACGAAGGATTCTTGCAGGGAACTCAGGAATTTAAAGAAGGTGATTTGATTGAAACTTCTGCAGGTCGTCTTGCCTTCAATGAAGCAATGCCAGACGGAGTAGATTATGTAAACCGCCAGATGTTTGATAAATCTCTTAAGAAGATGATTGAACATGTTTACCATACAAAAGGTTCTTGGCTCACAATCCAGATGCATGATGCAATCAAAGATGTTGGTTATAAGAACGCTACATTCTACGGTGCAACTCTTTGTATCGATGATATCCTTGTTCCAGAAGAGAAGAAGGAAATGGTTGAAAAAGCTAACAAAGAAGTTGAAGCAAACATTGAAAATTACTCAAAAGGTGTTATCACTGCCGAAGAACGCTATAACCGTAACTGTGCTGTATGGGCTCGTACTAACGATAACCTTACTAACTTAATGATGTCTAACCTTGAAAAAGATAAAGACGGTTTCAATACAATCTTTATGATGGCTAAATCTGGTGCCCGCGGTTCTCGTGGTCAGATTTCTCAGCTTGCCGCTATGCGTGGTTTGATGACTAAGCCTAACGGAGATATTATTGAACTTCCTATTAAAGCAAACTTCAAGGAAGGACTTTCCGTAATTGAATACTTCATTTCTACTAACGCTGCTCGTAAAGGTCTTTCAGATACAGCGCTTAAAACAGCTGATGCTGGTTACATGACTCGTCGTCTTGTTGATGTTGCTCAGGATGTTGTAGTTAATGAAGAAGACTGTTGTACAATCAACGGTATTGATTATGCCGCTATTAAAGATGGTGATGAAATTAAAGTTCACTTGGCAGATCGTATTGTTGGTCACTACACAATTGAACGCGTTGTTCATCCAATTACAGGTGAACTCCTTTGTGATGTAAACCAGTACATTGATGAAGCAATGGCTGCAAAAATTGAAGCTGCCGAAGTTGAAAAGGTTAAGCTTAGAACTGTACTTACTTGTGAAGCTAAACACGGTATTTGTGTTAAATGTTATGGTAAGAACTTGGCTCGTAACAAGATTGTTGAAATCGGTGAAGCTGTAGGTATTATCGCTGCTCAGTCAATTGGTCAGCCTGGTACCCAGTTGACACTTCGTACATTCCACTCTGGTGGTGCTGCCGAAATGTCTACAGATGATAACAAGATTGTTCTTAAGTTCAATGCCTTCATGAAAGAAATTACTGGTACACATGTTGAAACAAAAGACGGTAAATGGTTGTTTACTCGTAAAGGTTACATGACTGTAATCCGTATTCTTGATGATATTAAACTTGATTCAGCAGATAAAGTTCTTGTTGAAAATGAAACAAGTGTTACACGGGGTACACCAATTGTAAAACACAAAGGTAAAGATGTTTGTGCTTCTGTAACAGGTAAAGTTTTTGTAAAAGACAATGTACTCTATCTCTTGAGTAAAGATCAGAAAATTGAAATCGCCAACGGTTCTACAATCTCAGCTAAAGCTGGTGATAAGATTAAGAAAGGCGAATCAATTGGTGAATTTGATCCATACTCAGAACCAATCATTGCTGAAAGCACAGGTTATATCCACTTTGAAGATGTAATCGTAGGTTCTACTTTGGAAGAAAAAGTTGACCTTCAGACTGGTTCTACAGAACGCTACATCACAGACTTGCACCTTGATGTTAAACAGCCACGTATCTTGATTACAGATGAAGCTGGTAACGAAATGGGTACATATTATCTCCCAGCCGGAGCTCTCCTCCTGGTTGAAGACAAAGCTGCTGTTGAAGCTGGTACTACACTTGCTAAGTTGCCTAAAGAAGCTGTTAAGACAAACGATATTACTGGTGGTCTTCCTCGTGTATCTGAATTGTTCGAAGCTCGTAAACCAAAGAATCCTTGTGTACTTGCTCAGATTTCTGGTCTTGTTAAATTCAAGGGTATTACAAAAGGAAAGCGTATCGTAACTGTTGAAGATGAATTCGGAAAGGTTTACGAACACTTAGTACCAATGACAAAACGTATGATCGTACGTGATGGTGACCATGTTGAAGCTGGTGAACAGCTTTGTGCAGGTTCTCCAAATCCACAGGATATTCTTGCAATTCTTGGTGAAAATGCATTACAGAATTACTTGATGGATGAAATCCAGGGCGTTTACCGTGCTCAGGGTGTAGATATCAATGATAAACACATTGGTATTATCGTACGTCAGATGTTGCGTAAAGTTGAAATCCTTGCTGTAGGAAATACAAAGTTTATCTTTGGACAGCAGGTTGATAAATACAAGTTCCATGAAGAAAATATGCGTGTAATCGCTGAAGGTGGTCAGCCAGCAATTGGTAAGCCAATGTTCCAGGGTATTACAAAAGCATCTCTTGGTGTTGATTCATTCATTTCTGCTGCTTCATTCCAGGAAACAACTCGCGTTCTTACAAACGCAGCTATTGCTGGTGCAACAGATGGATTACATGGTATCAAGGAAAATGTTGCCATCGGTCATATGATTCCTGCTGGTACTGGTATTAAGAATTATAAAGACATCAAACTTTTCGATGACAGTGATAAAGACTTGGATGCTCAGATGAATGAAATCCTTGAACGCCGTCGTCTTGAAGCTGAAATGGAAACACATCAGGAAGAACCAAGTTTCGATACTGATGATAATGACTAATTCTTCTATATATAATGTAGAAGATTAGATTAAAGGGTGGGGTACAGAAGTAATTCTGTACCCCATTTTTTTTCAAAGAATTCGTGTAAATTCTCTTGAATTCATTTTTTGAATTCACTAAAATTGTTAAACCTATCCTTAGTTGGATTTTTTTTAAATTAGCTAAATCTTCCGGAGTGCTGCCGGAATAATATAGGAGTATAGGCGATGCCTACAATCAATCAATTAATCCGTCAGGGTCGTAAATCTGCTGCTAACAGAACCAAGGCTCCCGCACTTGATTCATGTCCTCAGAAACGTGGCGTTTGTACACGTGTAATGACTCAGACACCAAAAAAACCAAACTCAGCATTGAGAAAAATTGCTCGTGTTCGTTTGTCAAATGGTATTGAAGTTACTGCATACATTCCAGGTATTGGACACAACTTGCAGGAACACTCAGTAGTTTTAGTACGCGGTGGTCGTGTAAAGGACCTTCCTGGTGTACGCTATCACATCATTCGTGGTACAAAAGATACTCTTGGTGTAGAAGATCGTAAACGCGGTCGTTCTAAATACGGTGCTAAGAGACCTAAGGCTTAATGGAGGACTGAGATGGGAAGACACAAGAAATCAATTGAACGTCCTTTAATGCCGGACTCAAAATACAACTCAAAAGTTGTTACAAAATTTGTTTGCCGTATGATGCTTGATGGTAAAAAAGAAACTTGCCAGAAAATCATTTATGCTGCAATGGATAACCTTAAAGCTAAAACTGATAAGGATCCACTTGAAGTATTCTTGAAAGCAATCGAAAATGTAAAACCACAGGTTGAAGTTAAATCTCGCCGCGTTGGTGGTGCTACATACCAGGTTCCAATGGAGATTCGTGCAGAACGTAAAGAAGCTCTCGCTATGAGATGGATTATCGAAGCTGCTCGTAACCGCTCAGGACACGGAATGGCTGATACACTTTCATCAGAACTTCTTGATGCTTATAATAATACAGGTACAGCTTACAAGAAACGTGAAGATGTACATAAAATGGCTGAAGCTAACAAAGCTTTTGCACATTACAAATGGTAGTCTAAATTATCAAATGGGTGGGGATACTCTTAGGGGTGTCCCCATTTTTTTTAAAATAATCTTAATCCAACTCTTGAAACAATTTGATATAAATTGTATATTGTTGGAACTTGACTGTTTTTTAAATTAAGCAGTAATTGGGTTCTTTGAGAGTCAGGCAGATTTTAGATCTGGTGTATCCGTAAAGTTGATCTTGTTAGGTCTTCAGGAATATACGGCCCTAAATTGGTTAATTACACCGTTGGTGTTAATTATATAGACAGCTGATATATGGGTTTCTGACCAGTCGTTAATACGACAAACTCGAAAATACCAGACCAGTTGTCAAAAAAAAGATGATAATGTTGGTGGTAACGGGTTGAAATGCTCCGAATAGATGAAGCATTATTCTAATCACATTTCTTCCTATTATTTAATCAACGTTTTTAATCTTCAAAATAGTGTGTCTGCGAATAAATAATTTCCTTCGTGAAGGTGATTTTTATTCTGGCTTAAAGTGCAACACATAAAAATAAGTTTAGCCAGATCAAGGAATCTGGTAAAGGAGAAAAACATGGCAAAGGAGAAGTTCGAAAGAACCAAACCTCACATGAACGTTGGTACTATTGGTCACGTAGACCATGGTAAGACTACACTTTCAGCAGCTATCACTACATATTGTGGAAACAAATATGGTGATAAAGTTCTTAAGTACGATGAAATTGATAACGCTCCAGAAGAAAAGGAACGTGGTATTACAATCAATACTCGTCACTTGGAATATCAGTCAGAAAAGAGACACTATGCTCATATCGACTGTCCAGGACATGCTGACTACATTAAAAACATGATTACTGGTGCTGCTCAGATGGATGGTTCTATCCTCGTAGTATCTGCTCCAGACTCAGTTATGCCTCAGACACGTGAGCACTTGCTCCTCGCTCGTCAGGTAGGTGTACCAAAGATCATCGTATTCTTGAACAAGGTTGACCAGGTTGATGATCCAGATCTTCTCGAACTCGTAGTAGAAGAAGTAAAAGATACTCTCCAGGAGTATGGATTCTCTGCAGATACTCCAATCATTAAGGGTTCTGCATTCAAGGCTTTGAACGAGCCAACTCCAGAAAACACAGCTTGTATCGAAGAGCTCCTTACAGCTATGGATACATGGTTCGATGATCCAGTTCGTGATGATCAGAAACCATTCTTGATGCCAATCGAAGACATCTTCACTATCTCTGGTCGTGGTACTGTAGTAACAGGAAAGATCGAGCGTGGTGTTGTAAATATGAACGATGCTGTACAGATTGTAGGTATCCGCCCAACAGCTGATACAACTGTAACAGGTATCGAAATGTTCCAGAAGACTCTTGATCAGGGTATGGCTGGTGATAACGTTGGTATCCTCCTCCGTGGTGTTGAAAAGAAAGACGTTGTTCGTGGACAGGTTTTGGCTAAGCCAGCTTCTATCACTCCACATACAAAGTTCGAAGCTCAGCTTTACGTACTTTCAAAGGAAGAAGGTGGACGTCACTCACCATTCTTCTCAGGATATCGTCCACAGTTCTACTTCAGAACTACTGATATTACTGGTACTATCGAACTTGAAGCAGGTACAGACATGGTTAAACCAGGTGATAACGTTAAAGTTATCGGTAACCTTATTCACCCAATCGCTATGGATGAAGGTCTTAAACTTGCTATCCGTGAAGGCGGTCACACAATCGCTTCTGGTCAGGTAACAAAAATTATTGAATAGTTTTTAATAATTTCAAACAAAGGGGTTGGTTTTGAATCAGCCCTTTTGTTGTGGAATAGGAGTAAAATTAAATGGCTAATGGAAAGATTCGTGTCAGACTTCGCGCATTTGACGTTGAGTTGATCGATCAGAGTGCTAAAGCCATCGTGCAGACTGTACAGAAAGCAGGGGCAAAGGTTTCAGGACCTATCCCTCTTCCAACAAGAATCAATAAGATTACAGTACTTCGTTCACCACACGTAAACAAAAAGTCACGTGAACAGTTCGAAATGCGTACACACAAACGTCTTATTGACATCATGAATCCTTCTCAGGAAGTTATGGATTCTTTGATGAAGCTTGAATTGCCTGCCGGTGTAGACGTAGAAATTAAGCAGTAATTAATACAGTTAATTACTGTTAATTGAAAGGTACGGTCCCTTGGATCGGGATGGCGGCCTAAATTTATTTTTAGGAATGGTTGTTAAGTATTTAGCAGCTAGTTCCAAATAGGAGAATATCAGAATGAAAGGTCTGATTGCTAAAAAAGTTGGCATGACACAGATATTCGATGAAAGCGGTAATCTGACACCAGTAACCGTGATCCAGATCGAGCCTAATGTTGTTGTTGCCAAAAAAACAAAGGAAAATTGCGGCTATGATGCAGTTGTTCTTGGTTTAGATGATATGAAAGCTTCTAAAGCAAGCAAAGCTTATGCCGGTCAGTTCCCAGAAAACATCAACCCAAAACGTCACTTGAAAGAGTTCCGTAACTTCGAAAAAGAAGTAAATGTTGGTGATGAAATTGGTCTTGACCTCTTTGATGGCGTTCGTTTCTTAGACGTAACTGCTACATCTAAAGGTAAAGGATTCCAGGGTGTTATGAAGAGATGGGGTTTCCATGGTGGTCGTGCTACTCATGGTTCTAAATTCCATCGTGAACCAGGTGGTACAGGTGCTTGTACAACTCCAGGACACAATTTCAAGAATATTAAATTACCTGGACATATGGGATGCAGAAAAATTACTGTACAGAATTTGAAGATCGTTAAAGTTGATCCAGAATTGAAAGTAGTTATGGTTCGTGGTGCAGTTCCAGGAAATAAGGATTGCACACTCATCGTGAAGTCCGCAGTAAAGAAATAGGGAGATAGAATATGGAAAAGAAAGTATATTCAACTTCTGGAAAAGAACTGCGTACAATCACACTTGATGATAAAGTATTCGGTCTTCCAGTAAATGATGATGTAATTTATTACGCAATTACAAATGAATTAGCTAATAAACGTGTTGGTACAGCTTGTACAAAAACTCGTTCAGAAGTTCACGGAAGTAATGCTAAACCTTACAAACAGAAGGGTACTGGTAATGCTCGTCGTGGTGATAAGAAATCTCCAATTAATGTAGGTGGTGGTACAATTTTCGGACCAAAACCAAGAGATTTTTCTTACTCAATTCCAAAAAAGGAAAAGAGACTTGCTATGATGACTATCTTGAGCGCACATGCTCAGGGCGACAGACTTACTGTTGTAGAAGATTTCACTGTAGAAAGTGGAAAAACAAAGGATTTAGTAGCAATTCTTAATAACTTTGCTAAAGATGAAAGAACTGTATTGATCTTGAAAGATGACGATGCAAAAATCAAACAGGCTGCTAGAAATGTAAAAAATCTTACTTTCTTAGCTTACAATCGTCTTGAAGCTCATGATCTTTATTACGGAAGAAAAGTTATCGTACTTGAAAGTGCAGTAGCTAATCTTACAAAGTTCTATTCTGATGACAAGGAGGCTAAATAATGCGTTACGAAGATATCCTTATTGAACCTGTAGTATCAGAAAAAGCAAGTGCTTTACGTGAACAGAATAAATATGTTTTCATTGTTAATACAGAAGCTACAAAAACACAGATTAAAGAAGCTGTTGCAAAACTTTTCAATGTAAAAGTTGTTAGCTGCACAACAATGAATGTGCTTGGAAAAATGAAACGTCTTCGTGGTAAACCAGGACGTACTGCATCTTACAAAAAAGCTATTGTTCGCCTCGCTAATGGTGAAACAATTTCTGCTTTTGAAGGTGTTTAATCCAAGTAGGAATTAAGGGGAATTAAAATGGCTCTTAAAGTATTTAAGCCAATGACACCAGGTACACGTGGACGTGTAGACTTGGTTCGTGATGAACTGACAACTGATAGACCCGAAAAAACATTAGTGTCAGGTAAAAAGTCAAATGGTGGACGCGGAGCTGGTGGTCGTATTTCTGTACGTCATCAGGGTGGCGGTCATAAAAGACTTTATCGTGATATCGATTTTAAGCGCAATAAGCACGGTATCCCAGGAACAGTCAAAACTATTGAATATGATCCTAACAGAAGTGCTAACATCGCTTTAATTTATTATGCTGACGGTGATAAACGTTATATCATCGCTCCAAAAGGATTGCAGGTTGGTCAGAAAATTATGGCTGGCGAAAACGCAACTCCTACAGTTGGAAATGCACTTCCTCTAAATGCAATTCCAGTTGGTTTCACTATTCACAATATTGAATTAACACTTGGTCAGGGTGGACAGCTTGTTCGTTCTGCTG
>JAEDFM010000031.1 GCA_016292805.1 Treponema sp. | reverse complement strand
TTTTTTTAACGGATTTCCAATTGGAGCATGTCGGGAGTTCGATCCTCTCACCGTCTAAAGGCCTTCGGTTTTCCGAAGGCTTTTTTGTTTTAAAGCGAAAATGAATGAGGAATGGCATAATAACTTGGTCTATCCCGACATTCTACGCCCTCATTCGCTGCCGCTCATTCGGAAATGAATTTTCGGATAATCCTAAAATAAAGCTTTCGCTTTATTTTTTAACGGATTTCCGATTTTAATTATGTCGGGAGTTCGATCCTCTCACCGTCTAAAGGCCTTCGGTTTTCCGAAGGCTTTTTTGTTTTAAAGCGAAAATGAATGAGGAATGGCATAATAACTTGGTCTATCCCGACATTCTACGCCCTCATTCGCTGCCGCTCATTCGGAAATGAATTTTCGGATAATCCTAAAATAAAGCTTTCGCTTTATTTTTTAACGGATTTCCGATTGTAATTATGTCGGGAGTTCGATCCTCTCACCGTCCAAAGGCCTTCGGAATCCCGAAGGCTTTTTTTATTTTAAAGCAAAAATGAATGAGGAATGGCATAAAAACTTGGCCTATCCCGACATTCTACGCCCTCATTCGCTGCCGCTCATTCGGAAATGAATTTTCGGATAATCCTAAAATAAAGCTTTCGCTTTATTTTTTAACGGATTTCCGATTGTAATTATGTCGAGAGTTCGATCCTCTCACCGTCCATAAGCCTTCGTAAAACCGAAGGCTTTTTTATTTTTAAATTGATTTTCTTTCTTTATTCAACTTATTTTTGAAATATGATAAATTAGGTTTATGTTCAAATATATTTTCTTTGATCTTGATGGAACTCTTACTGATCCTGCTCAGGGAATTACTAATTCATTTATTCATGCATTAAAATATTTTGGTGTTGAAATTCCTTCTTATGAAACGCTTTGTACTTTCATTGGACCTCCACTTGTAGATACATTTAAAACTCAATTTGGATTTGATGAAGAAAAAGCTCAGCTTGGCGTAAAAAAATATCGTGAATATTTTGCTGACAAGGGTTTATTTGAAAATTCAGTTTATCCTGGAATTGAAAGTTTGTTAAAAGAACTTATTTCCAATGGTAAACATCTTATTGTTGCTACATCTAAACCTGAAGAATATTCAATTCGAATTCTTGAAAAATTCGGACTTTCAAAATACTTCCAGCACATTTGTGGAAGCAATATGGATGAAACTCGAAGTAAAAAAGATGAAGTTATTAAATATGCATTAGATAAAGCTGGAATCTCAGATAATTCATCTGTATTAATGATAGGGGACCGAATGCATGATATTATTGGTGCTCACACTCATAATATAAAAGTCTGCGCTGTAATGTTTGGATATGGAAATCTTGAAGAATTTAAACTTAATCATGCTGACTATATTGCAAACAATATTGAAGAATTAAAATATATTTGCCTGGAGAAATAGATGTTATTTATATTTGATATGGGTGGAGTTGTTACATCAACTTTTAACCTTGATGCACTTTATGATGAATTAAAAATTACAAAGAATCAATTTTTTGAAATTTGTAATCATAATTGCGGGAAACCTAAAAAAGATATTTGGGATGATTTTCAGGCTGGTAGAATCAATACAAAAGAATTCTGGAAATCATTTAATAAACGGTCTAAAAAGTATGGTGTAAAACCTGTTAATAACGATTTGTTCCGTTTGTTTTTTCATCCTGTATTAAATGAACAGACTGTTGAGTTAATAAATAGACTTAAACAAAAGCATAGAGTTGTTTGTGGTACTAATACAATCGATAGTCATTGGGAAAATCATATGGAACGAGGTGATTATGCATTTTTTCATCAAACTTATGCTTCCAATAAAATTGGTGAAGTAAAACCTGATACTGCTTTTTATGAAATGATTATGAAGGCTGAAGGTTATACTCCAGAACAAACCTTCTTTACTGATGATCGCAGTGATAATATTGAAAGTGCCAGAAGTCTGGGAATTAATGCTGTTCAATTTACTTCTGCTGAGGAATTATCTAAACTTTGGTCTATTTATTGTTAGTATAATTTTTTTAGGATTTTTGATAAGATAATAGTTATGAGTAGTAATAATTTTCCACGTGTATTTTTAAATAAAAATGAAGAAAAAGAAATCCAGCAGGGTTATCCATGGGTTTTTGATAATGAAATTTCACATCTTAAACATAGAGCAGATGAGAAGTCTGAATGGAAGAATGAAAATTTAAAAGAGTGTACCGTATCTGACGGTTCTGTTGTAGAAGTTTATACAAAGGCTGGCGGATTCCTTGGAACAGGAGTTTTTAACCGTAAATCAAAAATTACTATTCGTATTATTGGTTCTGAACACGCTGATCAAATTCTCGAAAATACTGAATTATATTTTGAAAAGAAAGTTCAGGCTGCAGTAGATCTTCGTAACCTTTATTACAGTGATCTTGATTCATATCGCTTAATTTTTGGTGAAGCTGATTTAATTCCAGGACTCATCTGTGAACGTTTCTGTGATGAAGAAAATCGTGTGTTCATTGTAATTCAGTTCCTTTCTATGAGTTGTGATGTATTTCGTAAGGAAATCTTAAAAGCTCTTGTAAAAATCTGTGAGCCAGATGGTATTTATGAACGTTCTGATGCTTCTGTTCGTGAAAAGGAAGGTCTTCCTCTGGTTGCCGGCTGGCTTAATCTGGATGATGAAGAGTTTGCTGTTAATCCAAATTCTACATTTGATGGTGTTTTTACAATTATTGAAAATGGAATTAAACTTGGTGTTGATATTGAAAATGGTCAGAAAACAGGTTACTTCCTTGATCAGAAATTTAATCGTGTAGCAGCAGGTGCTTTCTGTAAAGGAAAAAAAGTTCTTGATACATTTACTCATACAGGTGCTTTTGGTTTGAATGCTGTAAAAGCTGGTGCTACAGAGGTTATATCGGTTGATATTTCTCCAGAAGCTGTGGAAATGGTTAAACATAATATTAAAATCAATCATGCTGAAAAACAGATGAAGGCTGTTTGCGCTGATGTATTTGACCTCTTAAAGAAATATGAAGCTGAAGGTGAAAAGTTTGATGTAATTATTCTTGATCCTCCTGCTTTTACAAAATCAGCAAAAATGATCGAAAAGGCTTATGGTGGATACAAAGAAATCAATCTTCGTGCAATGCGTCTTTTGAACGAAGGTGGTATTCTTGTTACCTGTTCCTGTTCATACTTTATGGAAACCAATATGTTCTGTGATATGATTATGCACGCTGCAATGGATTCTCATAAACGGGTTCAGATTCTTGAAAAACGAGGAGCTGGTCCAGATCATCCTGTTCTTCTTGGATATCCAAAATCTGAATATCTTAAGTGTGTAATCTGCAAAATAAATTAGTATATTTCAGGATTATAAATGAAAAACTTTAATTGTGTTGTTATTCTTGGACCTACTGCTGTGGGAAAAACTGCTATTGGTGTTGCTGTGGCAAATGCTTATAACGGCGAAATCATATCTGCAGATTCAAGACAGACATACAGACATCTTGATATTGGCTCTGGAAAAGATCTTAAAGATTATGTTGTAGATGGTAAATCAATTCCATATCATCTTATTGATATAATTGATCTGCCAGCTGAATATAATGTTTATAATTATCAGCTGGATTTTTATAATGCATTTAAAGATATTCAAAGCAGAGGAAAATTACCTGTAATAGTTGGCGGGACTGGAATGTATCTGGATTCTGTAATCAGAAATTACGAACTGGTAATTCTTCCAGAAAATCCTGAGCTTCACAAACAACTGGAAGATACTCCTCTTGAGGTTTTAGCCGCCCGTTTATTAAAAGAGGACCCTGATTTACATCAAAAATGTGATTTATTGGAAAAAGACAGAGTTATAAAAGCTTTGGAAATAATTGAAGCTAAGAAAGCCGGTATCGAAGCAACTTCTATTAATAGACCAGAGATTAAACCTTTAATAATTGGCACAACTTTACCTCGTCCATTAATGTGGGAGAATATTTCTATACGGTTAAAGGAACGCCTGGAACATGGAATGGTTGAAGAAGTTCAATCAATTCATGATTCTGGAATTACCTGGGAGCGGTTGGAAAAATTAGGTCTTGAATATAGATATTGTTCTTTATATCTGCAGGGAAAACTAAAAGACAAGGATGATTTATATAATCAGCTTTTTATTGCAATCCGTCAGTTTGCTAAACGCCAGGAAACCTGGTTCAGATTTATGGAAAAAAATGGAGTTAATATAAACTGGCTTACTCAAACTCAGAATAAGGAACTTCGTATAAAAGAAGCATACAGTTTGATTGATTCAAACTAAAAAAAAGGACTTTCCTCCCACAGAAAGTCCTTTTTTTTATGATATTTTTTTAATTACAAATTTAAATTAAGCGCCAATAGCAACTTTTTCTTTGATTTCTGTTAAGTAACCTGTTCTTAAGCAGCTGTCAAAAAGTTCCTTGCTGATGTAATCTGTTTTAATATCATCGTAGCCATCCATATCACGAACGATTTTTACTACGAAACCATCTTCAAGCTCTCTAACAATTGTCATGTAATCTGTGTTTTTACCAATGCTCTTAAGTGTGTAACTTTTCATATTTTATATCCCCTTATACCTCAATAAATAATGTTACTCTTACTTTATTTTCGGATATAATAAAAATTATGTTAGTAAAAAATGAAAAAAAATTTTGTGATGCACATTTTCATTATGCTGACTGTTTAGAGAAACAGGCATACGATGATAATGTTAATATTTATGCCTGCAGCTGTGCTCATTCAATTGATGAATGGAATATTCAAAAATCAATGAAAAATTCAAATCCTAATTCTGTATGTTCTTTTGGTTTGCATCCTCAAAGCGGGGAATATATTGATATTGAAAAAAATCTAAGTTTTCTTGAAAAATTATTGATTAACGGAGAAGTTAAAGTTTTAGGTGAAACTGGATTTGATTATTTTACAGAAGACTTTAAAAATCAAAACGATAAACAGGAAAAAATGTTTATAAAACAATTGGAACTTGCTGAAAAGTATAATGTGCCTGTTGTTATACATTGCCGTAAAGCTAATGAAAAACTTTTTGAATATTCTGGGGAGTTAAAAAAACTTCCGTCTGTTCTTTTCCATTCTTTTATGGGAACTTCTTCAGAGGCTCTATCTCTATTGAATAAAAACATAAATGGATATTTTTCATTTGGTAAACAGATGATGAATAATAATAGAAAAGTTATCAGCTGTGTAAAAGAATTGCCATTAGATAAATTACTATGCGAAACGGATGCTCCCTATCAATTTCTAAAAGGCGAAACTAAAACTAAAAATAGTCAAATTAAAGAAATTTATTCAGCTTTTATTTCTTTCCGAAATGAAGATGAATCAATAATATTTGATCAATTGTTTAAAAATTTTAATGCTATGTTTTGTATCACTTAATATTTTATATACACTAAGTTTCCATAATTTGTTATATTAATAATATGACTAGAAAAGAACATACTATTTTTGAAAATTTTAAAATTGTTAACTTTATTGAATTATCAGCCGCAGCCTTATTTACTTTACTATCCATAAGTTTTCACGGAGATATTTCTTTACTTGCATTTCCATTAAGTCTTATTTATACAGGAATTCTTGCATATATTTTCTTCGTGAAAATTCTTAAAAATACAAATGGTAAGTTTTATACACCAGTTGTAAAACTTACTTCATATTTGCCATATTTACTTCTTGTTTCATTTATTATAAGAAGAGCAGGGGCAACAGGTACTGCTTACTGGTATGATTTGATTTCTGTTTTATTGTGGAGCGTAGTTTTTGTTTGTTCAATTATCATAACAAATATGATGAAGGAAAAAAAAGCAAAAGCTCTTACAGAAAACTGGAGTATTTTACCATCATTTAAAAAGCCAAAGGGGTTTGGAAGAGTAATCTGGGAAGTTTTTGATTGGATTGATGCTATTGTATGGGCGTTATTTACAGTAATGCTTGTTCAGATTTTCATTTTCCAGTTATATACAATTCCTTCAGAATCAATGGTTCCAACTTTCCTTATTAAAGATAGAGCTGCTGTTTCAAAAATAGATTGTGGTCCAAAGTTTCCATTAACAGATATCGGGCTTCCAGATATGCGTAAGTATAAAAAAGGTGACACAATTGTATTAAGAAATCCTCATTATACTATTGATCGTAAATCTGAAGTAAAAAGTGTTACATCACAGCTTATTTATATGCTTACTCTTATGCAGGTAAATATTAATCGTGATGAAAACGGTGAGCCAAAAGCAGATCCATTAGTTAAACGAATTTGTGGAGTTCCTGGTGAACAGCTGGTTATGCAGGATGGTACTTTATATACAAGAACAAAAGACGATCCGGAATGGAAACCTTCTGAAATGGATAGAAAATATGCCTGCTGGGATTTAAGTAAAATCAAGAGCAGTTTACAGGAAAGCGTTCAGACTTATCCATTGTCAGCTGTACAGCCTGCATATAATCAGATGAAGCAGAGAACAAATACTAAGGCTGTAATTGATTCTTCTGGTGAACAGTATGAATTAATGCTTCAGTTTGAAGAAAAACGCCGTAATTTTGATCTTGATGCAGCTGCTTTCCAGGCTAACCAGCTTGTAATGGAAATGGGAAAACTTGTTTACAAAACTAATCTGGATCAGAAATTTAATGCACCAGCTACAATGATTTATGATCTTCTTAATACAAATAATGTACAGGATGTTACAAGAAGAATTATGACTCAGGATGGAGGTTATGAATGGTTTAAGAATTTTATGACCAGCTGGATTCCTGCAAAAAACTACGAAAGAGATATGTATGCTGAATCAAATTATAAGCTTGATGTAATGGCAAAAATCAGCTTTGGTAACATGGTTGTTCGTTATGCAGATTTAATGAGAAAAAGTATCAGTGCATCATTATGGAACTCTGATTCTGTACTAGTTGAGAATATGATGCTTGCTCAGAATGTTACCTGGTATGTTCAGTTGATTTTGGACAGCAGAAATATGTGTGTATTCCCTGCAAATGATTCAACAGGAAAACCAAACTATCTGCCAAAGGATTGTTACTTTATGATGGGTGATAACCGTTTCAATTCTTTAGATTTGCGTCATGCAAGTGGATATAGTCCTAAAAATCTTACAGAAGAAGATTCAATGCCAATTATGTATCAGTCAATTCTGGAACCACAGTATGTAAGTAAAAAATATATTATTGGAAAACCAGTAATAAGATTCTGGCCTGTAAATAGATTTGCAAGAATCAGATAAAACTTAATGAGTACAAAAAAAGGTGATTGTTATAAACAACCACCTTATATATTTAACTATATTATAGAAACTATCTTCCACAACAGTTTTTATATTTCTTTCCGCTTCCGCAAGGACATGGATCATTTCGTCC
This sequence comes from Treponema sp., assembly GCA_016292805.1. Classification (GTDB taxonomy): domain Bacteria; phylum Spirochaetota; class Spirochaetia; order Treponematales; family Treponemataceae; genus Treponema_D. Next base: position 14,451 of record JAEDFM010000031.1, on the reverse strand, counting down.
TACTTTTGGTACTGTACGACGAACAGTTACATTGTTTCCCTGTGAGTGCTGGTTCATTGCACTGCCAACTGCCTGTCTGCGAGCCTGGTCACCATTAAAGCTTGAATGTGCAGATCTCTGTGCTTCATTCTGAGCTACCTGTGAACTGATAGACTGTGCTTCGTTATGTTGTGCATTCATTGCATGCTGCTGAGCTTCCAGCATTTTGCGGCGGTGTTCAGCGGCTTCTGGTGAAAGTTGAATCTTTACTTTGAACACGCGGCTCATAACAGTATCGCGGATAGTTGTAAGCATTTCGTCAAAGATGTTGAAACCTTCAATTTTGTATTCTGTAAGTGGGTTTTTAGAACCATAAGAACGCAATGCAACAGCTTCTCGTAAACCTTCCAGAGTTTCAAGCTGGTCAAGCCATTTTTTATCAATAATCTGAATATACTGATAACGGATGAACATATTAAGGTTTTCTTTGCCTGCAAGAGTTTCTTTTTCAGTGATATCGTTCTGAAGAGCAGCAAGTACAGCTTCCTTTGTAAGGTTTTCCATAGGAAGTGCAAAACCAAATGTTGATTTAATATCATCGTTAAGCTTAATAAGAGCTGAGTTATCTTTTTTGTTGTGTTTAGCGTTAGATTCGTATTCTTCAAACATTGCATCGACAGTTTCTTTTGCGTTGTTTAATACACGAGTGCTTAAATCATTGTCTGCAAGAATCTGATCACGATTTTCATAAATTACAGAGCGCTGTTCATTTAATACATCATCATAGTCAAGCAAATGTTTACGGATTTCAAAGTTGCGGTCTTCAACTTTCTGCTGAGCTTTTTCAATACCTTTGTTCAACCAAGGATGATCAATAGGTTCTCCTGGCTGCATACCAATACGGCTCATCATAGATTTCATGCGTTCACCACCAAAGAGACGCATCAAATCATCATCCATAGAAATATAGAACTTAGAGCGACCTGGGTCACCCTGACGACCAGAACGACCACGCAGCTGATTATCAATACGGCGTGATTCGTGGCGTTCTGTACCAATTACATACAAACCGCCAGCAGCTCGTACTTCTTCATAATCTTTTTTCCAGTTTTCTTTTTCAATTGCAAGTGCAGCCTGATACTGTTCTGGTGTTGCATTTGTTCCAGCTCGTTTCTGAGCTCTGAATTCTGGGGAACCACCAAGTTTAATATCTGTACCACGACCAGCCATATTTGTAGCAATTGTAACTGCACCTTTTGCACCGGCTTCTGCAATGATTAAAGCTTCGCGGGCATGGTTTTTAGCATTCAAAACTTCATGACGGATTCCTTTGCGTGTAAGGAGGGCAGAAAGATGTTCTGATTTTTCTACAGAAACTGTACCTACCAATACAGGCTGTCCCTTGTCATGAGCTTCTTTAATTTCGTTGGCAATTGCTTCCCATTTTTCTTTTTCATTTAAATAAACTTCATCATTTTCATCTTTACGGGCTACTGGAAGATTTGTAGGAATAGCAACAACTTCAAGGTTATAGATTTTGTTGAATTCTACAGCTTCTGTGGCAGCTGTACCAGTCATACCAGAGAGCTTTGAATACATACGGAAGAAGTTCTGGAATGTAATGGTTGCCATTGTACGGTTGCGCTGTGCAATCTTAATATGTTCCTTTGCTTCAATTGCCTGATGAAGACCATCTGAATAACGGCGACCTTCAAGAACACGACCTGTAAATTCATCAATAATTTCAACCTTACCATCACGAACAAGGTAATCAACATCGTTATGATACATAAGGTGAGCTCTTAAAGCCTGTGTAAAGTAGTGGGCATATTCAAAGTTTTCTTCGTCTACAAGTTTTGTTCCAGCAGCAATAAGATTATGCTTGTGAAGAATTTCATCAATATGATTCATACCCTTGTCTGTAAATGAAACTCGTTTTGATTTTTCATCAAGTGTATAGTCACCTTCAATGGCTGCTCTTTCTTCTGCAGTCATCATTGTTTCATCAGGATATTCACCAGTTTTAGGATCTTTTGCAACTTCTTTAAGTTCATCTACATATTTATCAACTTCATGATATTTGTATGTATCATCTTCGCCGGCACCAGAAATAATAAGTGGAGTTCTGGCTTCATCAATCAAAATAGAGTCGATTTCGTCTACAATACAGTAATTAAAACCACGCTGAACCTTATCTTTAAGATCAACTTTCATATTATCGCGAAGATAGTCGAAACCAAATTCATTGTTTGTACCATAAGTGATGTCACAGTCATAAGCTGCTTTACGAGCATCATTGTCCATATCAGAAAGAATTGCACCAACTGTACAACCAAGATATGTAAATACAGGACGCATTGTGTTTGCATCTCGTTCAGCAAGGTAATCGTTTACTGTAACAACATGAACACCTTTTCCAGAAAGGGAGTTCAAGTAAGATGGAGCAACGGCAACGAGTGTTTTACCTTCACCAGTTTTCATTTCAGTAATACGGCCCATATGAAGGTTAATGGCACCCATAATCTGAACATCATAAGCTCGTTCACCGCGAACACGCCATGCGGCTTCACGACAGAGTGCAAAAGCTTCTGGTAAAAGATCATCAAGAGTTTCGCCATTAGCAAGGCGTTCTTTGAATTTTTTAGTTTCTTCAGGGAATTGTTCTGGAGCAAGAGATTTTGCCCATTCTTCTTTTTCGTTTACTTTTGCAAGGATTGGTCTAAGAGCTTTTACGTCACGATCATTCTGTGTACCGAAAATAGCTGTGAGAATTTTATCAACAAACATATTATTTTCCTTATTTTTATATTCCTATATAATACTATAAAATCTACTAATATTCCATATTAATTGACAAGTTAAAAGTGAACATTTAAACTGTAGGTACCTTATGAAAAAACTAAAACTATTACTTACTGCAATATCATTTACATCAATTCTTTTTACAGGCTGTATAAAATCTGAAACAGTAAAATCTATCAGTGAAAATCAGCTTTTTTCTATTCCTTATGGTAATTTTGAAGAGCAGCTCAGCGTAACAGACCTTAATACTGTAGGAGCTGTTCGACTTGGCATATATATGCGGGATGGATTTGTTTACCTTGTAAATGGTGAATCCCGAAAGGTAATGGAATTCAATTCCTTTGGAGATTTGCTTACACTTTTTTATAACGAAGATTCAGATATTGCCAAGCTTATATCAAAATCAAACAAGGCAGATAAAAGTATTCATCACGAAATATCATATCCTTTTGATTATCCTGGAAAAATTGCTGTAGATGCCAATAAGGTTATTTATACAGTGTGTACAATTCCAAGGGAAAGCCAGGAACAGAGTAAAGACGGAACTATGCTTTATGGTCAGACTGTACTCCGTTTTAATCGAGATGCTTCAACTGTAGAATTCATTGGACAGGAAGGACCGGGTGGTACTCCATTTCCATATATAGACAATATATACACGACAAATAATAACGAACTTGTTGTTGTTGGTACTTCTACAGAAGGTTATATGGTTTACTGGTTTGGAACAGACGGATATTTAAAGTATGAAATTCCTGTTCTAACAAAAGATGCTCCAAAACTTAAGGGTAAAGAAGATAATTGTTTCTATTCGATTAAAAAGGTTATTCCAGATCTTTATACTTACAGATTGTATGTTGATATAGATTACTACACAACCTATGTAGATGAAGGTTCAAAAGTTCAATCCGGTATTAACTTTGTAGCCAGTATGCTTTATCCATTGAATATTGACGAGGGAGTATACGAAGAACCAGTATCTATTCCACCTTATGAAGAATCTGTAATTGTAGATTACAGCCGTTTAACTTATAAAATTCCATATGATTTCCTTGGTGTTACAAAAAATGGCTGGAAATTCTTTATTATTAAAACTGATGATGGATTTAATGTAGAAATGCTTCAGAGCGAAAGCCAGAGAATTCTCCGTCGTCACTTTACAGCTGATCATTCAAATATTTTGTTTAATACAATGACTCTTTCTGATGATGGTATCATCTCAGCTTTATATATTGAAAAAGAGATGGCAAGGGTTGTCTGGTATAGAACAGATAGTCTTATTGCTGCAATTCTGGAAAAGTAAATGTTTGATAATGTTGATGAGGGACACCCAGAAGGTGAAAAAACTGTTAAATATTATTATAACCGGGAAGAACGCATAGCAAATGCGCCTGAAATAGTAAAGAAATACTATAGGGGCGATATGAAACCTGTTCGTGGTATAAAAATTTTTTTTACAGGTTCAAATAAATACATTTTCTTTGCACTTATTTTCTTTGTTGGTGTAGCCTGGATATATTCCGGATTTAATAGGTCCCGTAATTATGCAAAAGTTCAGGGATTGGATTTTGAAGTTGTATCATATTCCTTCGAAGATCAGATATATTCCAGTGTAAGTGTAAAATGGAATCCTAAGGCGGATGGAAAAAATAAGGGAGACCGTAATATAACTGCAGAAATTTTTCTTATTGATGGGGATAAACAGGTAGTAAATAAGGATATAAAGTCAATAACATATACAGCAGATGATGCAGAAACAAAATATATGCGTGTCAGACATACAGATTTTGATATTATCCGTTGTGATGTTATATTAACTGTAAATGATGAAGAAAAAGAAATTAGTACAGCGGTAAAGCGTTAGTACCATAAGGATATATATATGAGTCGTTCAATTGCATGTATTGATTATAGAGATGGAAAAGTTTTTATTGCTAAACGTCAGAATAAAGGTGATATGGGTGGTCGCTGGGAATTTCCTGGTGGAAAACTTGATGAAGGCGAAGATAATGTTCAGGCAATTGAACGGGAAATGATGGAAGAATTCGGGGTAAAGGTTACTGTTGGTGATAAAATCTGCGAAAGTTCATTTACCCATAAGGATAAGCTTTGTTATCTGGATGCCTATCTGGTAACCTTTGAACATGATGGTATGGAGAAACCTTTTGTGCTTACAGAACATACTGATTATAGATGGGCTCCTTTAGAGGAAATACCAACATTAAATTTTGTTGATTCAGATTTAGGTATATATCCAGCGGTTGTTAAAAAGATTAAAGGATAATTTATGATTAAAAAGTATATTTTTGTAACTGTTTGCATTCTTACAGCAGTTTTTACAGGTTGTAAAAAAAATAAAGAAGAAATAATTGAATTTGATAATTCATATCCTCTTGCTTTGGCTCCAGATGTTAGATGGGCTGTAGTAACCGATCCATATGCATCTTACAAAGAAGCCTGTGACTGGAATTCCACAACACAGGGACATTGTCGTAAGGGGGATATACTTCAGGTTGTAGGGAACTCTAAAGATTCCGAAAATGAAACCTGGTATAAATTCGAATCTGGATGGCTTCCAGCTACTTGTCTTTCAGTTTACTCCAACAGATATAAAGCCAAATCAGTATCAGATGCAATTAAGGATAAGTAAATGAGTCTTATAATTGCTGAAATTGGTACAAGTCATGAAGGTTCTCTGGAAAAAGCCTTTAAGATGATTGATGAAGCTGCGGCTTCCGGGGCTGATGCTATAAAGTTCCAGTGGGTATACGCAGATGAGATATTGCATCCTGATACAGGTTATGTAAAGCTTCCTACAGGAAACATAAGGCTATATGACCGTTTTAAGCAGCTTGAATGTAATAAAGAGTTTTATAAAAAATGTCTGGATTATGTTCATCAGAAGGGCTGTAAGTTCTGTTGTTCTCCTTTTGGACTGACAAGCTTAAAAGAATTACTTGAGATAAAACCCGATATAGTAAAAATAGCTTCACCTGAACTTAATCATTATCCTATGTTAAAAGCACTGGCTGATTACAGAGAAGAGCAGTGTAAACGGGGAGAAACACCTGTAGAGGTAATTGTTTCTTCTGGTGTTTCCAAAATTATGGATATTGAAAAAGCTTTGGAAATACTTGGTACACAGAATGTGTCTTTGCTGCATTGTATAACCAGTTATCCAGCCCCTGAAAGTGAATATAATTTAAAGGTAATCCGTAATTTGAAGAATATTTTTGGTGTGGAATGTGGTGTTAGTGACCATAGTCTGGATCCTGTACTGGTACCTGTTTTAAGTATTGCTGTGGGGGGAACGATAATTGAAAAGCACATCACTTTAAGCAGAAAAACAGCAGGACTTGATGATCCTGTTGCTTTGGAAGGTGAGCAGTTTGCTCTCATGTGTCATTGTGTACATCAGACTGAAGCTACATTCCGTCACTATGGCGAAGAAATTGGTTATAAACGGACTTTAGATCAGTTAGGTGAACAGTTTGGCTCAGAAAAGGTTGTTGAAGTATTAGGAACAGGAATAAAAAAATTAGCACCAGCAGAACTTGCAAATTATGGTCGCACCAATCGTAGTCTTCATTATATGACAGAACTTAAGTCCGGGGCTGTTATTAAAGAATCTGATATTGGAGTTTTGCGAACAGAAAAAGTATTAACTCCCGGCATTTCCCCAGAATTCCTTGATGAAGTTATTGGTGCAACTTTAGTAAAAGATGTTACTTCTGGCTCTGGGGTTCAGTTTAGTGATATTGTTAAGAATACATTGTAATATTTCCCATATTTTTATAATATTAAGCAACGTTTAAAATAGATGGCTAAAATTGCGCCATCTATTTTAAGTCCCGAGTTTTTTTGCAAAAACTCTATTTATTTACGTGTTCGCTCACGCGAACGTTTTGTAAATCCTCAGTTGTTGAAACAACTTGCGGTTTACAAAATTAAAGAACGTTTAAAATAGATGGCTAAAATTTCGCCATCTATTTTAAGTCTCGAGTTTTTTTGCAAAAACTCTGTTTATTTACATGTTCGCTCACGCGAACGTTTTATAAATCCTCGGATTCTGAAGAATCCTCCGGTTTATAAAATTAAAGAACGTTATTATTACGAGGCATATTTAATGAAAACAAACGCTTTGAAAGGTATGAAAGATATTTTACCTGCTGAACAGCGTATGCGTGATTATGTTCAGGGAAAGATTCTTGAAACTTATAGAGCATCTGGATTTGAACGCATTTCAACTCCAATTCTTGAAGATTCTGAAAATCTTGATAAATCAGATGGTGGCGATAACTTAAATCTTATTTTTAAGGTTCTTAAACGAGGAGAAAAGCTTGATGCCGCTCTTGCTTCTGAGCATCCAACAGATAAAGAATTGTCAGATATGGGATTACGCTATGATTTGACATTGCCTCTTACACGATTTTTTGCAGCAAACAGAAACGAGCTTCAGTTTCCTTTTAAGGTAATTCAGACAGACCGTGTATATCGTGCAGAGCGTCCTCAAAAAGGTCGTATGCGTGAATTTGTTCAGTGTGATATTGATGTTCTTGGTGATGGTTCTCCAAATGCAGAAGTAGAATTAATTGATATTACTGCCAGAGCAATGCTTTCTATCGGTTTTAAGGATTTCTTTATTAATATTAATGACCGTCGTATTCTTCGTAATATGCTTGAAAATATGGGCTTTGCACCAGATACTCTTGATTCTGTTTGTATTTCTTTTGATAAAATGGACAAGATTGGTGCAGACGGAGTAAAAGCTGAACTTGTAGAAAAACAGTTGCCTGCAGCTGCAATCGAAGCTCTCTATCAGTTTATTTCAGCTGGAGAAGTTACATTGGATGAGGTTGCTGCAAAATGTGCTGATCCTGCAATTGCAGATGATTTGAAATATATTATTAAGACTGCCAGTGAAGTTTCTGGTGGTAAATATGCCGTAAAATACTGTCCAAACCTTGTTCGTGGTCAGGGGTATTATACAGGTTGTGTATTTGAAATTGCTTCACCATTGTTCAGCGGTGCAATTGGTGGTGGCGGACGCTATGATAATCTTATTGGTAAGTTTATTGGTCAGAGTGTACCAGCTGTAGGTTTCAGTATTGGTTTTGAACGCATCTGTTCAATTCTTCTTGATCAGAATTATCAGATTCCTGGAGCAAAAGAAAAATGTGCATTCCTTTATGAAGATGAAGTTTCTTATGTTCAGGTTATGAAGGATGCTGAAAAGCTTCGTGAATCTTATAATGTTTCCGTTCTTAAAAAAGCAAAGAAGGCTGGTCCTCAGTTTGATATGCTTGAAAAACAGGGCTACACAAAATTTGCAATTTATAAAGAAGGTTCTTTAATAGTAAAATAATTGACATAACTACTTTAAAATTGTATATTTATGTTGTCAGTTTAATATATTATTAAAAAGACTCGAGTCCACCTCGGGTCTTTTTTATTTGTATTTTCTGATTCTTGATTAGTTATGGAATATACATCATATAAAGACATTAAGTATTACAAAGATTGTGCACCGATTGTAGAAGGATTAGGCTACAAATTAGTAGATCTTAAAATCATTCCTGCAAAAACAATCACAAAAATTTCAGCCATTGTTACACCTGTTGATCCAGCTGCAAACATGGGAGTTAATGATTGTGCAAAAGTGCACCGTGCATTGCTGCCACATCTGGAAGCTCTTTTGGGCACAGAAGAAACAACAATGGAACTTACAAGTCCTGGAATCGAACATAACATTAAAAACGCTGCTGAATTTACAGTGTTTGTTGGCCGAAATGTTCGTGTATGGGACAAAATTAAAACAGATTGGGTAGGCGGAAAAATTACATCTGCCGGCGATAAATCTGTAACATTGGAAACTGAGGACGGTGAATCAATTACTGTTCTTTATGAAAATATAGCAAAAGCAAAATTTATTTATGACCCTAATGAAGGAAAGGAGGCTTAAGATGTCAGAAATGGCAGAAGCTATCCGTCAGTTGATTCAGGAAAAAGGATATTCTGAAGATTCTGTACGACTTACAATTGAAAAAGCTCTTAAAGCAGCTTACAAACGCACTTATGGAACAGATGAAAACGCAATCGTTAAATTCAATGACGATATGTCTGATGTTTCAATTTATTCTCGCAAAACAGTAATTGACGGTGTTTATGATCCTGTAAGAGAAATCGAACTTGATGAAGCTAAACAGCTTGCAGGTGATGAAGTTGAAGAAGGTGATGAAATCGATATTCTTGAAGATCCTAAATCTTTTAACCGTTCAGCTGTTTCTACAGGTAAACAGACTGCTCATCAGGGCTTAAACGAAACATACAAAGATTCTCTTTATAACGATTACAAAGACAAACTTGGTGAAATCATTATTGGTTATTATCAGCGTGAACGCAATGGAAACATCTATCTGGACCTTGGTAATGCTGGTCGTCTTGAAGGTGTTCTTCCTGCAAAATTCCAGTCTAAGCTTGAAGTTTATGAAGCTAACGACAGAATTAAAGCTTTAATCGTAGAAATCAAAAAGACAAACTCTGGTATTCAGCTTGTTCTTTCAAGAAGCGATCCAAAACTTGTTTGTCAGATTCTTGAAAAAGAAGTTCCAGAAATTGCAGACGGCACTGTAGAAATTGTAAAGAGTGTTCGTGATGCTGGTTACCGTACAAAGATTGCAGTAACAACTAAACGAGAAGAAGTAGATCCTGTAGGAGCTTGTGTAGGTCTTAAAGGTGTTCGTATTCAGAACGTTATCCGTGAACTTTCAAATGAAAAAATTGATGTACTTCGTTATGATGAAGATCCTGCAGAATTCATTAAAAATGCACTTTCTCCAGCTCAGGTAGAAAGGGTAGTTATTATGGATGCTGAAAAGCGTCAGGCATTGGCTATTGTTGAAGAAAGCCAGTTCTCTTTAGCTATTGGTCGTCAGGGTCAGAATGTTAGACTTGCAAATCGTCTTTGTGACTGGAATATTGATGTTAAAACAATTGAACAGGCACAGGATATTGACTTTTCTTCTGTTACAACAGTTGCTACAGCCCGCAATCTGTTTAATGATGAAGAAGAATATGATGAAATTACAACAGTTGCTGAACTCCCTGGAGTTGATGCAGAAGTTGCTGCTCTTCTTAAAGCTAATGGAATTGAACAGATTCAGGACTTTGTTGATGCTTACGAAAATAATTCAATCCACATTGAAAATGTTACAAAAGAACAGCTTGATGCTATCAACAATTTAATTAATGACAATGTAGAATTCGTTGAAGAAGAAGAACCTGCTGAAGAACAGGCAAAACCACAGGAAGAAACAAAAGAAGAGGCTGAGGAAGAAGAATACTTCTGTCCTGAATGTGGTGCAAAAATCACTCTTGATATGACACAGTGTCCAAACTGTGGTGTTGAATTCGAATTTGCTGAGGATGAGGAATAGGAAGTAAATGGCAGAAGAATTAGAAAAAAAGCCGGGATTCGTAGTTCATAAAAAACAGGCAGAAGCTGCACCTGCACAGGCTCCAGAAAAAAAGCGTGTAGTTGTTGTTAAGAAAAAGCCTGTTGCACAGCCTGCTCCAAATGCAGCTCCTGCTGCCAGCGCTAAACCTGCTGCAGAAGCTCCAAAGCATGTTGTTGTGAAAAAAGCAGATGCTCCTGCAGAAACTCAGGAAAAGCCTGCTGCACCTTCCCAGGAAAAACCTGCAGCTCAGCCAGTGGCTCCAGCTCAGAAAAATGAAAATAATAAACCTCGGTCTTTTGAATTAAATCCTTCAAGACCAAATGTTAAGGCTGGTAACCTTTCAGACAGACCTCGTGGTAACTTTAACCGCAATGGTCAGGGTGGAGGATACTACCGCAATAATAATGGAAATGGTCAGGATAGAAACGGACAGAACAGAGGCTATAACCGCGAAGGTGGCGGATTCAATGGTGCTCAGGCTAGAATGAGTTACCAGAATCGTGAAAGAGACAACAACCGTGAAGGTGGAAACGGATCTCGTCCAAACGGAAACGGACCTCGTGGAAACTTTAATCGTAATGGACAGTCAGGTGGATTCAATCGTGGATCAAATAATGGTCAGGGTGGATTTAACCGTGGTCCAGGCCAGAATGGTGGAAGAGCAGGTTTCCGCCCTGGAATGGGTGGTGGTGCTCCAGCTCCTTTACCTGTAGATCAGTCTCGTCAGCAGTCGGCTAAAAAGGCTGCCTTCAAGGGTAAGAAACAGGTTTATAACCGTAAAGATGAAGAACAGTACGCAGACAACTTATTTGAAACTAAAAAGAAGGTTGTTACTCCAGAAACTGTAGTACCAAAATCAATTGATATTATGGAATCAATTTCAGTTTCTGATTTGGCTCGTAAGATGAACCTTAAAGCTTCAGATGTAATTGGAAAGCTTATGGGTATGGGTATGATGGTAACAATTACTCAGTCTATCGATGCTGATACTGCTACTTTACTTGCTGCTGAATATGGTTGTGAAGTACATCTTGTTTCCCTTTATGATGAAACTGTAATTGAAAGCGATAAAGATGACGGTGTTGAACTTAAAGTCCGTCCTCCAATTGTAACTGTAATGGGTCACGTAGACCACGGTAAAACAAAAACACTTGATGCAATCCGTAATGCAAATGTTGCAGCGGGAGAAGCCGGTGGTATTACACAGGCAATTGGTGCTTATTCAGTAACAACTCCAAAAGGAAAGATTACATTCCTTGATACTCCTGGTCACGAAGCATTCACTATGATGCGTGCTCGTGGTGCTCAGGTAACTGATGTTGTAGTTCTTGTTGTTGCAGCTGATGATGGTGTAATGCCTCAGACTTTGGAAGCTATTGCTCATGCTAAAGATGCAAAAGTTCCAATTATTGTTGCAGTAAACAAAATTGATAAACCAGAAGCTAATCCTGACCGTGTTAAGACTCAGCTTTCTGAACATGGTCTTGCTCCAGAAGAATGGGGTGGAGATACTCAGTATGTACACATTTCTGCTAAACAGAAAACTGGTATTGATGAGCTCCTTGATGCTATTCTTCTTCAGGCAGAAATGCTTGAACTTAAAGCTAATGATCAGTGCCGTGCCGAAGGTAAAATCCTTGAAAGCCGCGTAGATCAGGGCCGTGGTGTAGTTGCTTCTGTAATTGTACAGCGTGGTACATTAAAACAGGGTGATCCATTTGTTGCTGGTATTTATTCTGGTCGTGTTCGTGCTATGTTTGATGATCACGGAAAACGTATCCAGGAAGCAGGACCTTCAACTCCAGTAGAAGTTCTTGGTCTCGAAGAAATGCCAAATGCAGGAGATCCATTCCAGGTAACAGAATCAGAAAAAGATGCTCGTGCTATTTCTGCTAAGCGTCAGGAATTAAAACGCTTTGAAGCTGCTAAGGCTGTTAAGAAGACAACTCTTGAATCTCTCTATTCTGATATTGCAAATAGTGAAGTTAAAGAACTTAAGGTAATTATTAAAGCCGACCTTCAGGGTTCTGCAGAAGCTCTTAAAGCATCTCTCGAAAAACTTTCTACACGGGAAATCAGACTTTCAGTTATTCATTCAAGTGCTGGTGCAATTAATGAATCTGATGTTACTTTGGCTGCTGCTGACTCAAATGCAATTATCATTGGTTTCAATGTTCGTCCAACTCCAAAGGCAAAATCTTTGGCTGAACAGGAACAGGTAGAAATCAGAAAATACAACATTATCTACAAGTGTGTTGAAGAAATTCAGCAGGCTATGGAAGGTATGCTCCAGCCAGATACAAAAGAAGAAGTTATCGGTATGGTTGAAGTTCGTAATACATTCAAGGTACCAAAAGTTGGCGTAATTGCCGGTTGTTCTGTATCAGAAGGTATTGTACGCAGAAGTTCTAGTGTTAACCTTGTTCGTGATGGAATCGTTATCTTTACAGGTAAGATTTCTTCTCTTAAACGATTCAAGGATGATGCTAAAGAAGTTAGCGTAGGTTACGAATGTGGTATCGGTCTTGAAAACTGGCAGGATATCCAGGTTGGCGATAAGCTTGAAGTATTCGAAATTGTTGAAGTTGCTAAGAAATTAGGAAAGACAATTGCTGAAGAAGAAGCTGAAGCTGCGAAACGAAATGTTACAGCTGCAGGTTCTGAAGGAGCTATGTAATGGGACAGTATAGATTACAGAGATTGAATGATCAGCTCCGTGATGAAATTTCCCAGTTAATTTTACGGGGGGATGTAAAAGATCCTCGTGTAAATACTTTCTTAAGTGTAAACCGAGTTGAAGTTACATCAGATTTAGGATATGCAAAAGTTTATGTTTCAACATTCCTGCCTGATGGACAGCTTCATAAAGGTGTAAATGGCTTAAATGCTGCAGCTGGATTTATTCAGCGAGAGATTGCCAAAAAACTTAGAATCAGACAGTTTCCGAAACTGATATTTGTTGTTGATTCAGGAATGAAAGATGGATTTATGATGGTTCAAAAGTTAAATGAACTTGAAAGAGAATCCGCTATGAATGAACAGCAGACTTCAGAAAAAAATGAAGAATAATATGTAAAATCTGACAGACCTAAAAACTGTCAGATTTTTTTTGTATACAGGTAAATAATGGACGGTATTGTTCTTCTGGCTAAACAGCCAGGTCTTACATCTTTTTCTTCTCTTCATAATGTTAAAAAGGCATTGAATACAACAAAAGTTGGTCATACAGGAACTTTAGATAGTTTTGCACAAGGGCTTCTTGTTGTATGTACAGGTCGATTTACAAGACTTGCCGGAAAAATTACAGAATTTGATAAAACCTATGAGGCCGTAATTAAGTTTGGTGAAGAAACTGATACATTAGAATATACAGGAAATATTATCAAAACAGGTCCTTTACCAACAAAAGAAAAAATTATTGAAGTTTTGCCTGAATTTACAGGGGAGATTAATCAGCTGCCACCTGCATTTAGTGCAATTCATGTAGATGGAAAGCGTGCCAGTGATCTGGCTCGTAAGGGTAAATCCGTTGATATTCCACCAAGAAAAGTAACAGTTTATAAAGCAGAAGTTAAAGAGTTCCGTGAAAATTCGGAAGGGGGAGTAGAAGCCTGTCTTATAGAGTTTAAGGTTTCTAAAGGCACTTATATCAGGTCACTGGCAAGAGATATTGGAACAGCCTGCGGAAGTGCAGCCCATTTAATTGGATTATACAGAACTCAAGTTGGAAATTTTAACATCTTGGATTCTGCTGCTTATTCCTTATTACCGGAATTCAATATTCAAAACGCTTATATGCAGATGGATAAAAAAGAAGATTTTTTTGATGATGATTTTATTAAAAATGAAATTGTTGAAAAAATACAAACTGTGAATAAAACAGTTTCTGTAGAATGTGGCTTTTATAATATAGATTTAATTAATGATGAAGCTTTATCTGAATTCCAGAATGGTAAACCAATAAGAAATAAATTATATGTACAGAATTTATTTGATATTCCAAATAATACTGAATGTGCAGTCTTTTATAAGGATAAATTTACAGGTTTATTAAACAAGAATAACGAAGGAAAACTAAAATATAGTTTCGTAATTAATTAAAAAATATTGAAACTATATTGACACAAAATGTAATTTTTGGTATAAATATAAACATCAACGGACGGTTAGCTCAGCTGGTACGAGCGTCTGGTTTACACCCAGAATGTCGGGA
>JAEDFM010000082.1 GCA_016292805.1 Treponema sp. | reverse complement strand
CCTTGGAAAGCACTTCCTTGTTAAGTAAAAAGTTTTTGTTTGTGTCGGTGGAAAATCAAGATGATAGTCGCAGAAGGCACATTTCTTCCGTAACCGTCAATTCTCATGTATTTTTCCAAAATAAATATTTAATCTAAACTTCTACCCAAGGTGGAAGAAATTATGAGATCAAATTACAGTCGTGAAGAACGTCAGAAAAATGTTGAGGAATACATTCAGTCAGGAAAATCACAGACAGTATTCGCTCCAGAATATGGCATAAAGCCTAATACTTTGTCTGCATGGGTGACTAAATACAAATCTGCAGAAGCATGCCAGGCTGCAGATGTTCATTTTGTTGAATTAAAATCAACTTTCATAAAGGAAAAACAGAACCTGATAATCCGTAAGGCTGGAATAGAGATTGAAATTTCTGGAAACAGTAATGCGGTAATTATCCGGGAAATCCTTGCAGCAATGGCTTCTTTATGAAAATAGATTTTGAAGGTGCTAGACTTTACGTAAGGCCAGGTCCTACTGATCTTCGAAAAGGAGTTACAGGACTTTTAGCAATCATTGAAAATGAAATGCATCTGGATGCTTTAAGCAATTCCGTATTCTTTTTCTGCAACAAAAGCCACAGACTGCTCAAGATTATATTCTGGAACAAAACTGGATTCTGGCTTGCCCAGAAAAGACTTGAGATGGCAACCTGGACATGGCCGAATACAAGTCAGGAAGCAAGGGAAGTAAACACAGAGCAGTTTGAAATGCTTCTTGAAAGAGGTCAAACCAGAATCACTTGCAGAAGCCTTACTCCTACTCGAAAAAATGAACGCACGTCTTTCAGAAAAAGACCAGAAAATCCGTGAACAGCAGGCAGAAATAAAGATTCTTAATGAAAAACTTGCTGTAAAAAAGCCAGAGAGTTTGCTGCAAAAACAGAGTCACTCAAGAAACTTTATGAATCACAGCCATTCCTTTTTGACGCTGAGGAAATGGGCATTAAACTAGAAAACCAGTGTCCTGAAATCTCTGATGAAGACATAGCGCAGGCTCTTAATGATGATGATCTTTTTGACAGAAAATCAGAGAAGAAAAAGCCCGGCAGAAGTTCTGAAGATAGATCCGGAAGAATTGAAAGTTGAATACTGGGACGAGGCCAGGTACAGGAAGAAAGCCGATGACCTGGAAGAGGATTGCCGTAAGAACTGCTACATATGGGTGGTTCTTGGCGGAACAAAGGAACATCCTGTTTTCTCATACAATTTCAGATGGACCCGTAGTGGAAAGAACGTCCTGGATTTTCTTGAAGACTATGAAGGGAATGTAATCCAGTCCGACGGATATTCCGGCTACAATGCTGCCATCAATTACTGGAACCTTAGCCATCCAGACCATAAAATAGAATTACTCAACTGCTGGGTTCATGCCCGTCGTGGATTTGCTGATGCAGTAAAGGCAACAAGTACGAATGGTCAAGGGCCGTACGCCTTCGGCTATCTTAAACCCTTGACTCATTCGTTTGCGGGATTGAAATCCCGCATCAAATTCATCTTGCTTTATTTTACAGCAAGCATATTTTCTACACGAACTTCAAGAGGAAGTTTTGTAGCAGCGCCTGTAGCCAGGTCAACTCTTACCATCATGTATCCGCCATTATTCTTTACAGCGTTATAAACCATTTCAGTATCATTAAGAGTAAATGAATAAATCATGTTTATGCTGCTCTTATTCGAATCATTTTCCAGGAGGTCTTTTACAGTACCATTTGAATAGTAGTAAATTGATTTTCTGTCTTCTGAAAGAGCTGCAACAGCTGTTGGTGTTACAGCATAAGGTTTCTTGTACCATGGATCAGAATCGTCACGTTCTTCTGGTGATGCTATATACAATCTTTTACCAGCAAAACCTGCAGGCTGACTTAATTCAAAATTTCCTTTTCGGTCAGCAAGTTTATACAAGATAGCATGAGTATCACCATTCCATGACTCTTCGCCTTTATTCGTATATGTCCACACACCATCATTATTGAATGCAAATGCTCCGGCACAGTCTCCAGTAAAATCTTTACTTCCGTAACAGTAAGGATCGATTACCTTTTTTCCATCTTTACCGTGTACTAATGCTTCCAGGAAGTATGGATAGCGGCCAGCTTCTATATCTTGTTCTGTTCTGAATGATTTTTCCCAATGCCAAATCTTATTTACAAAATCGGTAAACCAATTAGTTTCAAAATAGATATTGTTTTCTACAAGCCATTCAATAGCTTCAGCATCTGTAATATCATCTGGAACGGAAGCCTTAATACTCTCTCTAGCACTCTCTCCAAAGTGAGCTACCCAGACATCTGTTTTAAAGAATGACAAATCTATAACTAAATCTTCTGGATCTCCATCATAGCAAACCAGTTTTTTAAGGGCAGCAACAAAGCCTGTATAATCAGGATCAGTTTTTGCTTTATACTTTGAATTTCCTTCAGCATCCTTAAATTCATCAATAATGTATTTTTTTGCCAGGTTGCAAAAAAGCCAATCTGGAAGCTTGTTGTGCTTTTTCAAATCAGCTACATTAAATGAATCGTCTGAACGTTTTGCCAGTTCATACAAACCCCACATGCTGCAAGTTTCATCTGCCAGTGAGATATCACCAGCATCAGCATAAGTTCGGAAATACAATGTATTAATGCTGTCATTATAAGCCATTGAAACTACATATCCAAAATCTGGTTTAGATTCAAAGATTTTAACTGGAGTTTTTTGTGCATTTACTTCCATAGTGTAAACAGTGCTTACAGTCTTACCGCCGTTTTTTATATCAGCTTTTACAAAAACCCATTTTCCGTCACCAGAAACTTCAAAGTTTCCAATCCATACTGAGCTGCTGTCTGACTTCAATCCCAGGTCATATTTTGTTACTACATCATTTACAGGATTATATCTGTAGACAACACTGTTACTTCCGTCATCTGCCAGAATAAAAGCATTTCCCTGTTTATCAAACTTAATGTAGTCATTTCCGTAATTTGCTTTAATATAAGTCTGAACATAATGTGAAACATCACCATCGATATTCAAAACATCTACTGCTGTTCCATCAGGCTTTACATACATGAGCATACTCATACCTGGAGCGGGTGTATCGTCTTTAAATTTCCAGTTATCTACCGCAGATTCAAATACTGTATAAACACCTTTGCAAGATTCTTCTACACTTGCATAAGGACACTGATAAACTTCTACTACCTTTTTTGGCACACACCAGTCCTGAAGTTCTTTTGAAGTTTCCATTACGTTTACAACTTCATTGTCTTCTGTAATTGCTACCAGTGAATCCAGATTGTCCCCAGCAGCGCGCCCTGCACTTCTTTCATGATTTGCCAGACCTGTTGTAGCAAGTACAGATCCTTTGCTCATATTAAACTTAATAAGGTCTGAAGATTTTTCAGGCTTTGCAGTCTGTGTTCCTGTTGTATCTGTATTCTGTTGATCTTGATTTTGCTGATCATTTGGATCCGTACCTGGTGTCTGTGTACAACCAAGATACAAAAACGCTGCAATACAACCAACCGCAAGCCCCATTACTCTGTTTCTTTTCCGCATAAAATACTCCTAAAAAAATAAACATATTTCGGCACATTTGCTGTGCTTTTTTTATGTTAATTTTAATAGCAAGGGAATACAGAGTCTTGAGTAATATTTCAGAACCTACGTGCGCAACGCACAAAAAAAACGCTTTCAGAAATTTTTCCAAAAGCGGGACTCTTTCATTCACAAATTATTGTGACTTATAAATTATGCAGTGCGCATTTGTTTAGTCAGCCATTTTTTTGTATTCTTCGAACTTAGCCAGTGTTTCATCACTTGTTTTTGTACAGAGTGATACAACTACTGTTACAACCAGACATGCTACAAAAAAGCAAGGTCTGTCCCTGTCACGTGCGGAAAATCCCACAACCTATATACATCACCGTGCATGTGTCTCAAAATTTTTAACGCTAACGCTAAAAACTTGAAAAAAATCAAGGTCGTACCCCATTGTAATATTTTTTCATCATTTAAATAATAAAAATGCTAAAGGATTTTTTCTACATTCCGATACATTTAATAAGGTGGCCGTTAAGACTTT
>JAEDFM010000081.1 GCA_016292805.1 Treponema sp. | reverse complement strand
TAAAACAAAAAAGGGTTACCCTTACGGATAACCCTTATATTCATTCTAGATTATAAACTAGAGATTGAATGTGAATTCAACTGGCATAGAAACTGTTGGTTTCTTACCTTTAACGAATTCCATATTTACGTTGATGTAAGTTGTGATTGAACATCCACCTACAGCTGTATCACATCCGAGATTTGCAGTAAGCATCTTTTTCATAATATTATTTCCCTGAACTTCAACGAATGGTGTAACTCCGTCGATTGTTTTCAATTCAGCACGAGCTAAGAAACCATATGTGAATTTGTCAGTGTATGAGTATAAGTTAACCAATCTTAAGTTTACAGCATCAAGGATTAACTGTCCATTAACCTGTCCGAATACTGCGTGGAATTTCCAGCTTTTATCAAAATCTACGAATGCACTTGCACAGTAACCTGTTGTCTGCCATGGCTGGTTGTCATAAGCAATACCTGCTGTGAGGTTACCTGCATTACCAGGCAGATCGTAACAGCCGAGTTTAGCACCTTTTGCTGCAACTACTTTCAAAGAACCAGCATCGCCTAAACCGAATGTAGCTCCTAACCAGAAGTCACCGAGCATAGCATAGCCTTTAGCTCCCCAGTTCAAGAGATTAGCACAAGCGATTTCCAAAGCAACTGGTCCAACGTTAGCGTTTACCAATACAGCGTTCTGGTGTTTATACCATACTGAGTAGTCCCACCAACCGAATGTTCCACGAACACCATCCTGAAGGAAGATATCACCAATAGTGATTTTTACAGCATCAACTGGCTTAAACCAGATAGAATACTGAGCGAATTTAGCATCATCACCCTGGAGCCACAATTCAGCACCTGAGTTTTCTGTAGAAGCAGCAAACTTCAAGAATGTGTTATCTTCATCCCATCCCATTGATGCTGGTCTTGAGATAACTGTTTTAGTATCTGTTGCGAATACTTTTGTATCCATTTTTACGCGACCTGATACATCAGCTGCGAACATAGAAGCTGCCATTGCTACAGCAGCGATTCCCATTACGATTTTTTTCATTTAAAAAAATCCTCCCTTTAAATTGAATGGATTTTAATATAAAAGAAACTGTATAGGAGTGTAAGATAAAAGCTGCTGATATAGCGCAGCTTTTATCTACTGGAAGTTTGCGTTGCAAACTCAAAGATTAAATTCACGTTCTCATTTCATTGCGAATGTGAAAAAAAACATTTCGGAAATTGATATTTCCTCAATGTTTTTTTATAGGAGTGTAAAAATGATCTATGGATATATTCGTGTTAGTACTGATAAGCAAACTGTAGAAAATCAACGGTTTGAAATAAATACTTATGCAAATAAAAATAATATTGTTATTGAAAACTGGATAGAAGAAACAATAAGCGGAACGATTTCTCCCGAAAAGAGAAATTTGGGGGCACTTTTAAAAAAGGTGCGGAAAAATGATGTAATTATTTGTTCTGAACTTTCTCGACTTGGACGCAGTATGTTTATGATTATGTCAATTTTAAATCAACTGATGGAAAAGGGCGTAATGGTCTGTACTGTAAAGGAAGGTTATAAATTAGGTGATGATTTGACCAGTAAGGTTTTAGCCTTTGCTTTTAGTATTTCTGCAGAAATAGAACGAACTTTGATTTCTCAACGAACTACAGAGGCTTTAAAGCGTAGAAAGAGTGAGGGTGTAAAATTGGGCCGTCCCTGCGGTAAAGCTGATCATTATAAGCTTTCTGGATATGAAGACCTAATAGAAGAAATGCAGGTGATGGGAATATCCAAAGCCTGCATTTCCCGTAAGTTAAATGTTTCAATAGGAACCTTATATAATTTTCTAAACAGAAACAAAAGCTTAGAGTAGGTTGTTTTGCAGAATGATGTTCTGGATGTTCTCTATAGAATCTTCCAGTTCATCTGCAATCTGTTCAACGGATTTTCCCTTATGAAGTTTTTTTGTTATAAGATCAAGTTGTGTGTTAAGTTTTCCTTCAATCAACCCTGCTGCCTTTCCTTCAGCTATTCCTTCGGCTATTCCTTCCGCTCGTCCTTCGGCTATTCCTTCTGCTCGACCTTCTGCTCGTCCTTCTGCCAAGCCTTGTTTATGGCCATCTATTTTTCCCATTTCAAGACCTTCGGCATAACCGGTTTCCCGGGCATAACGTTTGATCGTTTTTAGTGTCATTTGCTGATCAAAGTAGTCTCGTTCGCGCTGCCAGTTGATTTCATCCTGGCTGATTTTTCCTAAAACTTTCATAGCTTCCATAATACCTGCCTCTGATTCTGCCAGTTTTGTTACAAAATCCTGCTCATCACTTTCTCCAGCATATAAGAAAAAAGTACTCCATTTTTGCATAGAAGTCAAACTGTTTACATCAACCTCTTCATAAACTTCAAATTTGGGAAGTTCAATAAAGAAAATATTTAATCGTTGATTCAAAGTCCCTCCACTTTCTTTTCTCATTACATAATGGCTGAATCCTGAATCATCATTTTTGTCATAAATAAAATTCAAAACTGAAATCTGATAAGCCTTTGGAACATCTATCCATCCTTCACCACATTTTGTGTAATGATTCAACAGGTGGGCGGCATAATATTCGGCCCGGTTATCGTATGAGTTGTGATCATCTTTGCCCTGCATTTCAATTTCCAGCACTTCATTATCGCCTTCAAAATGGCAGGTTACATCAAAAATGGCAGCCTTGTCGGAGACGGATTCTTTTGGAACTTCGTTGGAAACTATCTGCACATCACATACAGGCTTGCCCAAAACGGTGGAAAGAAAACTTGTAAGCGCACGATTTGCCTCTGGGGAAGGATCTGTAAACAAAATCTTAAAGATTGGGTCCGAAATTGGTTTTAGCAGTGGACCTTTGTAATTTTCGTCATATACTTTATTCATATGAAAACCTCTACTGTAATATATCCAGCCCGAATCAGTTTCGGAGTATTTTTTGAATAAAAGTTTAAAAAAAATATAAAAAAAGTCGCTTAATTGATAATGCCTCAAAAATTCACTATACTTTTTATTAACTATTTTTAAATCGAGGAAACAGAATGAAAGCGATTGAACTTGAAAAAGCTTACGATCCTAAATCTTTTGAGGATCGAATTTACAACGACTGGGATAGCAAAGGCTATTTTAAACCTGCATCAGATGAATCATCACCGGTACATTGCCAGTGTGAAAAATGTCAGGGAACTTATTCTGTCGTCATTCCTCCTCCAAATGTTACCGGCGTTCTTCATATGGGACACGGACTTAACAACACTCTTCAGGATATTGTAGTTCGCTACCATCGTATGAAGGGCGACAATACTCTCTGGGTAACTGGTACAGACCATGCCGGTATTGCAACTCAGAACGTTGTTGAACGCAAACTTAAAGCAGAAGGTAAAACTCGTAACGACCTTGGCCGTGAAAAATTCCTTGAACGCACATGGCAGGTTAAAGAAGAACATCACAACATCATTGTAAAGCAGCAGAAAAAACTTGGTAACTCTACAGACTGGGACCGTGAACGCTTTACTTACGACGAAGGACTTTCTGGTGCTGTTCGCGAAGTATTTGTTACTCTTTACGAACGGGGCCTTATGTACAAGGGTAAGCGTCTTGTAAACTGGTGTCCTCGCTGTGGTACTGCTCTTGCTGATGATGAAGTTGACCATGAAGATACAAACGGTGCAATGTATCATCTTTACTACGAATATGCTGATGGAACTGGCAAAATTGAAGTTGCTACAACTCGTCCAGAAACATTCTTTGGTGATACTGCTGTTGCTGTTAATCCTAATGATGAACGCTACAAGGCACTTGTTGGAAAAAAGCTGAAGCTTCCTCTTATCGGAAAAGAGATTCCAATCATCGCTGATGATTATGTTGATATGGAATTTGGAACTGGTATGGTAAAAATAACTCCAGCTCATGACCCTAACGACTGGGAAGTTGGTAAACGCCATAATCTTGAAGTAATCAATCTTCTTACTCCAGATGGCCGCATGAACGAAAATGTTCCAGAAAAATACCGTGGTCTTAGACCTGAACAGGCTCGTAAGCTTGTAATTGAAGACCTGACAGAAGCTGGACTTTTTAAAGAAGAAGAAAAGATGGTTCATTCTGTAGGTAAATGTTACCGCTGTAAAACTGTAGTAGAACCTTATTTGTCTGACCAGTGGTTTGTAAAAATGAAGCCAATGGCCGACAAAGCTCTTGCAGCATGGAAAGCAGGCGAAATCCAGTTCTTCCCACAAAAATGGGAAAATACTTACGAACAGTGGCTTGTAAATATCCGCGACTGGTGTGTAAGCCGTCAGATCTGGTGGGGTCACCGTATTC
>JAEDFM010000080.1 GCA_016292805.1 Treponema sp. | reverse complement strand
GGAATTGTTGGAATAAGCATAGCAAGGTTTGTTTTTCCACAAGCAGAAGGGAAAGCACCTGTAACATATTTAACTTCACCTTTAGGGTTTGTTAATTTAAGGATAAGCATATGTTCTGCAAGCCAACCTTCTTCACGAGCGATGAAAGTAGCAATACGAAGAGCAAAACATTTTTTACCAAGAAGAGCATTTCCACCATATCCAGAACCGTAAGACCAGATAAGATGTTCTTCTGGGAACTGGCTGATATATTTGTGTTCAACATCAGCACAAGGCCAAATGCCGTTATCAGATTCACCATTATTCAATGGCTTTCCAACTGAGTGTAAACATGGAACCCAGTCACCATCTGTTCCAACATACTGCCAAACTTTTTCGCCGGCACGTGTCATGATATCCATATTCAAAACAACATATTCAGAATCTGTAAGTTCAATACCATATTTTGCAATTGGAGAACCAAGTGGACCCATACAGAATGGAATTACATACATTGTACGACCGTGCATACAACCTGTATAAAGACCTTTCATAGTTGCTTTCAATTCTTTTGGATCAATCCAGTGGTTTGTTGGACCAGCATCTTCTTCTTTTTCTGTTGAAATAAAAGTACGAGCTTCAACACGAGCAACGTCGCTTGGAAGTGAACGGAACAAGAAAGAATTTTCTTTCTTTGCAAGTGGAGTAGCAAGACCAGCTTTAACACATTTCTGCATTAATTCGTCATACTCTTTTTTAGAACCATCACATACTACAACATTGTCTGGTTCACACATTTTAACACATTCTTCAATCCAAGCTTTAATCTTGGCATTTTTAATGTCATTAACTGTCATTTAAAACTCCTTAATGGATTCTTTAGGTCCTCTCCAAGAAAACCCAGAATATCACAATAATAATAATGAAATTTCAAAGTGCATTCAATAGAATTCGCGTAGGTAAAAAATATTAAACTTTGTTATTTCTACAAAAAAACTTAAGTATTTATTCTTTGGAAATTCCCCTCCACTCCTTTCAGTCGTTTCGGGTCGCTACGTCCGGGGTTCCCTAACGGTCAGCCGCTTCACTCACTTCGTTCGCTCCAGTGGCCGCCTCCGGCGCCCCTCCCATCGCTAATTCATGGTTTTGAAATTTTGTAAAACCTAAAACGGTTTTGCTATTCGACCAGATTCTCAGCCCCTCACTGACTACTTCCGGTAGTTGGTTCCTTTTCATTTAAAATAAAAACAGGGAATCATTTCTATTGATTCCCTGTCATATTCAAGCCGATTGTCGGACTTGAACCAACCCCTCCAGTCGCAAACTTCCTGTTTGCTCCTTCCGGGCGCCTACGTTCGCTTCCGCTCGCATCCTTGCTCGCTCATCCTCCCTATTCGGTCGGCGCTCATTTCGGAACTCAGTTCGAGAAAAAACAATTGTTAAATTAAAAAAGCTCCCTTTTATATATTCAAGGGAAGCTTCAATTTACGAGCCGATTCTCAGACTCGAACTGAGTACCTGCACGTTACGAGGGTGCTGCTCTACCAGGTGAGCTAAATCGGCAAAAATATTTTCTTTTTCTTTGCTGGTTTAAGCCTGGCGAGTTGTGGCTCTTGTATCGTACAAGCGTTTCATGTCTAGAATGTTGTTTACGATAATGTAGTTTTCGTAGATTTCAATCTTGCGCTGAGAAACCATCTTGCTTACTTCATCACGAGTGACATCTGAAGACAAGCCTGCCCAGTGTGCAATGTCAGAAATTGTAACATTAAAGCGGCGCTGTTTTTCTGCTTCATTTGAAACTGGATTCATTTCATCAAGCATAAGGAATACATCTGCAATTCTTGCCTGAAGATCTTTTACAACAAGAATTCTATAACGACGCTTCTGATCATAAATTCGTTTACAGAAAAGCTTAAGCAAAAGCAAAGCCATCTGTGGATTTCCAGTAATTAAAAGTTCAAAGTTTTCTTTATTGAATTCAAGACACTTAACATTTCCTACAGCCATACAAGTTGCAGAGCGTGGAGAATTATCAAGAATTGCCATTTCTCCAAAGAACTCACCTGGCTTAAGAATATCAAGATTCTTAGAAGTTCCATTTACACATTTCACAAGCTGAACATTTCCACTCTGAATCAAATAAAAACAATCACCAGGTTCATATTCAGAAATAATTACCTGACCAGGTTCATAAGTTTTTGCAAAGCGTTCAAACGCTGGAAGTTCAAATACCTTTAATGAGCTGTTAGAAACACTTGAATCTTCATTGCTGTCCATTGCAGAAGGGCGACCAGATCTTGCAGCCATCTTTTCTTTACGAAGTTTTGCATCAGCATAAAGCTTTGCAACTTCTTCTTTTTCAACACAATTTGGATACCGAGTAAGGAACTTCAAGTAAACATCGCAGGCAGAACGATACATTTCTTCATCATAAAAGCTTTTTGCAACAGTAAGCATTCCACTTTTCTGATCTTCTGTAATGTTATTTAAAGTTGATTCAGTCTTTTTATGAATCTGACGAAGCTGATTAGAGAATACACGAAGCATTTTCATAATCAAAGCTTTATTATTACTGAATAATGTTTCAAATTCCTGAACTGTAAGAGCTACTGCAATAGTTGGAACCAAGGCTGTGGCTGTTTCTTCTCGTGCAAAGTGACCAAGCGCAGATTTTACACCAAAGAATTCTCCAGCTTTTACCTGTTCAGCAACTGGAAGTCCAGATTCAATATCTGTACTAGAAAGAAGTACAGCTCCCTGCTGCATGATAAATATGCGTTCTTCGTGATCACCTTCAAAATAGATAACAGAACCTTTTGTATATTGCATTGCCTTAGGCATAATTCTCTAGCTCCTTATACTTTTTTGTATAATACTATCATTTTATATTATATCATAACATTCATTTTTATGCTATTCTTAAGTTATGATAGATTTGCATGTTCATACCACAGCTTCAGACGGACAGTACACACCTACACAAATAATCCAGGCTGCAGCAGAAAAAGAATTTAAAGCCATTGCAATTACAGATCATGACACTTTAGCCGGAATTCCAGAGGCAAAAGAAGCCGCAAAACAGTTTAATGTTAATTTTATTCCTGGCATCGAGATTAATATCAATACAAATCGTGGAGAATTCCATCTTTTAGGTCTTGGAATCAAAGAAACCTCTTCTTCAATGCAAACCGTTATTGATAATCTTATCCAAAACCGTAATAACCGCAATCTGCAGATGATAGAAAAAATGCAGGCCGATGGCTTAGACATTTGTATGGAAGATTTTGAAAAAGTTTTTCCAAATACAGTAATCGGCCGTCCTCACATTGCCCAGATGCTGGTTCGTAAAGGTATAGTAAAAACTTCCCAGCAGGCTTTTGATAAATATCTGGCACAAGGACGCAAATACTTTGTACAAAGAGCAGGGACAAACCTTGATGAAGCAATCATGGCAATTAGAGATTCCGGTGGAGTTCCTGTTCTTGCCCACCCTATGTCACTCTATCTTTCCTGGGGAAAACTTCCAGATATACTACAGAATTATTACGAACGAGGAATTGCAGGGCTGGAAGCATATCATCCCGGAGCCAGAAGAAGCGAATGTGCCCGTCTGGAAGAATTAGGAAAAAAAATAGGCTATTTTATTACAGCTGCTTCTGATTTTCACGGTGAAAAAGTTCGTGCCGACCGTAAATTAGGCTATACTGTAGATAAAAGAAAAATTGATGACAGATTCTATTTTGAAGAATTACTGCCACATTTAAAATAAACTATACAAAGGAGATTAAAAAATGGAAGATTTAAATGATTCAGAATTTTTAGAATATGCAAAAGCATATATGGAAGGTGAAAATCCCACTTGTGATGATAATAAGTTCAGCCACTATAAAAAAGCTTTTCTGTCATTTAAAAAAGACAATGCCAAAGTATCATGGAACTGGTGTTCATTCATATTTGGTGGCTGGCATTTATTATATAGAAAAGCCTATGTAGGCGGCGCTATTGCACTGGCAATTACATATTTTTTATCAGGCACTTATGTTGCACCAGTTATCTGCTGGATTTTAGCAGGAATGTTTGGCGACTATTTCATTTACAAAGGTTTCAATGACAAACTTACAGAAGCCATGTCACAATATCAAACAAAAGAAGACCGCCTCGCCTTCCTTAAACGCTGCGGCGGAATCAATAAATGGGTTGTAACTTTAGGAATTGTTATTACAATTATTTCCCTAATTTTAATCGCCCTTTTCATTGGTGGATTAGCCTACTTATCTAATGCATAATCAATTTAATATTAATACTAAAATATTCAAATGATTTTTATTTGTCAGGCCGCTTCCCCCACCAACTCGCGTTCCGCAGTTCCCTAACGGTCAGCCTCC